>CAYVOX010000061.1:0-16932 GCA_964453035.1 uncultured Anaerolineaceae bacterium
GCCCAGCGCATCGCGCCAGAAGGGTAAAGCTGCTTCCAGGTCAGCCACAGCAATCGCAATATGGTTCATTTTTGTAATTTTTGCCATTTTGTCCTCCTAATTAAAATCTAAATCCATGCCGGGGGTTGATATTCCCCCCATGCCCTGCGCAGCACGCCGCAAATCTCGCCTAGCGTGATCCAGTTTTCAACGCAGGTGATGAAAACCGGCACCAGGTTTTCCTCACTGCGCGCAGCACTCTCCAGGTGAGCCAGCAATTCATTGGCGCGGTTGGCATCACGGCGCGCGCGCAGCGCTGCCAGCCTGGCGCGCTGGCTCAACTCAATGGTCGGGTCCACCTTCAGCCGCTCGAGTTGCAGTTCCTCTTTCACCTGGTATTTATTCACCCCCACCACAATCTGTTCATTCTTTTCCACCGCGCGCTGATATTGATAGGCAGCTTCCTGGATTTCACTCTGCATATAACCGTTTTCAATGGCGGCCAGCGCCCCACCCATCTCATCAATGCGGGTGATGTATTCCATCGCCTTGTGGACAATTTGATCGGTAAGGTTCTCAACCACATAAGAACCCGCCAGAGGATCAATTGTATCCGCCACGCCGGATTCTTCGCCAATGATTTGCTGGGTACGCAGCGCCACGCGCACCGATTTTTCGGTCGGCAGCCAAAGCGCCTCGTCCATGCTGTTGGTGTGCAGCGATTGCGTCCCCCCCATGACGGCTGCCAGCGCCTGCAGGGTGACCCGCACCACGTTATTTTCAGGCTGCTGAGCCGTCAGGGAAGAGCCAGCCGTCTGCGTGTGGAAGCGCAGCATCATCGAGCGCGGGTCTTTTGCGCCAAAGCGCTTCTTCATAATGTGGGCCCACAGGCGGCGCGCAGCCCGGAACTTGGCTACTTCCTCAAGGAAGTTGTTGTGCGCGTTGAAAAAGAACGAAAGTTGCGGCGCAAATTCGTCCACCGTCATGCCAGAGCGCAGCGCAGCCTGGGTGTAGGCAATCGCATCTGCCAGCGTAAAAGCCACCTCCTGCACAGCTGTTGAGCCAGCTTCACGGATGTGATACCCTGAAATGCTGATGGTGTTCCATCTGGGGACCGCCGTTTTGCAGAACTTGAACACGTCTGTAATCAGCCTCATGGAAGGCGTGGGTGGGAAGATATACGTGCCGCGTGCCACGTACTCCTTCAAAATGTCATTCTGAATGGTGCCACACAGGTGCTTGTCTTCCACGTTTTGGCGGCGGCCCACCGCAATATACATAGCTAACAGAATCGCCGCTGGTGCATTGATGGTCATGCTGGTTGAAACGTCTCCCAGGGGAATATCCCTGAACAGCGTTTCCATATCCTCCAGCGAGGAAATGGATACCCCCACCTTACCCACTTCCCCGCTGGCGATGGGGTCATCCGCATCATAGCCAATCTGGGTGGGCAAATCAAACGCCACCGAAAGGCCCGTCTGCCCCTGCTGCAACAGGAAGCGGTAGCGCCGGTTCGATTCCTCCGCCGTGGCAAAACCCGCATACTGGCGCATCGTCCACAGTCTCCCCCGGTACATGGTAGGCTGTGTGCCGCGGGTGAATGGATACTCGCCGGGGAATCCCAGGTCTTGCAGGTAATCCCGCTCAACTGGCAGAGCCACCCGGGGCATCACAATGCCGGATGAGGTTCGAAACTCACCTCTCCGCTCGCCATTTCTTTGCAGGGATTTCTTAAGCACTTCTTCTTCCCAACGCTTCAGTTCAGAATCAAAATCCATACCAGACCTCGAAAGGTTAGAATATCCAGCCCGTCAAAAATGAACTTATCCATCTTGAGTATACCTGAACGCAAAAGAAAAGGCATTGGAAAATCATATGGTAAAATTTGGACAAGTGTCCTGAATCTTACACAGAAGAGAACCTTTGACCCCAATCCTCCAACTCACTTTCGTCCTGGCTGTCATCCTGTTCACGTCGAACATTGCCGGTCACATCAGCATGCGCCTTAAGCAACCCTCAGTGCTGGGCAGGCTGCTGGTGGGCCTGATCCTGGGCCCATCGCTCCTTGACCTGACTCATTTGCCCATCATCACCGATGCCCACCTGGGAGAAATCATCAACGAACTGGCCGAACTGGGCGTGATGTTGTTGATGTTTCTGGCAGGTATCGAGCTTGAATTGCACGAATTACGGCGCTCTTCTCGCGTCGCGGCTTTAGCCGGGTCACTCGGCGTGGTGCTGCCCGTCCTTCTGGGTTATCTGACCGGTATCTGGTCCGGCATGGAACAATCCCACGCCATTTTTCTGGGGTTAACACTCGGCGCAACCAGCGTCAGCATCAGCGCGCAGACCCTGATGGAATTAAAAGTGCTGCGCAGTAAAGTTGGCCTGGGTCTGCTGGGCGCCGCCGTTTTTGATGACATCCTGGTCATCTTGCTGCTTTCCACTTTCGTTGCGCTCAGCTCAGGCGGCGCGGGGTTTGCAGATGTGGCCCTGGTGCTCGTCAAGATGGTGATCTTCCTGGCACTTTCGGTTGCGTTCGGCCTGTGGGTGCTGCCTCGGGTCAATAAACTCATCCATAAATTGCACATCAGCCAGGGTGTGGTCACCTTTGCGCTGGTCATCCTGCTGGTTTACGGCCTGGCCGCCGAACTGCTCGGCGGAATGGCTGCCATCACCGGCGCGTTCATTGCCGGGTTGATGTTTGCCCGCACCGGCGAAAAGCACGAGATTGAACAAAACCTCCATTCCCTGGCTTACATCTTCTTCGTGCCCATTTTCTTTGTCAACATCGGCCTGGTCGTCAACATACGCGACCTGGGCACTGGCGCATTATCCCTATTTTTGATTATTTCAGCCGTCGCGGTCGTCGGCAAAATCGCCGGAGCCGGCCTGGGTGCTCGGCTTGGCAACTACACCTGGCTGCAGTCACTCCAGCTTGGCATTGGCATGGTTTCGCGCGGTGAAGTTGGCCTGATTGTGGCCAAAGTTGGCATAGACCAGGGCTTGCTTTCTCAGGAGATATTCTCCGCCATCGTGGGAATGGTCATCATCACTACCCTGCTTACGCCCATCATGCTGCGAGCCGCCTTCAAACAGCCGCACGCAGCCACCTCAGAATCACCTGACCGAACGCCTGCATAAACTTGGGAGATCAGATATGTTTTTCATCCTGCTTGTCCTCCACGATAACAGCCAGCTTGAAGAAGTGCTGGATGCCTGGGAAGAAGCCGGCGCGCCCGGCGTTACCATTTTACCCAGCAGCGGCATGGTGCGTTTGAGAAACAACCACCCCCTTGATGAGGATATCCCCCTCATGCCGAGCCTGAATGATTTCTTCAACCCATCTGAGGAGCATAACAGCACCCTGTTTACCATCGTCAAAGGCGAAGAAATGGTGGATAAAATCGTCTCCGCAACCGAAAAGGTCACCGGAGACCTGGATTTGCCCAACACCGGCATCCTGGTGGTGCTGCCGGTAGTGCGCGCCTACGGTTTAAAACGCAAGCAGCAACCTGAATAGTCATCTATTCCCGGCGGCTTTTCTGTGGTAAAATCCACCCGCTCAGGGCGTTGTACCCTTCGCCCGGCAGAGCAAATCAATTAATTACCGAAAGGGCTTGAAGAAATGAAAGTACTGCTTCTTAAAGATGTATACAAACTGGGCCGCGCCGGCGATGTTAAACGCGTCGCTGATGGTTACGGCCGCAACTACCTGATGCCGCAGGGTCTGGCGGTGCTGGCCACCCCCGGCGCCCTCAAGCAGGTAGAGACGATTAAAGCTCAGGCCACCCAACGCCGCGCCGCGCTGAACAACGAGCTGAGCAGCGTTGCCGAAGTGGTTAAAGGCCAGGTGGTGTTGTTTGCCAGCCGCGCCGGCGAAACAGGCAAGTTGTACGGCTCCATCACACCCGCGATGATTGCCGATACGCTCAACACTCGCCTCAATCTCAAGATTGACCGCCGCCAGGTTGAAGTTGAACCCATCCGCACGCTCGGCGAGCACATTGCCCGCATTCACCTGACCGTTGACCTCAACCCCGAGGTCAAAGTGATTGTGCATCGCGAGGGCGAAGTGCCTGTTTTGCCCGCCAGCCAACCCAAGGCCGAGTAAATACCTCTGTCACAAATTTTGAAAACAAGGCCGGCCTGTCCCAGCCCAATGGCTGGCAGGCCGGTTTCTGTTAACCGGGTAAAATAAGAGCATGAGTGAGAGCATCGGCGAGCAACTGCGCAAGGCGCGCCTTGAAAAACAACTGAGCGTGGAAAACGTAGCCCAGGCTCTGCATATCCGCGTCAAATACATTGAAGCCCTGGAAACCAACCGCTGCGATTTATTGCCCTCGCAGGTACAGGCCAAAGGATTCCTTCGTCTTTATGCAGGCTTTCTGGGTCTCTCCGCCCAGCCGCTGCTCGATCTATTGGATGGAAAAACGCCCCCACCCCCTCCACCGGCGCCGCCCGCTCCCCCGCTCCCGCTTCCGATAGGTGAGGGCACCGAGGCTTCCTTTCAACCTCCCACGCCTCAGCCGGTCGAGTCTGCTCCAACCCCATCTCCGCTTCCGGAAAAATCATCCGAGCCTTCTCAACTCTCCTTCAGGGAAATTGGGCGCGTACTCAACGAACGCCGCAATGCTCTTAACCTGACGCTCGAAGAAGTTGAGCGCTTCACGCATGTGCGCCTTCATTACCTCAAGGCGCTCGAAGAAGGCCGCCTGGAGGATTTGCCCTCGCCCGTGCAGGGTCGTGGGATGTTGAACAACTACGCGCATTTCCTCAACCTGGATGCTGAGGAGCTGCTCAACAACTTTGCCGAGGGGTTACAATCGCGCCGCGAAGAGCGCCTGCTGCCCCCGCAAAAATCCACCCCGGGCAGCCCCAACGCGGAGGCTCGAAAACCCGCCAAAAAACGCCCGGCAATCTCCAGCCGCTGGACGCGCCTGGTTACCCCCGACCTCATCATCGTTGGCACGGTCATCATCGGGTTGCTTTTATTTGCCGCCTGGAGCGCCTCCCAGGTTTCCTCACGCCAGCAGGCCAACAACCAGGTCACCCCGCTTTCCATCGCAGATGTGCTGTTGAGTTCCTCTCCACAGGCGCAACTGCCCACCAGGTCCGCCACGCCCCCGCCCAATATCGGCACGCGCCAGCCGCAAACCGCTGTCAGCACTCAGGTTGGCGGGGCTACCCTGGCACTGACCGGGACGGTTCCCATCACCGGCAGCGGCGCGCTGCAAATCTACATCGTCGCCACGCAGCGTACTTACTTGCGGGTCACCGCCGATAACCGTATTATCTATGATGAACGCCTGGTACCCGGCAACGCCTACGCTTTTGCCGGTGACCGCACCATCGAGGTTCTCATCAGCAACGCTGCTGGCGTGCAAATCTTCTATGGACAAAAAGATCTGGGGAACCTGGGCGTGGTCGGTGAAGTTAAACGCATTTTGTTCACCCGCGAGGGTGTGATTACCCCCACGCTGGCCTTCAGCGCCACGCCTTCTCGCACGCCGCTCCCCAGCGCCACGCTCAAACCCTCGCCCACCGCCCCTACCGCCACCATTACACCGTTCATTCCCTGATTCTTATGCCAAAATCCACTCCTAAGTCTTTCTACCTGGTATCTCTGGGCTGCGCTAAAAACACCGTCGATTCCGAGTCGATGGCCGCACTATTAGAACAATCCGGTTACCAGGCTGCTGAAAAGCCCAACCGCGCCAGCATTCTGATTGTCAACACCTGCGGGTTCATCGCACCGGCGAGGGATGAATCCTACCAGGTTCTGGCAGAACTGGCTGCCCAGAAGAAACCCGGGCAGATGTTAATTGCCGCGGGCTGCCTCACTGAGCGTTACCGGCAGGAGATTGTTAATCGCGTCCCCGAGGTGGATGGCATCCTGGGTACCCGGCGCTGGATGGATATTGTTGACGTGGTTCAAACCCTGCGCTCCAGTCAGCCGCACCCTAAAACCCTCTATCACCTGCCGGATGCGCCCACCGTTGGAACAGATGAGCGCGGCGTGCTGCGCGCCGCCGTGCAGGGCAGCAGTGCTTACCTAAAAATTGCAGACGGCTGCCGCCGCCCGTGCGCTTTTTGCGCCATTCCGCTCATCAAGGGCACCGCGGTCTCGCGCCCGCCTCAGACCATCTTCTCAGAAGCGCTGGCCCTGCAAGAAATGGGCATTCAGGAGGTTAACCTGATTGCCCAGGACACGACCGATTACGGTCACGACCTGGGACTTAAGGACGGATTGGCGGAATTACTGGAAAAGATGGTTACTGTCGCGCCGCGCATTCCGTGGATTCGCGTGCTGTATGCCTATCCCGGCTATGTGACCGACCGACTCATCGAGGTTATGGCTAGCCATCCCCAAATCCTGCCTTATCTCGATATCCCTCTGCAGCACGCCCACCCTGAAATGCTTAAACGCATGCGCCGCCCGGCCAATATGGAATGGGTTTACAGCACACTATCCAAAATGCGCGCCACCCTGCCGGAACTGGCGCTGCGCACCACCTTTATCGTTGGTTACCCCGGCGAAACTGAGACCGAATTCCAGGCCCTTCTGGATTTTCTCGCCGAGATTAAATTTGACCACGTAGGCGCCTTCACCTTCTCTTTTGAGCCGGGTACAGCCAGTGAACCGCTCGGCGACCCCATCCCTGCGGATGTCAAAGCCAGCCGCCTGGAACGATTGATGCTGTTGCAACAGGGCATCTCCCTGGCCCGCAACCAGAGCTTTATTGGTAAAACCCTGCCGGTGCTGGTTGAAGGGTATGACCAGGGCATCTCGGTGGGCCGCTCCTACCGCGACGCACCCGAGATCGATGGTCTGGTGCTAATCGAAGGCTGCGCCCCGGTCGGCGAGATTGTACCCGTGCAGATAAGCGGCGCCATGGCGCATGACCTGATGGGGCGATTGGCTGTCGAAGCGGCGTAATCGGCCATGTCTCGCTGCGACCGTCTTGCGTTACTGATCAGTCTTTGGGCGGTGCTGGCAGCAGTTGGCTTTAGCGAGCAGGTTTTTGAATCCATTCCCCACATCGAAGACGAATTCACCTACGTCTGGCAGGCTCAGGCCGTCGTCGGAGGGCATGCCATTCTACCTTCCCCACCCTGCGGAAGCTGCTTCACGGTGCCGTTTGTCATTGATTTTCAGGGGAACCGCTTTGGAAAATATCCTCTCGGCTACCCGGTGGTTCTGGCAGCGGGGTTAAAACTCGGCGCTCGCCACCTGGTCAATCCAATATTAAGCGGCTTCAGCCTCTGGCTGATGTATCTCCTCATCAAGAAAGTGACAGATGAGAAAAGCGCCTTGCTGGCAAGCCTGCTCACGCTCGTTTCCCCGTTCTTCCTGATGAATTCCAGCAATTTACTTTCACACGCCTGGTCGCTGTTTTTAAGCGCCGGGCTGGCTAACGCCTGGCTGGATACCGTCTCACCCGCACCCAGGCGCCCCCGTCTAAGCGCCGCGGTTGCGGCATTGTGCCTGGGCGCGCTTGCGCTCACCCGCCCGCTCACCGCGCTTGGCGTTGCGCTGCCGTTTGGCGTGCACGGGCTGTATATACTGGCCATGGGCAACCGCTCCACCAGGCTGCGCGTGGCGGGTATTGGCCTGCTGGCTGCAATGATAGCCTCGCTTCACCTGCTATGGCAATTCGCGCTCACCGGCAACGCCCTGCTCAACCCCTACACCCTGTGGTGGGAAAAAGACGCCCTCGGTTTTGGAAGCCAGGTGGGTTACCAGCCCGGCGGATACCATCTGGGCGATGTTTTCGTCAACATGGCAACCAGCCTGCGAACAGGTGCCAGCGACCTGTTCGGCTGGCCCTACCTTTCCTGGATTTTCTTGCCTTTTGGAGTCGCGGCACTCAGGCGAAACAAACCGGCACTGCTGGTCAGCTCAGTCTTCCTCTCGCTGGTTCTGGCTTACACGCTGTACTGGTCAGCCTCCTGGCTTTACGGGCCGCGGTATTACTACGAAGGCCTGTTCAGCCTGACGTTGCTCAGCGCGGCTGGCATCCGCAGCCTTGCAAACCGCGGCGGCAATTCCCAGCTTCTCAGGGTGGGAGAATTCATCCTTTCGCGCCGGTCAGCTTTGATGGCTGCGCTGGTTGCGGTGCTGATCGCTGTCAACCTGCTGGTTTACCTGCCTGGACGAGCCGCCAGCCTTTCCCATTTATACGGCGTCACACGTAAAAACCTCGAGGTTTTTTCAAGCCCTCAGGCGTTAGCCGCAACGCCCGCGCTTCTCATCATCCACGCGCAGAACTGGAACGAATATTATCAATTTTTAGAGCTGGGGGATGCATATCTGCAAGGTCCGTATCTCATTGCCGTCAATCAGGGGGAGGGTGGCAACCTGCTGCTCGCCTCGCAGTACCCTGAAAGAACGGTAATCCATTACTACCCGGATTCGCCCGGAAAAATCAACTTCTCGCCGCGCTGAATTAAGATGGGGTTTAACTGGCTCTCGCCCAGGCCGTCAGCAGCAAAATAATCATCGCCATCACCAGGTTAACGCGCAGCAACCAGGCTTCGCGCCTTTCAAGCGTCCGCAGGCGACCCGGGTCATCCAGCTTGCCAGCTTTCATCAGCAGCGCCAGGCGGTTCAGCGCAGGCAGCAACCCCCAGGTGATGTAAGCACTTAAAGCCACCATCACGCCAACAGCCAGGTGCTTGATAAGGATGGCGCTGGCCCACGGAGAGTTAATCGCCAGGAAGCCTTCGTAACGGGGATGAGCGCTCATCTGGAACATGCCCGTAACCGCCAGCACGCCCAGGGAAAACCATCCCAGGCGCTGCAGGCGCGCTTCAAGGCGCATCAAGAAGGCGCTGTAAACATCCGAATTAAGCACACCGCGAGCGGCAGGCAGCACAAAGAGCGCTAAAGCTGCCAGCCCGCCAATCCAGACCACCGTGGCAAGCATGTGCAGCCAGTATAAGAGTGTCAATATCCAGGGTTGCGGTGTTTCCACGGGGTTATTTGGTGGGCGAGGGTGAAGTGGCCGTTGGAGGCGGCGGAGTTGGCGTTCGGGTAGCCGCGGGTGAAGTCGGTGTGGCGGTGGCGGGCGCCGCTACTGTATTCGAGAGAGTCGCGGTTGGCGCAATCAACGTTCCCGTCAGGGTGAGCGAAGGGGTAAGGGTGGGCATCTTGGGGGTCGGCGTTTTTGTGGGTGGGTTGCATTTATTCGCCAGCCAGGTCGCCGTTGGCTCTAAGGTAGAATTGCGTCCCATGGCAAGAATGGATTCGTAAAGCTTCGAAGCTTTACAATAGGCATCATTCTTGAGATATGATTCTGACAGCTTTAACGCTCCGATACGGTAGCGTTCCATGGCCGTCATGCCAGAGCTATCCCGCAGATTGGGCAAATAGGGGGCAACCTGGGAAAAAATCTCAACTACCTTCTCCCAGTTGACGTCCCAGTAGGCAGCTCCCGTCAGGTAAAGGCGAGCAAAGGTTCGCCAGCTGTCTGCATCGCGGTCGAGAGCGGTGAACTTCTCAGCCTGTGAAAGGTCGTAGATGCCGCCTTCAAGGTCGGCATACTTGAGCATCTTATCCACGCCTCTGAACCGCAGCGCGATAAAATACATGCCGTCCACATCAACCGGCCTGTATTGAAGATTGATCTTCCGCAGCCCATCCATGCCGTTAATGGCAGCATCCCAGTTCTTGCCTGCCATTTGCTTCAGGATGAAATTCCACTGCGTGTCTTCATTGCTCGTATCCGGAGTCGGTTCCACAAATTGGGTGGGTTCCACAGTGGCGGTGGGGTTAGCCTGTTGCGCCAGCGTGAACAATACCTCGGCCAGTTTCTCTTTAACCCCCGGAAAACTCGGATCAATCGAGATAACATACTCAAAACGTGTTTTGGCAACATCCAGGCGGCCTTCGTTGAGATCTTTCAACCCAAGTTGAAATTGCGTGGCAGCTTCCATTGCCACAGCGCTGGCTTGCTGGCCGCGCCGGCTGTTCATGCCGTCCTGGTAGCCAAGCAAACCGCCGAAGGCGATTGCCAGCAGCACCACCAGTATTCCAATCAGCACCACTCTACCGGTGATTCGTTTAGGTTTTTGCGGTGCAGCCGGCTGCACCGGAGCAGCGTACTGGGGCGGTACAGCAGGTGGCTGGGTTTGAACCGGAATGGTGGCTCCGGGCTGAACCTGCACGGGCATAGTTTCGCCGGCCCTGGTTGCCAGCGGTTGCGTTTGTTGCAATGGATTGATCTGCAATGGTTGAGTCGATTCTCCGGCGCCAGTGTGAATGGGCCGAGTCGCTCCGTTTTGTTCGGGTGATTCAGACATAATCGTTATTATACCGTAGAAAAAACGCCTAAAGTTTCATCAAAACGCGCGCTTCAGGCCACACCAGCGGCAAAGCCGCCAGCGCGCCCAGGCCCATCCCACCGACCGCAACGATCACCGAGGGCAGAAAGCCGCCTGTTACAGTCGTCACCAGCCAGAACATGGCGCCGCCAACAACCGCCGCAAGAACTCCGCGCGCGAGCGTGCCGCCAAAGGTGATACCTGTGCCAACTTTTCGGCGTAGCAAGTACAGCAGCAGCACCGCCTGGGAGGTGAACACCAGCGAATCAGCCAGCGCAATCCCCGGCGCGCCGCCAATCTGGAAAAACCAGCTACCAAACAGGGTGAAAAGCGCCAGGTTAAGCGCCGCCGTCAGCAGGGGAGTGCGCGCATCCTGCTGCGCATAGAACGACCGCACCGCCACCTCCAGCAGGGTGTGCCCCACCAGCCCCACCATAAACGCCCGGCTTGACCAGAGCAGCAGCACATCCCCGCGCTCGCCCAGGTTGAAAACCAGGTTCAGCAGCGACTGGATTCCCAGCGCCAGAAGCGTTGCAACCGGCAAAGCAAAGCCCAGTAGCACTCTGACAGCCCTCTGGATGGTATCCTTAAATTCCTGACGTTTCTCAAGCGCAATCAGTTCCGCAAGAGTGGGCAAAAGGGCAATGCCAATTGCCGTTCCCAGCACCGTTTCAGGCACCTGCATTATCATCCAGCCGTAGGTCAGCGCAGAAACCGAGCCCTCTTCCAATCGCGAGGCCAGGTTATCGCGCACAATAAAGGTCAGTTGAACGCAAAACATGGTCAACAGGCGCGGCGCCAGCAGTTTTAGCACCCTTTGCACCACAGTCTCGCCCAGCCCCAGGGTTGGACTCCACCTGAATTGAAATTTAACCAGGCCCGGGATCTGGACTCCCAGGTGCAGCATCGCCCCGAAGATCACCCCGTAAACCAGTCCGTGCACCCCCAGCCCCAGAGTCGGCAGTTGAACGCCGGCAATCACATACCCTTCGGCAGGTGCCAGGAACACCGCGCCAAAGATTTGCCCCAGGTTGTAAAATATCGGAGCAAGGGCCGGCAGCAAAAAATGCTGGTTCGCCTGCAGCCCGGCCATCACCAATCCGCTAATCGAGAAGATGAGCGTGGCAACCAGGTTAAGGCGCATCAACTCAATGACCACGTCTTGCTGCACCGTTTCAAACCCGGGAGCCACCCCAACTTCCGAGCGCACCAGGGGGTCCGCAAACAGCGCCACCACCACAGCCAGGACGGCTGTAGCCAGAAAAGCCAGGTTGGCGATGTTGGAGAACAACTTCCAGGCCGCCTTGCGGTTTTGCAGCGTGATCAGCTCGGATAAAACAGGAATGAACGCCATCGCCAGCGCTCCGCCAGAAATCAGCGCGAACAACAGATCCGGGATGTTGTTGGCGACGTTGAAGGCATCCAGTTCTTTTGATAGCTTGAATTGGTTGGCAATAATCACCTGCCGCAGAATAGCCACCGCCTTATCCACCAGCAGCAAGCCAGCCAGCATAAGAGAAATACGTGTCAAACGAGACATAGGGGCATTTATAGCACATAAAAACGATTCTGCCAAACTGGGGTACAATTCACCTCGCAACAGGGAGTGAAAATGAAAACCACGCCTCTTGAAGAACCCGCACGATTGGAATTTGACCGCGTCACCATCGCTTATAACGGCTCGCCCGCCCTGGAAGACGTGACGTTTGACGTTCCGCACGGAGCGCAGGTAGCCGTGGTTGGCCCAAACGGCGCTGGTAAATCCACCCTGTTCAAGGCGCTGGTGGGCTTGCTGCCGGTTAAAAGCGGCACGATCCACATCCACGGGCAGCCGCTCGGAAACCACCAGGATTGCGTCGCCTACATCCCCCAGCGCGAAGAGGTGGACTGGAAGTTCCCGGTGACCGTTGCAGACGTGGTGATGATGGGCCGCTACGGAAAGTTCGGCTGGTTTGGCCGCCCTTCCAACCGCGACCGAAGAATCGTTTACCGCTGCCTTGAACAGATGGGGATTGAAAAGCTGCACAATGCAGCCATCGGAGAGCTTTCCGGCGGGCAGCAGCAGCGCGTCTTTCTGGCGCGTGCTTTGGCTCAAGAGCCGCACATTCTGCTGATGGATGAGCCTTTTAACGGCGTGGACGTTGCCACGCAGGAAACCACCCTGAAGTTGCTGGATGACCTCAAAAAAGAAAAGGTCACCGTAATGGTTTCAACGCACGACCTCAACCTGGCTGCCACCCGCTTTGAACTAACCCTGCTGCTTAACCACCGCCTGGTCAGCTACGGTCCGCCCGCTGAGGCTCTCGATGCGCGCCACATTCAATCCGCTTACAGCGGGCATGTGCTGGTGATGGACGGCGCCATCCTGACCGACGAATGTTGCGGCGAAGACCACGAGGCGCAACCATGATCCTGGACTGGCTGCTCCAACCGTTGAATTATGCCTTTATGCAGCGCGGCCTGTTAGCCGCGGTGATTGTAGGCGTTTTGTGCGCTGTGATTGGCTGCTATGTGGTGTTGCGCTCGATGGCCTTCCTGGGAGATGCGCTCGCCCACGCCATTTTGCCGGGCGTGGCAATCGCCTACCTGCTGGGCGGCAGCCTGCTGATTGGCGCGCTGGTCGCAGCCATTGTGGTTGCGCTTGGCATCGGGCTCATCTCGCGCCGCGGAACGATTAAAGAAGATACTGCCATCGGCATTCTCTTCGCGGCAGCCCTGGCCCTGGGCGTGGCACTCATCAGTAGCATCCGCACCTACGCAGTTGACCTCAGCCACATCCTTTTTGGCAATGTGCTGGGCGTCAGCCCGGACGACCTGTGGGTGATGCTCATTCTCGGCGCTGGAATTCTGGCGGTCATCATCACGCTGTACCGCCCCTTCCTGGTTATCTCATTTGACCCCATTCTTGCGCGCACGCTGCGTCTTCCAGCGGAAGGCCTGCGCAGCTTATTGCTCATCCTGCTGGCTGTGACGATTGTGGTATCAATGCAGACAGTTGGCATTGGTCTGGTCGCCGCCATGCTGGTCACGCCGGGTGCAGCCGCCTACCTGCTCACCCGCCGCCTGCCGGTGATGATGGTCATCGCCGCCGTCATCGGAGGATTTTCCAGCCTTACAGGGTTATATTTGAGTTATTACCTCAATATCGTCTCCGGCGCAGCCATTGTTCTGGTTGCGACCGTTATCTTTTTGCTGGTATTCCTCTTCTCGCCAGAGCGGGGCGTCGCCATCCAGTGGCTCAAAGCCAGGCGCGCTCAACAGTAAGGTTTACTTCCCCAGCAGCAACTCTCCCCAGGTGGTCGGGTCAGCCAGATTGCGTCCCTTGGCTGATGAAACCATGCTTTGCTGCGCGTTTTTGGTGGTATCGTCGTTATCCGAAACGGATAAGGCAAAGCCAAAACTGTCGCCCACTTGCGGCATCACGCCAAACAGGCTCCAGGGGATGGCAAACTCAGCACGGGTGATGCCCTGGCTGTCATCCCGCACCGCGGCGGCTTTGACGCCCGTCACAGCGCCCGCCTGGCCCGCAGGGAACCACAGGTAAGCTTCCATGCTCTGGTTGGCTTTTGGCTTGCCCAGCGAAATACCCAGTTGAAAGTCATCGCTGCTCAATTTATCCGAGGCAATATCACCTGTCAAGTCAGCGTCGAGTATGATTTCGATACTATCCCCCTTGAAAAGTTCCTCACCCGAAGCATTCTGAACATATTTATCATCTCTAATCTTGACGCCGATATACAAATTGGCTGCATCCCACCCGATGCGGAAGGATCCTGCCAGATCGTTGCGGTCCGTCCAGTTGGAGAGACCGTAAACCACCACCTCGGCGGCGTATTCAAGGCTGGTGTAGTCATTCCAGTCCGCGTCAATAGCCGGGGGCGAGGCAAAATACACTGCCTCAACGCTTGCGCCCGGACGCGGCTCAGGTTCGGTGGTAGCCGTTGGCAGCACCGGCGTTTTCGTTGCAGGCAGAGACGTGGCTGTGCTGAGTTTCTCAAATGTAGGGGTAACCACGGTTATCTGCGGGGTGATCAACGGTGAGGTAGTGGTCAGTTTAGGATTGATGACTTGCGGCGTAGGCCCCCCATCTCCGGGCAAATTGCAGGCTGCCAGGAGCATTAAAACAATCCCAAAAACCAGAAACAGGCGCTTGATTTTCATAATTCACCTCACTTGATCATCATAAGCGGAAAAGGCTGATGGTTTCGATGTGGTAGGTTTGAGGGAATAAATCAAAAGGCGTGATGGAATCCATCATATAGCCAGCCGCCAGCAGCCGTTTGGCATCGCGCGCCAGGGTGGCCGGGTCGCAAGAGACGTAGGCAAGCACAGGCGTTTGCAGGCGCGCAATGGCATCCAACACCCGGCGGTCCAATCCCGCGCGTGGAGGATCCACCAAAATGACGTCCGGATGAACCTCCAGAGCAGGCAACACATCCTCGGCAGCGCCTTCGTAAAGCTCAACGTTTTCAAAGGTATCCAGGTTATCCACATAATCTAGGCAGGCCGAAGGGGAAAGCTCTACGCCGATGCAGCGCTGCACACTGCCGGTAAAAAATGCACTGAACAACCCGACCCCGCAGTAGATATCCAATAAGGTGCTGTTAAGGTTGAGGGGCAGGAGCGATTGCAGGTAAGTCACCATCGCGCCCGCCTGAGCCGTGTTGACCTGGAAAAACGACCCGGCGGAGACTTTAAATGGCCTCCCCAGCACTTCCATCATCAGGTAATCATTGCCCGCCAGCACAAATTCTTGCTCAGGGGTGCGGTGTACCACCGAAACGGGTAGTTCCAGGTTGAGGTCAGGCGTATGCTCGCCTTCCAGCAGCACCAGCGCGTCTTCTTCCGCGCCCTGGCGCAGTTCCAACCGGCTAATGCCACTCTCAGCGCCGATATCCAGCGCTGGCCACAGGTGGTTCAGCCCTGCTTCAGGTAAATGACACTCGCTTATGGGAATCACCGCGTGCGATCCCGCGCGTTGAAATCCTAAACGCCCATCCTCCGCAAGGCTAAACTGGATAGTATTGCGGTAATTCCACGGTTCTGGCGCAGGCACAATCGGCCTAATAGGAGGGTTGGGCAGACCAGCCAGTCGCTGCAACTGGTCTCGGAGGATGCCTTCTTTGACTTGCAGTTGCTCCGGATAAGCCAGGTGCTGGTAGTGGCAGCCGCCGCAGCTGCCAAAATGCGGGCAGCGCGGCTGGATGCGCACCGGTGAGGGCTGCAACACCTTCACCAGTTCTGCGCGAACATGGCTGCGTTTTTCTTCCAGCACCCGCACGCCAACCCGCTCACCCGGCAGGCCAAAGGGCACAAAAGCCGCCCTTCCATCAGGCAGGCGCCCAAGCGCATCTCCCCCATAAACCAGCGCAGTCAGGTCAATTTCAAACGTGTCCATACCGGTATTGTAACTCAGATTTTCCCCACCTCTCCGCAATGGCAACCCCCGGGCGGATAATTGCCCCGGGGGTTATCAATTCTTCGATGGTAGGTTCAGTTACTTCTCAAGTAAGCCTCTCGCGCTTTCCATCTGAGCCCACACCGCCTGCGGGCTGGTTCCGCCCCGGGCAGCGCGGAGAGCTGTGGAGCGAACAAAATCGAACACCGCGTACACCTGCTCATCAAAGATGGGATGCACCGCTTTGAACGCATCCAGAGGCAGTTCGTTCAGCGCCGTGCCTGCCTCAAGTGCGCTCCGCACCACTTTTCCGGTCAGGCTGTGCGCCTCTCTGAAAGGGATGCCCCTTTCAACCAGGTAATCTGCCAGGTCGGTTGCCAGCATCGCCGGGTCTAAAGCCGCCCGGATGCGCTCAGGGTTAATCCGCAAAGAGCGCAAAAGACCAGCCATCACCGGCAGCATCACCTCCACCGTATCAGCAGCCTCAAACACAGGCTCCTTATCCTCCTGTAAATCTTTGTCATAAGCCGAAGGCAACCCCTTAAGCATGGCCAGCAAACCGGTCAATTTGCCAATGAGCGTGCCTGTTTTTCCACGGGTCAGTTCCAGCATATCCGGGTTCTTTTTCTGCGGCATGAGGCTGGAACCGGTGGAATACGCATCCGAAAGCTCGATAAAGCCGAACTCCGCAGAGGAATAAATCACCAGCGCCTCGGATAAACGCGAAAGATGCACGCCCATCAGGGCTGAATTGAATAGAAATTCAACCGCGAAATCGCGGTTTGAAACCGCGTCCAGGCTGTTTTGTGCAGCGGAATGGAACCCCAGGGCTGTAGCCAGTTGCTGGCGGTCAATTGCTACGGGCGTGCCAGCCAGCGCGCCGCTGCCCAGCGGGCAAACCCCGGCTTGCGTTTTCAACTGCTGGAACCGTTCTCCATCCCGTTGCAGCGGCCAAAAATGAGAAAGCCACCAGTGGCTGAGCAGGATGGGTTGGGCGCGTTGGAGGTGGGTGTAACCCGGCAGCACCACCGCCATATCCATCTCCGCGCGTTCAACCAGCGCAGCCTGCAAATCCTTGATGCTGTGGCCAATACCATCCACTGCTTCCATCATCCACAGGCAAAAATCGGTTGCCACCTGGTCGTTTCGGCTGCGTCCGGTGTGCAACTTACCCGCTACCGGTCCAATCAACTCGGTCAGGCGGCGCTCCACGGCAGTGTGAACGTCTT
>CAYVOX010000062.1:0-2614 GCA_964453035.1 uncultured Anaerolineaceae bacterium
CGGCGGTGCGCATCCCGTTCCTGCACATTGCCGATGCGGCAGCGGAGCGCATCAGGGCGGCGGGGTTGAGCCGGGTGGGCCTGCTGGGGACGCGCTTCACCATGGAGCAGGATTTTTACGCCGGTCGGCTGCGCGAGCGGCACGGGCTGGAGGTGTTGACGCCGCCTGAAGAGGAGCGCGCCGTGGTGCACCGCATCATTTACGAGGAGCTGGTGCTGGGGCAGGTTCGAGCGGATTCACGGGCGGCGTATGCTGCAATCATGCGCGGGCTGGCGGCGCGCGGGGCACAGGGGATCATCCTGGGGTGCACGGAGATCGGGCTGCTGGTCAGCCAGGGGGATAGTGCCGTGCCGCTGTTTGACACCACCCGCATCCATGCCGAGGCGGCAGTGGACTGGGCCTTGAGGGAGGATTGAGCATGCGCCTTTACTTTGCGCGGCACGGCGAGAGTGAAGCCAATGTGTTACGGATTATCTCTAACCAGGATTGGAAGCACCCGCTGACCGAACTGGGGCGGGCGCAGGCGCAGGGTCTGGCGGATCGGCTGCAGGGGGAGGGCATCACGCATTTGTTTTCCAGCCCGGTGCAACGCGCGGTGGAGACGGCGGAGATCATCTCGGCGACGCTGGGGGTACCTAACCACCAGGAGGAGGCACTGCGCGAGAACAATAACGGCAGCCTGGAAGGGCGCAGCGACGCGGAAGCCTGGCAGATTTATGAACGCGCGATGGAGCAGTGGTACAAGGAAGTGCTGGATGCGCGCATCGCGGACGGCGAGACACTGGGGGAACTGCAGGCGCGCTTTGGGGCGTTCATCCGCGGGCTGCTGGCGGAGCACGGCAAGAGCGCGAGCCGGATGGTGCTGGTGGGGCACGGTGGGCTGTTCCGGGCGGGGCTGCCGGTGGTGCTGGAGCGGATTGACCCGACGTTTTCGTGGAGTCACCCCCTGGCTAACTGCGCGATGGTAGTGGCGGAAGCGCGCGACGGCAAATTGGAGTGCATCCACTGGGATGGAGCTGACCTGGGATGGCGGAAAGGCGGGCAGTATGATGAATTTGAGGTGGCGGTGATGGGGGCGGTGACGTCCGAACTGGTGGAGGCGTTTGAACGGTTGATGCCGCAGCTTTCAGCGGGGCGCAGACCGCCCACGGCGGCGGAACTGGCGGAGATGATCGCTTCGCGCTCGGTGCTGTTCACGGCGGTGATGGGGGGGAGAATTGTGGGCAGCCTGACGCTGGTGGTGTTCCGCACGCCGACCGGGCTGCACGCGCATATTGAGGATGTGGTGGTGGATGAGGCAGCGCGCGGGCGGGGCATCGGCGCGGGGCTGACCAGGGCGGGAATCGCGCAGGCGCGGGCGCTGGGGTGCGATGCGGTGGATTTAACTTCCAACCCGAAGCGCGAGGCGGCTAACCGGCTGTACCAGCGGCTGGGTTTTCAGCGGCGGGAGACGAACGTGTACCGGTTTGATTTGAGGGAGCAGGCGGGGAAGGATTTGCCGCAGGATACGACGGAAAAGCTCGGGTCGAGTTCGTCACAAACCCCGCCATAGCCTTCACATCGCATGCCAGCTCTCCAATAGCTTTCGCCTCGCTGGCCAGCCCCGCAAACCACACCCGCACTTTCGGGAAATAATTAAACACCAGGCTCGCCACCATGGCCAAAATCGCCACCAGCACCTCACCGTTCACCACGAAATCAGTAATCATATGTTCTCCTTGTATTTGAACAATCCGCCATGTCTTTTAACTCCCTTTCTGATCAAGTTCCATATCCACCTCCAGCAACTCCTTCAATTAGTGGGGCGGCAAAAGTACAAACTGCTTTTCCCCCATATCCTGCCCCGATTATCCCAACAGAAACATTAATTCCACCTGCACAACGTGATAATTTAAATTATCAGGTTTACTTACCTATCGTTGTTAAGAGCTATGATCGTAATAAGGCGGTTGATTATGCAGATGCTTGGGCTCATGGCCGCAATTCGAATTATCCTAATTACCAAAGTACTTGCGGTTGTACTGATTGCACGAATTATGTTTCTCAAGCTATTCACGAAGGTGGATTAGCCTTGAAAACCGGTGATTGGGACCCTAATGATCCTTTCGAATGGTGGTATAAACCAGTTCTTTGGTGGTATGAAAATTCCAATACATGGAGTGCAACCGATTGGTTTAACACATATGTTCATCAATATCCTAACGAATTTGAAGTATATTCTTGGCCAACAAACCTAATATCCGGAGATTTCTTTACTATGGATTTACAAGGGGAAAATCCAAGTGACCCTCCTGATGGTATTCCCGACCATGTTCGATTTATTGTGGGTTATGGTGACACAAGTGTCGACCAGATCGACTACACAGATGGATGTGGCGTTAATAAACAAATTCCAGCGCAGACATTCACTTTACTTATAAATCAGCATTGTTTCGACCGAAAACATGTGGCTTGGGATTATAACTTGCCAAATAATATCGGTCGATGGTCCATACATGTAAAATGACTTCATTCAACTCATAATTTTTGAACACACTTTGAGGAGAAAATTCATGAATAGGCCAAATACCAAAAGATTTTAATTATTTGCCTGGCTCTTACAATAATTATTTCT
>CAYVOX010000062.1:2714-16837 GCA_964453035.1 uncultured Anaerolineaceae bacterium
TATTGAAAATGATGTTGCTACAATTGTCTTTGATGATGGCCCTAGAACAAATCAAATGACTTTAGTAAAAATAAAGGATGAATGGCTTATTGCTGGAAACGTAATCCAAGCAGTGCATCCATAATCAAACAATAAATAATTAGTTGAGTTGATGGATGAATAATTGGTATCATTTATGACGAAAGGGAAGGGATTAATAACTTCAATGGAAAATATTTCTGAGCCATTCAAGATTTCAGATATGAAAAGAAGCAAAATAGTTATTGCATTTTCGGTTATTAGTTTGTTTATGGCCATTACCTTGTTAATAATACGACGTAATTCTACCTTCGAGCGCGCCTTACTAAACATGGCGGTAATAACTATCAGTACAACTTTGCTTTGGTTCAAAATAAAGCGATTGACCAAATTCCAAATTAGCTTATCTATTGTGATAGGTATAATTGGGATAATTGCTAGTTTACTTTTTACAGAGAATTATGCAGGTGGAGAATGGTTATTCCATTTACATAAGGGATATCCATTTAGTTGGATGGACGGTGGTTTATCAATATTGCCGGCCTTAGAAAAAGGAATGCCCGTTGCTGAATATGTGGCTAAAAATCCTGAAATAATTCAATGGAGAGTTGATATTCCTGCTTTGGTGATAGATGCATTTTTCTGGATCAATCTAAGCATAATAATTTATCAATTAAGTCGATTGTTAATTGAAAAGCTTAAACAATAATTCCATTTCCAACCAACTTAGAAAATATATCTATCCATGCTTCTTGAATTATAAGCCATTTTACTTTTCCATTCCGAAAGTCACTATGTGCACTTGAACCAAAGAATGCCAGTATGTCTTACATATCCTGACCTGATGGTAGCGATTGTTTTCATTCCA
Organism: uncultured Anaerolineaceae bacterium; assembly: GCA_964453035.1. Taxonomy (GTDB): domain Bacteria; phylum Chloroflexota; class Anaerolineae; order Anaerolineales; family Anaerolineaceae; genus CAYVOX01. Next base: position 3,601 of record CAYVOX010000062.1, read on the forward strand.
TGCAATCCCTCCAATTGTCTTACGGACCGATAATCGCCATTGATTAGTATTCATTGGCACAGAAACAGGATAAGCGGGATGAGCAGATAGACGAAGGTGATCCGTACCCAGATTCGAGGATTGGAGGGCGGTGTTTTATTAGCTGACATTTTTCTTCCCCGCAGGTGCGCACTTGCCTGCATTTTCATCATACAGCCTTTCACAGCAGTTGGGAAGGGGGAGAGAACGGGAATTGGAGGAAATATCAGGCAGGCACGCGACCCGGTTTTACTTTTCCAACCTGGTAAAGAATTGACTGCAAGGCCGGATGTGTTTAATTGAAATTGCCTCACTCTGAGCAGCCCCGGATTCTTAATGTACTAGAACATAAATTCTGATATAATGATGATATGAACCTTTGGAGGCGCGTGCTGCAGGCGCTGGGGCTGGTCCGCAGGGCGGAACGGCGCGTGTTTACGTTGGATGAGCAGACGGGGGCGTGGCTGCAATCGCTGGCGGAGCGGGAGCAACGCCCGGCGGAGGAAGTGGCGGCAAAGTTGCTGGCGCAGGCGTTTTGCGACCGCCAGGCGGCGGAGGCGCAACTGGCCTGCTGGCGCAGCCTTTCGCCGCGCGAGCAGCAGGTGGCGGCGCTGGTGTGCCTGGGCTACACTAACCGGCACATCGCCCTGCGGCTGGAGGTTTCGCCGAACACGGTGAAGACGCATGTTTCCAACGTGTTGCGCAAGTTTGGGGTGGCGGGGCGGCAGGAGCTGCGCCTGGCGCTGGAGGGGTGGAATTTTGACGGGTGGGAGGGGTGATTTCAGCCCGCGGGGACGCGGGGTGGGGTCAAAGCGGGGGCTGGAGTAAAGAAACACCATTGACAAAAGTGATACCGGGGTGTATAGTTCCGCCTCGTACTATTCGAGTTGTGACGATATGGAGCGGCTATGCCCACTAACCCTGACCCGTTTGAGCCGATGCAGGCGCACATGCGCGCTCACGTGCGCGCGATGACCGGCAGCGATGAGATTGCCGGCGTTGAGCTGTTTGCGCTGCTGCGCATGGCTTCTAACCTCTTTGAGAACCAGGCAGTTGAGAAAGGCAGCCCGTACGACCTTTCCGGGCCGCGCCTGGGGCTGTTGATGCGCCTTTACGGGGAGGAATGCGAGGGCCGGCAGGCGGGGCTGACGCCCACGCACCTGAGCCGCAGCGATAAAGTGAGCAAGAATACGATCAGTTCACACCTGCGCGGGCTGGAAGCGCAGGGACTGATTACCCGGCAGATTGACGCGGCGGATAAGCGCCTGTTTCGCATCCGCCTGACGGACACCGGGCGGCAGGTGGTGCAGAGCAGCGCGCCGCGGCACATTCAGCGCTTGAATCAGATGGCGGCGGCGCTTTTGCCAGAGGAGCAAGCGCTGCTGAATGCTTTGTTAAGGAAATTAATCCGTCCGCTTATTGCGTGCAGTTTGCCACAGGGTGGGCTGCCCGAGAGCGATGGACGATAGTCATCTTTAGTCATCTTTTTGGAGGTTGCCTTGCGTTCACGATCCCCTGATCCCTCTCGCCAGCGTCAAAAGATGAGCCTGGCCCCGCTGGGGCGGGCCATCCGCTACCTGGGACGCTACCGCGGTATTGCGGCGGCGGCTTACCTGTTCCTGTTCCTTTCTACGGGCGCCATGCTGATGGTGCCGCAGTTGGTGCAGAACATCATTGATGCCATCACCAACGGTTACATGGCTGCCCAGGTGCTTAAAGTGCCGGTGGCTTTCCAGGGGACGGTGCTGGAGAAGCTGGGCTGGACGGCTGAGCAACTGGCCGCCAACCAGAATGGCGCCGAAACTGCGCTGCTGACGGCAGGTGGGCTGATTCTGGTGTTTGCGGTGGTGCGCGGGTTGTTTGCGTTCTCGTACAGCTACATGGCTGAGCGCACCTCTCAGGGCATTGCCTTTGACCTGCGCAACGAGCTTTACGCCAAGATTCAGCGGCTGTCGTTCAGCTATCACGACCAGAACCAGACCGGGCAGTTGATGATCCGCGCGACGGATGACGTGGAAAAGGTGCGCCTGTTCATCGGGCAGGGATTGCTGATGGCGACCCAGGCGGTGGTTATGCTGACGGCGACTTTGATCATCCTGACGCTGACCAACGCGCAGCTGATGCTGGTCATCCTGCCGGTGCTGCCGGTGGCAATGCTCATGTTCCTGGTGTTTGGCAGCCTGGCGCAGCCGCTGTTCATGAAGGTGCAGCAGAAGCTTTCGGCGCTCAACACCGTGCTGCAGGAGAACCTGGCGGGCATCAAGGTTATCAAGGCGTTTGTGCGCGAGCCTGAACAGCAGGCGCGCTTTAACCGCTCGGCGGATGAGTTGATGGGACAGCAAATCCAGGTGAGCCGGTTGTTTTCGTTCCTGTTCCCGGTGGTGTTTCTGGTGGCCAACCTGGGGCAGGCGGCGGTGCTCTACTTTGGCGGCGAGCAAATCATCTACGGCACGCTAACGCTGGGGGAGTGGCAGAAGTTCAGCCTGTACCTGGTGTACGTGTTCTTCCCGCTGGGGCAGCTGGGCATGATTATCTCACAGATGTCACAGGCTTCGGCTTCAGCGCAGCGCGTGTTTGAGATCCTGGATGCGCGCAGCGATGTGGAGACCAAACCCGGGGCCGTGGACTTACCCCTTGTGCAGGGCAATGTGACGTTTGAGGGGGTCACCTTCCGTTATTTTGGCGGCGGCGACCCGGCACTAAAAGCGGTGAGCTTTAGCGCCCAACCAGGCGAGACGATTGCGCTGCTGGGGGCGACGGGCAGCGGTAAAAGCACCATCATCAACCTGATTCCGCGCTTTTATGATGCCAGCGAGGGGCGGGTGTTGATTGACGGGCAGGATGTGCGCGATGTGACGCTCGATTCACTGCGCCAGCAGATTGGCATTGTGCTGCAGGATACCACCCTGTTCAGCGGCACCATCCGCGAGAACATTGCTTTTGGGCGGCCCGAGGCCTCGCAGGAAGAAGTTGAACAGGCGGCGCGGGCAGCCCAGGCGCATGCGTTTATCATGGACTTCCCGGAAGGGTATGAGACGCGCGTGGGCGAGCGCGGCACCACGCTCAGCGGCGGGCAGAAGCAGCGTGTGGCGATTGCGCGTGCCCTGCTGCTCAATCCGCGCATTCTCATCCTGGATGATTCAACCAGCAGTGTGGATACCGTCACCGAGTACCAGATTCAGCAGATGCTGAGCCGCCTGATGAAAGGGCGCACCAGCTTTGTGATTGCCCAGCGCATCAGCACGGTGCGCACGGCGGACCAGATCCTGGTGCTGGACAAGGGGCAGATTGCGGCGCAGGGCCGGCATGATGAGCTGATTGAATCCAGCCCGATTTACGCCGAGATTTACAACTCTCAACTGATTGAAGATTCTGTGTTGGCGCCTGTGGCGGGCACGGCGGAGGTGAATTAATTATGATGGGTGGACACGGCGGACCGCGCCACTTACTGATGCAGGAAACCTCCAGGCCGTCGAACGTGGGCAAAACGCTCAGACGGCTGGTAGCGTATCTCAAACCGTATGCCTGGGTGCTGGCGCTGGTGGCCATCACGCTGGTTATCAACACCTGGACGCAGGTCATCTCGCCAGACCTTTCCGGCCAGATTGTGGATTGTTACCTGACGCCCGCCACCGCTGGGCGGGTGCAGCTGCCGGGCGCGGAAGCCTCTGCCAGCAACTGCTGGTACGACCCGGGCGCTGCCGGCGGCACGCAGCAGCAGGCGGTGCAGGGGTTGGGCGGCCTGGTGCTGTTGATGGCGGGATTGTTTGTGCTGGGGGCGGTGATGGGCGGCCTGCAGTTCTTTTTGATGACCTGGACGGGCCAGCACATCTTGCGCACGCTGCGCACGCAGGTTTTTGCGCATTTGCATAAACTCTCGCTTAACTACTACGCAGAGAATGAATCCGGCAACGTGATGAGCCGCATCACCAACGATATGGAAACCATCCAGCAGGCGATGAATTTTGCGCTGGTGCAGGTGCTGGGCAGCGCGCTGCTGCTGGTGTGGGTGGTTTACAACATGCTCACGCGGAGCCTGGTTTACGCGCTGATCAGCATGGTGGTGATGCCGTTGATGGTGGTGGCGACGGTGTGGATTTCGGGGCGGGCGCGCAAGGCTTTCAGGCGCACGCGGAAGGAAATTGGCAACGTCAACGCTGACCTGCAGGAAAGCATCTCTGGCGTGCGCGAGGTGCAGGCCTTCAGCCGCGAGGAAGCCAACATCGAGGCGTTTAAACAGGTCAATGCCGCCAACCGCGATGCGAATATCGCCGCGGTGGCGATCACTGCCACGCTGGCGCCCACGCTGGAAGCGCTGGGGTACCTGGCGGTGGCGATTGTCACCGTGGTGGGCGGGGTTTTCTTGCTGCGCGGGCAGGATTTGTTCGGCACGAGTGTTTCGCTGGGGTTGATTATCACCTTCCAGGCTTACGTGCAGCGCTTTAACCAGCCTGTCCAGCAGATTTCCACGCTGTGGACCAACTTGCAGAGCGCAGTGGCCGGCGCGGAGCGTATTTTCGGCATCCTCGATACCGAGCCGGACGTGGTGGATCTCCCCGACGCGGTGGAGATGCCGGCGATCCGGGGCGAGGTGGCGTTTGAGCACGTCACGGCGGAGTACGTCAAGGGCCAGCCGGTACTTTCAGACGTCAGCTTTAGCGCGCGGGCCGGGCAAACGGTGGCCATCGTCGGCCCCACCGGCGCGGGTAAAACCACCATCATCAACCTGATTCCGCGCTTTTACGACGTGGTGGGAGGCACCATCCGCATTGACGGCACGGATATCAGCCGGGTGACGCGGCCCAGCCTGCGCCGCCAGATTGGCATCGTGCTGCAGGATACCTTCCTGTTCAGCGACACTGTGATGAATAACATCCGCTTCGGGCGGCCGGACGCCACCGATGAAGAAGTTTACGCGGCAGCCAGGCTCTCGCGGGCGGATGAGTTCATCCAGCGGCTGCCCAAGGGGTACCAGACGGTGCTGGGCGAGCACGGCGCCGGACTCAGCCAGGGACAGCGGCAGCTGGTTTCGATTGCGCGCGCCGCACTGGCCGACCCGCGCATCTTAATCCTGGATGAGGCCACCTCGAGCGTTGATACGCGCACGGAGCGGCTGATCCAGGCGGCGCTGGAAACGCTGCTGCGCGGGCGCACCAGTTTTGTCATCGCTCACCGCCTGAGCACCATCCGCAACGCCGACCAGGTGCTGGTGATTGAGGATGGGCAGATTGTGGAGCGCGGTAAGCATGACGAACTGCTGGCAAAACGCGGCGCTTACTACAACCTGTACATGCGCCAGTTCGTGGCTGAAGAGACGCCGCAACCGACGCCGGGTAATAACGGGCAGCATCCTGAGGTGACGGCGGGGTAGGTTATTTTTTAGCCATGTGAGATAAGAACACCCATTTCCTGCTTGACAGGCGGCCAGGGTAAAAAGGATGGACAGGATATTTCTCAGGATTATCCTGTCCTTTTTAATCCGGGGCGGGGCAGACGCCTTTTGCCTCTACAGAAAGGGGCAGGTAGGGCGCTTGTTGGGCTGGTTAACCCATTTTTCACCCGCGCCTTCACCTGGACGGGCGATTGAAAAGATGTTCTATCTGAGGTAAGCTGGGTGTATGCAAAACCCGCCCGAGCTTACTCCGCCAGCACACATCTTCCCCATGCCGCTGCCGCGCCGCCTGCTGCTGGTGGTGGCTCCGCATGCCGCCCGGGCGTTGATGCTGGAACTGGCGGCGCGCACGGCGCTGGGTGGCGCGCTGCGCGTGCTGGACGGGGGCAACCAGTTCAACGTTTACCCGGTGGCGCACGAGGTGCGCCACTACACAACCGACCTGCGCGGCGCGCTGGAGCGCATCCGCGTGGCGCGCGCCTTCACCTGCTACCAGATGGCTGCGCTGCTGGAGCAATCGGCCCCGCAGGCTCAGCCCACCCTGGTTCTGGATATACTCTCGTCCTTCTACGATGAGGATGTGCGCATCGAGGAGGCCAGCCAGCTGCTCAAGGGCTGCCTGGTGGAACTGCGCCGCCTGGCGCAGGCCGGACCGCTGGTGGTTTCGGCCAAACCACCGCCGGAAGCCAGCGCCGACCGCGCGGCGCGCGCAGCGCTGCTTGACCAGCTGCGCGCAGCCGCCGCGCAGGTGTGGGAGGCCTGAGATGGGGCGCACGCTGCCTTCCGTCACCCAGATGTTTTACCAGGAGGAGGAAGCGTTTAACCGCTTCCGGCGCGCGCTGCGGCGCAGCGACCAGCTGGCGCTGGATGACCTGTTCTCGGCGGCGCGGCAACACCTGGCGGCGGCGGCCTACGCTGCCAACGCCCTGCCCATGGAGACCTTTCTGCTGGCGATGCTGCTGGAGGAGCACAAGGAGGTGCTGCGCCTGCGCTACCAGGTGGAGGCACTCAGCGGGCAGCTTGCCCCGCCGCCGGAGCAAGATGGCTGAGTGGGAGGGCTGGTTTTTTGACCTGTACGACGACCCGCAGGGGGGCGTCATCCTGTGGCTGCTGGCCGACAGCGGCGAGCGCGTGCGCCTGCGCCAGGCCTTTCCTATCACCTTTTATGCCGCGGGGCCCGCTGAGCGCCTGCGCGCGCTGTGGCGCTGGCTGGAATCCCAGCCGCTGCCGGTGCGCCTGGCGCGGGAGGAGCGGCGCGACCTGTTTCTGCCGCATCCGGTGACGGTGCTGGCGGTGGAAGTGCCCTGCGCGGCACACCAGCCGCGTTTGTTCCGGCAGGCGGCGCGTGATTTTGGCGACCTGACCTTTTACGATGCGGATATTCCCCTGGCGCTGCGCCACGCTGCGCGTTACGGCACTTTTCCGCTGGCGCGCTGCCGGGTTAGGGCGGCGAACGGCGGTGAGGTGCAGGCGCTGCAGGTGCTGGATACCCCCTGGGAGCTGGACCCATCCCCTGCTCCGCTGCGCGGGCTGGAACTGGAACCGGATTGCGACCCGGCGCACGCCGAGCCGCGCTACCTGCTGGCGCGTTTTGAGCGCTGCGCCTACCGCTTTGCCCTGGATGCGCCCCGCCCCCTGCTGGTGAACCTGCGCGCCCTGCTGCAAAAGCATGATCCGGATATGCTGCTCACCGCGTGGGGCGATACCTGGCTGCTGCCGCGCCTGCTGGAGATGAGCCGTGCGGCGGGGCTGGCGCTGCCGCTCAACCGCGAGCCGGGACGGGATGCGGCGCAGCGTGCGCAGCGCACTTATTTTTCCTACGGGCAGATTATTTACCGCGGGCAGCAGGTGAACCTGTTCGGGCGCTGGCACATTGACGGGCACAACGCCACCCTGTGGGACGATTACTCGCTGGAGGGCACGCTGGAGACGGCGCGCGTGACCGCGCTGCCGGTGCAAACCGCGGCGCGCACCTCGCCGGGGACGGGCATCTCTGCCATGCAAATCACCACCGCGCTGCGCATCGGGGCGCTGGTGCCGTGGCGCAAGCAGCAGGTGGAGCGGCCTAAAACCGCCCTGGACCTGCTGGAGAGCGACCAGGGTGGGCTGGTGTATCAGCCGCTGGTGGGCGTGCACCGCGACGTGGGCGCGATTGACTTTATCTCCATGTACCCCAGCATCATGGTGCGCGGCAACATCTCGCCGGAGACGCGCCCCAACGACCCACAGGCGGCCCCGCTGGATAAGCCCGGGCTGGTGCCGCAGACGCTGGCGCCGCTGCTGGAGAAGCGCGTGGCGCTCAAGCTGCGCACCAGCGGGCTGCCGGCCTGGCACCCGCAGCGCAAACACGACCAGGCGCGTTCCACGGCGCACAAGTGGCTGCTGGTGACCTGTTTTGGCTACCTGGGCTATAAAAACGCGCGTTTCGGGAGGATCGAGGCGCACGAGGCGGTGACGGCGGGCGGGCGGGAGGCGCTGCTGCGCGCCAAGGAAGCCGCCGAGGATGCCGGATTTTCCGTGCTGCACATGTACGTGGACGGGTTGTGGGTGCAAAAGCCGGGGGCGGTTTCAAAGGCGGATTTTGCCCCGCTGCTGGAGGAGGTAGCCAGCCGCACGGGGCTTTCGATTGCGCTGGACGGTATCTACCGCTGGGTGGTGTTTTTACCCTCGCGGGTGGACGGGCGCGCGCCGGTGCCCAACCGCTATTTTGGCGTTTTCCAGGATGGGTCGCTTAAGGTGCGGGGCATCGAGGCGCGCCGGCGGGATACCCCGCGTTTTGTGGCCGAGGTGCAGATGGAGTTGCTGGAGATACTGGCCCAGGCGGACAGCCTGGATGAGGTGGCGGCGTATTTGCCGGCGGCCTGCCGCCGCTTGCGCCAGCGCCTGAGGGAGCTGCGTGCCGGCGAGGTGCCGCCGGAGAAGCTGCTGATGGGCCTCAAGCTGAGCCGCAAGCTGGAGGCCTACACCAGCCCGTCACCGGCGGCGCGGGCGGTGGCACAGCTCAACGCGGTGGGTAAATCCGCTGAGCCGGGGCAGCGCATCCGCTTTTTGTGGCTGCGCGGAGAAAGCGCGGTGCACGCCTGGGACCTGCCCACTCTGCCGGACGCCAGACGGCTGGATTTGGAGCGCTACGCCGAACTGCTGCTGCGCGCAGCGGAGGCGGTGCTGGAGCCGTTTGGCGTTTCGCGGGAGAAGATGCTGGGCTATGAGACGGCGCTGCCGCTGTTTGGGCCGCGAGCGCTGCCGGTGCGGTGGCACGCACCGCTGCAGGAGGTTGCGCAGGCGTGAGGGTTAATGCCAGGTGATGAGGGTGGGCTGGGCGTTGTTGGGGATGTGGGCGTAAACCTGCTCAAGGGGGATGCGATTGGCCTGGCAGACCAGGGTGGCGAGGGCCAGCCCGTGGCTGACGACAAGCACGCGCCCGAGGGGGTGGGCGCGGGTGATCTCAGCGGCGGCGAGGGTCATGCGAGCGGCAACCTCGGAGACGCTCTCCCCTCCCGGGGCGCGGGCCTGGGGGGAATTATTCTGCGTATAGCCGAGGGAGACTTCGGATAACAGACGGCCTTCCCATTCACCCATGCTGATTTCGCGCAGGCTGCGACAAACGTTGATAGGCAGGTTGAGGTTTCGGGCCAGGATTTGCGCTGTCTGGTGGGCGCGCTGCAGGTCGCTGGTGTAGAGCGCATCAAAGCGCTGCCCGCTGAGGCTGAGCGCCAGCGCGCGGGCCTGGTTGATTCCTTCAGCGTTGAGGGGGATATCCGATTGGCCCTGGTAGCGCCCGGCCAGGTTCCAGTCGGTTTGCCCGTGGCGGATGAGGTGTAGTTCGGTCATAGACTTCGAGACTCAGGCTTCCAGGAGGGGGGCAATCTGGCGGTGGTAAGCCACTTCCCAGGTGAATTCGCGGCGTACGCGCACGCGCATGCGGTAGAGCGGATCAGCCTGCAGGCGGGCAGCCAGGCGGGCGGCAATCTCGCGGGGAGGGTCTTCCGGCGAGAAGTACACGGCGTTTTCACCGGCCAGGGCTTGCAGGGCGGGCAGGTTGGAGCAAAAGATGGGCAGCCCGGCCAGGCCGGCTTCCAGCAGGGGCATGCCAAAACCCTCTTCGCGGCTGGGCAGGAAGAGGGCATCGGCCAGCCGGTAGAGGTCGGCCAGACCGGATTCGGGCAGGCCGTCCGGGATAAATTCGGCCAGCAGTATGGCGGTACCCTGCAGCTTGAGCGAGGAGCGCAGTTTTTGCAGTTCCTCAAAATAGCTTTCGGAGTGGGCCGGGCCGGTGATGAGCAGGGCAGCATCGGGCAGCTTGCGGCGCAGCTCGGCGAGCATTTGCAGGGCCAGCTCAAGGTTTTTACGGCGCGCAAGGCGCACCGGGGTGAGCAGGATGGGCGCAGCGGCAGCAAGCTGCAGGTCTTCCACCAGGTGCAGGGTGCGCGGAGAGAGGTTGAGAAAATCCGCAAAGGAGAGACCCGCGGGGATGACGTGGACGGCTTTGAGCGGCAACCCCAGAAGCGCAGCCAACGATTGGCGCCCCGCCTCTGAGACGACCACGTGTTTGACGCCGGGCCAGGGGGCGCGCAGCACTTCCCAGGGGGGGCCGGCGGGCAGGTCGGCATCGAGTTCAAAGTCGTTATGCCAGAGGATCAGCCTGGGTCCGCGCCCGGACTGAGAAAGGTTGAACAGCGCCGTGCTGAGGGCAAGGTGGCGGGTGCTGGAGGCGGCGTTGTGGGCAATCAGCACGTCGCAGCCCTGGGTGGCGCGGCGCAGGTCGGCTTCTAACTGTTGGGAAAGCTCAGTATATTCAAGTGGCACCTGCCCGGCATCCAGGCCGGCTTTGACGCGCAGCACCTGGGGGTGGCGCAGGTCGAGGCGGGGTAAAAGCTCAACCGGGATGCGCGCATCCCAGGTTTGGCCGCGCCCGGCAAGGATGCGCAGCATGTGCCCGGAGCGGGCAAGCTGCTGGGCCAGGTGGGCGAGGGTGGTTTCAACTCCGCCCACCAGGGGTGGGGCAGTGAAGTGCAGCAGGCAGATTTTCATAAAAATATTATAGCATGGGGGGCAACCCCTCCCTTTCCGGAGTTGTGCGCTTGGGAGCGGCGGGAGTTAGGGTATACTTGGGCGGTAGAAAACAAAATGCCCCTGATCACAGCCATTGACCTTGGAAAATCTTACGGAGCGGTGGATATCTTCAGCCACCTGTCGTTTAGCATGCCACACCGCGCCCGAATTGGGCTGGTGGGGACCAACGGGGTGGGCAAAACCACGCTGCTGCGTCTTCTGCTGGGTTTGGAAGAGCCTTCGGCGGGGGAGGTGCAGCGCTCGCGCGGGCTGCAGGTGGGCTACCTGCCGCAAGAGGCCACTTTTGATGAGCATGGCACACTCTGGCAGGCTTGCCTGGCGGCGTTCAGTACGTTGCTGGAGCAGCAGCAGGAACTGGCGCGCCTGGAAGCGGCCATGAGCGACCCTGAGCAGGCCGAGGCAGCGCTGGAGGCTTACGGGCGGCTGCAGCACGCCTTTGAACATGCCGGCGGCTACACGTATGAGACGCGCATCCGCCAGGTGCTGACCGGGCTGGGCTTTTCGGCGGCGGATGAGCAGCGCCCGGTGGAACAACTCTCTGGAGGGCAGCGCACCCGCGCGCTGCTGGCGCGCCTGCTGCTGACCAATCCCGATCTGCTGCTGCTGGACGAGCCCACCAATCATCTGGATATCGCCGCCATCGAATGGCTGGAGGATTACCTGAGGGATTGGGAGGGCGCCGCGCTGATTGTCTCGCACGACCGCTACTTCCTGGACCAGGTGGTGGAGAGCGTGTGGGAAATGTCTCCGGGGCTGGAGGTTTTCCGCGGCAATTACAGCGCCTACCTCAGCCAGCGCGCCGAGCGCTACCAGCGCCGCATTGAAGAATACCAGGCGCAGCAGGAATTCATTGAGAAAGAGGAAGAATATATCCGGCGCAACATGGCCGGGCAGAACACGCGCCAGGCGCAGGGCCGCCGCAAACGGCTGGAGCGCCTGCTGGACGAAGCGCGCCTCACCCCGCCGGTGGAAAAGCGCCGCCTGCGCCTGCGCCTGGAAGCGGGGGGGAGGTCGGGGGATCTGGTCATCCGCACACAGGGTTTGAGCATCGGTTATGCGGATGAGGGCCGCCCGCTGTTCCACGCGCCGGACCTGACGCTGGTGCGCGGCGAATGCGCGGCGGTGATTGGTCCGAACGGGGCCGGGAAGACCACCTTCCTCAAGACTCTGCTGGAGCAGATCCCGCCGTATGCGGGGGAGGTGAGCCTGGGAGCCAACTTGCAGATTGGCTATTTTGCCCAGGCGCACGAAGGGCTGCACGCGGAATGGGACCTGATGGAGGAAGTTGCCGCAGTTGCGCCCGCCATGCGCCCCGCAGAAATCCGCGACACGCTGGCGAAGTTCCTGTTCAGCGGGGATGACGTGTTTAAGAAGGTGAGCGTGCTCTCGGGCGGGGAGCGCGGGCGGCTGGCCCTGGCCCGCCTGGCGCTGCAGGGCGCCAACCTGCTGCTGCTGGATGAGCCCACCAATCACCTGGATTTGCCCTCGCAGGAGGTGCTGCAATCCATCCTGGCTGAGTTCGGCGGGACGATATTGCTCGTCTCGCACGACCGGTATTTGATTGATGCGCTGGCGACCCAGATCTGGGAGGTGCTGCCGGATGCGCAGACGCTGCGGGTGTTCGCGGGCAGCTACAGCGAGTACAAGGCGGCGCTGCAGGCGGAAGCCGCGCAAAAGAGCGCCCCGGTTGCGCCGGCGCAGGCGGTTAAACCTGCCGGGGCGCGCGCAACCTCGGCGGGGACGCTGAGCAAGATGGAGCAGCGCAGGCGCCAGCAGAAGATTGAGGCGCTGGAGGGTGAAATTGCCAGCCTGGAGGGGCAACTGCAGGCGGTGGCCCGCCAGCTGGAAACGCCTTCCTCCGATTTGGAACGCATTCGCAAGCTGGGGCACGAATATACCCGCTTGCACACTTTGCTGGAAGACCGCATGGAAGCGTGGGGCGAGCTTAACACCTGAGCGCCCCGCGGGAGGGTGACGCGATGAAACTTGTGCTGCGGGCAGCCGAACCAGGGGATTTTGAGAGCTACTCCGGGTTGTTCAACCAGGTCAACGATGTGCATGTGGATGCCTTTCCGGATACCTTCCGGCACGTGGAGGGCTTTCCGCGCGCGCCGGAGAGTTACCTGGAGCTGCTGGCTGATCCCTCCCAGCAGGTGCTGCTGGCGCAGCTGGAAGGGCAGGTGGTGGGGTACGTGCACACCCTGCTGCGCGAGCGCCCGGCGATTCCGATCATGGTGCCGGCGCGCTACGCGGTGGTGGATACGCTGGTGGTGGATGGGGCTTGCCGCCGCAAAGGGGTAGGACGGGCATTGATGGCTGCGGCGGAGGATTGGGCGCAGGAGCATGGGGCGCTGTATGTTGAATTGAACGTATGGACCTTCAACCAAGGCGCGGTGGCGCTGTATGAAGAGTTGGGGTACGGGGTGATCAGCCAGAGGATGAGGAAGATGCTGATGGGGTGAGTAACAAAACGGAGACTCCAAAAAAATAGGCGCACACTAACCGCGTAGCGCAACTCGGATGGGAGCATGACAACCAGGTTTCGAGACCCTTCGGTCGTGAAAATCACTCCCTCAGGGTGACAACGGAGGTTAAGCCCGAAATTTCGTTGGTTTGAATAAAAAAAGCACAGGCCCCGCTATTACCGAGGGGGGCCTGTGTTATAATTTTGGTGCCGAAGGTGGGAATCGAACCCACATACCTCACGGTACACGATTTTGAGTCGTGCGCGTCTGCCAATTCCGCCACTCCGGC
>CAYVOX010000063.1:0-16697 GCA_964453035.1 uncultured Anaerolineaceae bacterium
AAGCCTCAGGATGACAAACTGTCAGGTCGCTAGCTGAATTTTGATCTAAATATTTAATGGAAAGGAAATAACCATGGCTAAGAAGAAGCAACCCGTTAAAACCGCTCAGAAGTTCGACCGCCGCCTGGTGATTGGTGGGGTTATCTTGCTGCTGTTGATTGTGATTGGCGCGGCTGTGCTCCTCTCGCAGAAACCCGCCGCGCCGGCAACCTCCGCGGCGCAACCCACGCCAAAGCTGGTTGGCACGCGGCAGTACGCCTCAGCGCCGCCGATGCTGATTGACACCAGCAAGCAATACACCGCCACGGTGAAGATGGCTAAAGGCGGCGAGTTCGTCATCACGCTGTATGCCAGCAAAGCGCCCATCACGGTCAACAGTTTTGTGTTCCTGGCGCGCCAGGGATACTTCGACGGGGTGACTTTCCACCGCGTGCTGGAGGGTTTCATGGCGCAGGGCGGCGACCCGACGGGCACAGGCGGGGGCGGCCCGGGGTATAAGTTTATTAATGAAGATAGCGACCTGAAGTTTGATAAAGCCGGCGTGGTGGCAATGGCCAATGCGGGCAAAAACACCAACGGCAGCCAGTTCTTCATCACTTTTGGCCCTACCCCAACGCTTAACGGCGGCTACACCATTTTTGGCCAGGTCACCAGAGGGATGGAGGTGGTCAACGCTATCACCCGGCGCGACCCGGATAAAAAGCCCGCCTTCACAGGGGATGTGATCCAGAGCATCACCATCACGGAGCAGTAGGTAAAATCAAGAGGGGCTGTCCAAAATGGACTTTTTGGACAGCCCCTTAATAACGCGGGGGGCGGGATGTCCATCTGGCGCAATGCGGAGGGTTAGAGAGGGGTTTCCAGCAGGCGGGTGACCTGGGCGTGGATCTCTTCGCTGGCAAGGCCCAGGATTTTATCGCCCCTTTGCAGCACCACGCTGCCGTTGGGCAGGATGAACTCTTTATCCCTGGCGATGAGCACAATCAGGTATTCCCCTGGCAGGCCAAGCTGGTAAACGGCCTTGCCAATCACGGCTGAATGCTCCGGCACCACGCTCTCCTTGAGCTGCCCTTTCCATTCTGTGCCGTCCACAAATTCGATGGGGTAATCGGTCACTTCCCGGGGGGGACAATCCACCTTGAGCTTTCTGGCAGCAAACGGCAGGCTGGTGCCCTGCAGCAGCACCGAGGTGACCACCACAAAAAAGACCACGTTGAAAATCATGTCTGAATCGGGCAGGCCCATGATGCGCGGGTAGGTAGCCAGCACAATCGGCACGGCGCCGCGCAGCCCCACCCATGAGATGAAGATTTTTTCTCGCAGGCGCATGCGCGAGAAGGCCAGCCCCACCATCACGCTCAGCGGGCGGGCTACCAGCATCAAAAACAGGGCCACTGCCAGCCCCGGCAGAAAAACGCTCACCAGGCGCGACGGAAAAACGAGCAGGCCGAGGGTGAGAAACATCATGATTTGCATCAGCCAGGCGGTGCCGTCGTAAAAGCGCAGCAGGCTGCGTTTGTGGATAAAATCGGCCCGCGCGAGCATTAAGCCAGCCAGGTACACTGCCAGGAAGCCGCTGCCGCCCAGCAGGTTGGTGGCGCCGTACGTCAGGAAGACGAGCCCGAGGGTGATGACCGGGTATAACCCGGCATAGCCCAGCTTGAGGCGGTTGATGAGCAGCAGGATGAGCCGGCCCGCCCCCCAGCCGGTGACCGCGCCAATCAGCAGGTATTGAAAGAAAAGCAGCACCAGGCTGGCGAGCGACCGTTCCGGTTGCAGGAGCAATTGCGCCAGTCCCACGGTCAAAAATACGGCCATCGGGTCGTTGCTGCCCGATTCCAGCTCCAGGAGCGGCTTGATGCCAGGCTTGAGGTGGATGCCTTTGGCGCGCAGGATAGCGAAAACGGCGGCTGCATCGGTTGAGGAGATGATGGCTCCCAGCAGCGCGCCTTCCAGCAGGCTGACGTTGAGCACCAGGTGGGCAAACACCCCCACGATGACGGCCGTCAGCAGCACGCCCAGGGTTGCCAGGGTGATGGCTTCAACCGCCGCTGTTTTAACGCTCTTCCAGGAGGTATCCAGCCCGCCTGAGAACAGGATGACCACCAGGGCAATCACGCCGAGGTACTGGGCCAGTTCGGGGTCGTCAAAGTAGATGCCGCCGATACCCTCTGAGCCGGCGAGCATGCCGATGGCCAGGAAGAGGAGCAGCGCGGGCACGCCGAACCGGTCGGAGATTTTACTGGCGATGACGCTGAGCACGAGCAAAATGGCGGCTGCCACCAGGTAAACTTCGATCGTGATGGGCATAAACCAATTATAGTGATTTTCCGGTGATGGGCGGTGGTTCTGGTTGAATTTGTGGGAACCCGCAGCAGGTAGGGTTGTTCTAAAACTCCCCGGCGCGCAAACGAAGGTATGAGTCATACCGGCGGGGATCGACCTCGCCCGCCTCAACCGCCCGCCGCACAGCGCAGCCGGGCTCGTTCTGGTGCGAACAATCGTTAAACTGGCAGTGCATCACCAGGGGGCGCAACTCGGGGAAGTAGCCGTCCAACTCCTCCGGCTGGATATCCCACAGCGCCAGGGCGCGCAGGCCGGGCAGGTCGGTCACAAAACCGCCGCCGTTGAGCGCGAACATCTCGCGCACCACGGTGGTGTGACGACCTTTGCTGGTGGCATCGCTGATTTCCCTCACCGCCAGGCCCAGCTCCGGCTGGATGGCGTTGAGCAGCGAGGATTTGCCCACCCCGGAGGGGCCTGCCAGGCCGCTCACCCTGCCCTGCAGGGCGGCGCGCAGTTCTTCCAGGCCAATTTTTTGCTTCACGGAGGTGTAAATCACCGGGTAGTTGAGCGGCTCGTACAATCCAAACAGGGCGCGGGCCTGCGCCATCCCCACCAGGTCCACCTTGTTAGCGACGATGAGCGCGGGGATGCCCTGTTTTTCGCAGATGACCAGGAAGCGGTCGAGCATGCGCGTGTGGGGCTGGGGGTCGGCGCAGGCAAACACCAGCATCACCTGGTCAGGATTGGAGAGCAGCACCTGCTGGTATTCGCCGCGCGGGGTGGGGTCCATGCGCACCAGGGCGCGCTCGCGTGGGAAGATGGCTTCAATCACACCGGTGCCCTCGGGCAGGCGGCTGATTTGCACCCGGTCACCCACGGCGAGGGTATCCGCGCGGACGGTGTTGCGTTTAAGCCGCCCGCGCAGCCCGCACATCACCACGCCAGCCGCGGTGTGCACGGTGTAAAAGCCCGACTGCAGGCGGATGACCCGGCCGTCTTCCCAGGCGGCTTTGCTCATGGTTTTTTGGTGGCGGTGGGGGCCGGGGTGCGCGTGACGTAGTAGGTGGATTCCCACCAGTAGAGCGCGCTGGGGCGGCCGTAGAAGTAATTTTCAACCACGCGGCGGAAGATGGGCCCGGAAATTTCGGAACCCTCGCCTGCGTTTTCGGTCAGCACCACCATGGCGATATCGGGCTTATCGGCGCGCCCGGCGTAGGTGTAACCGGCAAACCAGGCGTGCGAGTTGCCAAAGGGGTTGGTGGCAGTGCCGGTCTTGCCGGCTACGGGCACGCCCAGCCCGGTGAAAATGCTCCAGCCGGTGCCGCGGCGGTTCTCCACCACGCTGCGCATGGCGGCCTGGATAGCTGCCAGGTTCTCCGGTTTGAGCGGCAGGGTGCCATTGACCTCCGGCTTAAACGTCTGGCTGGCGACTCCATCCAGGTTGGCCATTTTTTCCACCACCTGCGGGCGGTAGAGCGTGCCGCCGTTGCCCACCGCTGCAATGAACGTGGCCACCTGCAGCGGCGTGGCAAGCACTGCGCCCTGTCCAAACACCACCTGGACGGCAGCGCGCTCGTTTTCGGGGATCAGATTCTGGCCGTCTTCCTCGGCCACCTGCCCGATGCCGGTGGCTTTGCCCAGCCCAAAGGCGGCTGCCATCTTGGTGACGGTATCGTTGGCCGAGCGTCGGTAGAGATCCAGGCCGACGTGGTAGAAGTAGGTGTTGCAGGAGCGCATCAGCGCTTCTGAGAGGGTCAATTCGCCGCTGGCGGGCACCTGTTTTTCGTAGGTCCAGTCGTAGAGGGTGACGCCGGGCAGCTCGGTGAAGGTGTAGCCGCAGTTGTATTTGGTCTCGGGGGTGTAGAGGCCGGTTTCGAGCGCGGCGGCCATGGTGATAATCTTAAAGATGGAGCCCATCGGGTAGAGGCCCTGTGTGGCGCGGTTGAGCAGCGGCTTGCGCGTGTCGGCTACCAGGTCCTGCACCTGGGCGAAGGAATTGAAACTGGTGGGTTCGAAGGCGTTGGGGTCAAAACCCGGCGTGGAGACCATCGCCAGCACGCGCCCGGTATCGCGTTCCAGCACCACAATGGCCCCTCTAAAGCCTTCGATGGCTTTTTGCGCGGCGATTTGCAGATTTTTATCCAGCGTGGTGGTGATGGATTGCGAGGGGGCGGAATCGACCTGGGCCAGGCGGGTGATGATGGAGCCGTTTGGGTCCACCACGTACAGGCTGGCGCCGCGCTGCCCGGCAAGCTGGTTTTCAGCCCACTTTTCCAGGCCAGACATGCCCACTTTTTCATCGCCGCGGTAGCCGTTGCGGCGGTACTCGGTCAGCGCTTCCCTGGGGATGGCCTGCACATAACCGACCACGTGGGGGGCTACGCCGCCGTTGTAGTAAAAGCGGCCTTTGTAGTCCACCACCTGCAGGCCGGGCAGGTTGTTGAGGATGCTGCCGCGAGCATCCACCTGCTGCTTGGGGGCTTCGCCAATCGGCACGTAGCTGGAGGGGACGGCGTTCTCGTACATGGCCTTGATCCACTGCTGCGGCTTGCCGGTCAATTCGGCCAGTTCAGCAAGCAGGCGTTTTTCGGTGCCTTCGGTGATTTGCCCGGGGATGACGCCGATGGCGTAGGCTTCGGACTGGGTGACCAGTTCCAACCCCTGGCGGTCGTAGATATCGCCGCGGGTGGGGATTTTGTAATCAAGGGTGAGGCGGTTGCCGCCCTTGAGTTCGGGCATGATGAGGCCGTCATCCCACTGCACCTTCCAGGAGCCGTCTTCCATGCTTAATGTCATGGCGGTTTCGCGTTTGATGATGCCCGCCAGGGTGGTGTTGAAGGTGAGGCGGTAAGCCACGTTGGCGGTGCGAGGGCTGTTGACCAGGGAAGAAAGCACCTCGTACTCCAGCTTTTTGAGGGTGAGGTTGTAGGAGATATCCAGGAAGCGGGCTTCGAATTTTTCGCGGGTGATGGCGTCGCGGCTGACGCGGGTGAGGGAATCGTACATCTGGTTGTAATCTTCAATCACCCAGCTTTGCAAAAAGGCGCGCGCCACCGGGGTGGGATCGGGCGAAGAGGTGGTTTGCACCAGCGGGTCGCGCAGGGTGGGGGTGCCGCCGGCGAGGGGTGTAGCGGTGGGGCTGCCGGGCAATGTGGGTGTGCAGGCGGTCAGAACCAGGATGAGCAGCAAAAGCGTGTTGAAAATGATGCGTTTCAAGCCAAAATCCTCCAGGTCTTGCGACCGGTCTTTTAGCCCACGTCCTCGCCACGCAGAACGGCGGCGGAGATGGGGCAGGCATAAGCGTAGAATTGCTGGCAGGCGCGCGGCACGTCGGTGGGAGGGTCAAAACCCAGCTCGCGCAGCACGCGCAGCAAGTGGCAGAGCGGCAGGCCGGTGACGCTGGCAAAGCAGCCGGAAAAGCCCTGCACGGGGTGAAACTCGGCACTCTGGATGGCGTAGGCGCCAGCTTTATCCAGCGGGTCGCCGGAGGCGATGTAGACCTCCAGCTCGCCATCGTTGTAGGGGCGCATCTGCACCGAGGAGATGCACACCTCGGCGCGCAGGCTGTGGGCGCAATCGGCGCTGACAGCCACCGCGCTGAGCACCTGGTGGGCGCGCCCGCGCAGTTGAAGCAGCATGCGGCGGGCATCGGCGGGGCTTTCGGGCTTGCCCAGCAGCTCGGGGCCGTCGGCTACGGTGGTATCGGCGGCGATGATAAGCGCGCCGGGGGGGCACTGCCCGGCTGCCGCGCGGCACTTGGCCTGGGCCAGGCGCAGCACGTAGGCCGCGGGCTGTTCACCCGGCAGGGGGGTTTCATCCACACCGGTGACGTGCGTGCTGTGCGGCCAGCCCAGCCAGGCAATCATTTGCCGCCGGCGGGGCGAGTTGGAAGCGAGAATGAGATGCGGCGCGGGCATACTGCATAGATTGTAACATAAGGGAAGGGGTGTGGACGCTCTGGCTGGAGTGGGCGCGCCCCGCAGAAATGACCGGCAATGTTTTTTCTGGCCACCTGACAGGTTCACGAATCTTAACAAGAGAAGGGTTGTCATTCTGAGCCTGAGCGCAGCGAAGGCGAAGAATCTGTTATTATGATGAAGCGCTTGAGGGCCGAATATCGAGATCCTTCGGCTTTTCAAGCCTCAGGATGACAAACTGTCAGGTCGCCAGGTTTCTTTCCGCTTATTAATCTTATTCTAAACCTGGCTCGCTACAATAAAGACGGGGGATAATAACGAAGTTTACGCATCACTGACCGAGGAGGTGGAAATGGGAGAAGAGCAATCCCCCCCGACCCGATTCGTGGGCGGCGGAACCGGCAGCCCGGTTGCAAACATGGAAAAAACGCTGGTGGTGCATTTTGAGCGCAGTTGGGCAGTCTTCGAGGATGCCGCCCTGCACCTGGCGGTTTTCTACAGCCACATCGGGCGGCAGGACGAGGCGATGGACCTGCTGCGCAGGTTGTTAGCCATCAACGACAACCCCGAGCGCAAGGCGGATTACCTGCTCAAGCTGGGGCAGATGATGGAGCAGAAGCAGGATTACCCTGGCGCGGTGGATTACTACCGGCAGGCCTTCTCGCTTGAGCCCGAGAACCCTGACACCTGGTACTGGATCAACAACAACCTGGGCTTTTGCCTCAACACCCTGGGCGAGCACATCGAGGGCGAGGCGTTGTGCCGCACGGCCATCCAGATTGATGCGGAGCGGCAAAACGCCTGGAAGAACCTGGGGATTGCCCTGGAGGGGCAGGGGCGGTACGCCGCGGCGGCGCAGGCGTACATCACCGCGGTGCACAAGAACCTCTCTGACCCGCGCGCCCTGCGTCACCTGGAGCAGCTGGTGGAAAATCACGGCGAGGCGACGCGGCAGCTCCCCGACCTGAACGCGCAGGTGGAAGCCTGCCGCGAGGCGGTGAACCAGGCGTTTAAAAAGCGGCAGGAGCGCCTGGAAGCGATGAAGAAGAGAGCCAGCGACCGCGCGCGCCGTTCCAAAGGGGAGCAGGCGTGAGCGCAACGGCGTGTAAAACGCTCGCCGTGTGCCTGGCGCTGGTGGCGCTGCTGCTGGCTGCCTGCCAGCCCGCGCCGGGCGGTGAATTTGCCATTTACCTGCTGGAGCAGCCGCTCACGGCAGCGCAGGCGGATGCGCAGGGGTTGCAGAACGTAGCCCTGCAGCGCCAGCCGCTGGTGGGCGGCGCCGACCTGCTGAGCTACGCGCAGGCGACGCATGCCATGATCCTGACTGAGGCCGCCAAGGAGCGCATCAGGCAGCTCAAGGTGCCCGTCTCCGGGCTGCCGTTTGTGGTGTGCGTGGGGGCTGAGCGCATCTATGCGGGGGCGTTCTGGACGTCGATTTCATCGCTGAGTTATGACGGCGTCATCATCAACGTTTTACCGTGGGAAGCGCCTGAACCGCTCAAAATTGAGCTCGGTTACCCGGGGCAGGGCTTTTTTGCGCGCAAAGATCCGCGCGCTGATGCGCGCATCCTGGAGGCGCTGCGCGCGGCGGGCAAGTTGAAGTAAAACAACACCGGCTGTTTAAAAAGTCAGGCTGCTCGAACCCGAAGGGCGCTTCGCAAGAGTAAGCGGAGCGAAGCCTCCCAATCAACAACCAGAGACTCTTCGCTCCGCTCAGAGTGACAAGCACTGTTTTGAACAGCCGGTGCTTTTCCCGTTTTTATGGGTGGATTAATCGGTCTGTTCGACCAGGTACATCTTGAAGCCCATGTGGCTGATCTGGTCGTTCTGCATCTCGAGCCAATCGAGGTGCTCTTCCTCATCCGCGAGGATGGATTCGAGCAGGGCGCGCGTGCCGCTATCGGCCAGGTCGTAGGCCAGCTTGATGGCTTCGTTGTAGGCCTTCACCGCGCCTTCTTCGGAGGCCTGGTCATTCTTGAACTGGGCCTGGACATCGGCGCCGATGTGGATGGGGTGCAGGTGGCTGACGATGGGGATGCCTTCCAGGAAGAGCAGGCGCCCGATGATTTTCTCGGCGTGCTTCATCTCGGTGATGGCGCGTTTTTCGATGTACTCGGCCAGGCGCGTGTAGCCCCAGTTGTCGCACATTTCGGCGTGCACCATGTACTGGTTAACGGCGGTTAATTCATCTGCAAGCAGAAAGTTCAGGATATCAATGATTTGTTGGTTGCCTTTCATCGGTTCCTCCCGTGAGATTGTATAGCTAAATTATAGGCCACCTGGCGCGGGCGTCAAGCAGCGCTTTGAGAATTGGTTGGATGGAGGGGCTGGTGTTGGCGGGCAGGGCAGAAAGCTGAAAAAATGCGTACCGGTCGTGCTCACCATCCGAACAGGCGATGGAGCCGGTGTAGCTGGAACAGGTGTAGGCGATGGTGACGTTGTACACCTGGTCACCATTAGGGTACTGGTAGAACAGCTCCGGCCCGGAAAAGACTCCAAACAACTCCAGCGGGCCCAGCGTCAGGCTGGTTTCTTCCAGCGTTTCGCGGCGGACGGTTTGCTCGGTGGATTCGCCCGGTTCAAGCGCGCCGCCGGGGATACCCCAGCATCCGTTATCGGTACGGCGCAGCATCAGCAGGCTCCCGCGGGCATCCATCACCAGCGCGCAGGCTCCGGCTAAAACAAGCGGGCGCGTTCCCACCAGCTGGCGCAGCTGCCGGATATAGGTCACGTTACACCCCCGCCCAGATGTAGCGCGTGATGAGCGCGGGCAGGTTGTGGGCGAAGACCAGCGCCAGCCCTGCCAGCAGCAGCCAGTAGAGGGCTGGTTTGAGGGATTTGAGCTTTTCCAGCAGGCTGGCGCCGAGAACAGGCAGCAGCATGAACACCTGGATGAGATAGGTGGCCTTGTTGGTGGGAATGACCTGCAGGTTAACCGGGTTGACGCTGGGGTAGCTGACCAAAAACCACAGGTAGCCCACCCATGAAAAAACCACCACGCTGAGGGCGAATGCGTAGAGAATCGTATCCGGCGCGGGGTTGCGCTGGAGCCAGGCCTTTGCAAAGTGCCACGCGCCCCACAACAAACCCGCCAGCAGAAGGAGGGTGGGGAAAACGGAGACCAGGTTCACCCGTCCCAGGTAGGGGGCAACCTCGGCGCGGTTTTCGGTGAGGTTGACGTAGGGGTTATCCTGGCTGATGAAGGTGAGGTAGCCCCAGTAATCGCCCCAGGTTTCGGAGTAGAAGATGGGGTAGAGGGTGTTGCCGAAGTTGGGACGCACCGGCTCTCTGAAGATATCGAAGTTCTCAAGGTAGGTGTAGCGGTAAAAGGACTGGGGCTGGTTGGAAAACGAAAACGGCCCCACGCTTTGCAGGTTGAAGGTGGTGAACGAACCATAGGTGAAGTAGAGGTGCAGGTAGAACCACCCGCCCACGGCAAAGGCCACCAGCAGCGCGGTGAGGGTGAAGCGGGCAATCCGCGCGCGCAGGGGCCAATTTTTGAGCAGCAGCAGAGCCAGCAGCACCGCCAGGGCCGGGAAGAGCAGGAATCCCCACTGGCGGCTGAGCACCAGCAAGCCCAGCACCACGCCCAGCAGGGTGCCATCCCTGGCGGAGAGGCGCTCCAGGCGTTGCAGGTGGCCCATCAGCAGGTACACCGCCAGCACCACAAAAAACGCCACGTACGGCTCGCCTCGCGCCTGGGAAAAGGTCTTGTAATACACCGTCAGCACGCCCAGCAGGGAAAGGGTGCTTACCTTGAAGCTCTCACTGCCGGGTTTGAGGCGCTCGGCCAGCTTCCAGAGCAGGGCGGTGATGGCCAGCGAGAGCAAAAAGTTGATGGCCTGGGCGGTTTTGCCATCCAGGGCGCGGCAGTTGGGCCAGCCGGCTGCTGTGCAAAGCTTATCAAAAAGCGAGGGCAGCAGGTAGGGCAGCGGGGCGGAGAAGAATTCGGAGGTGTCTGCCGGCGTGGGCAGGCGCAGGGGCATCACCTGGATGTAATTGAGGTGCTCGGTGACGTCATAGCCGATTTTAGGGTGGTGCAGGAGGGCATTGGTGAGGATGACGGCGTTGATGAGCACGGCAACGAGCAGGGAAGGCCAGTGGGCGCGCAGGAAGGGCTTGATGGGGGGCATGGGGTTATTATAATCGCTCTGGCGGGGTGGGTGGCGGAGGGCGGTAAGGAAAGGGGAACAGGATTCAAGGATGATGGAGAAGCGCAGGATGCCCAAAGGGGGCGCCGCGGGGAGTGGGAGGTAGTTTTGTAGGGTGCGTTCTTGAACGCACAAGAAATTATTGTGCGCCAAATCCTCAGGAGAGGTGGGTTCAGTACCCCTTCGGGGCACTTAAGCGAACCCACCCTACAGCGGTGCCTTCAGTACCCCTTCGGGGCGCTTAAGCGAATGCACCCTACAGGCTTGCCTCCTCCAAACGCGGAAAGGCCGCCACGCGCAGGTTGGTTGAGCCGTAGGGGATCAACTCCACGGGCTCCAGGGGCTCATCTGAGCGGTGCGGCCCGCCGCCCATGGACCCGGCTGAGTTGTTAACCAGCGTCCAGCCCGGCAGCCGGCGCGCCTGCCCCTTGAGCACCACCGGCGCCAGCGAGGGTTCAAAAGGCACGTAAGCCACCCTGCGCCGCTCCACAGCGAAGGATTCATCCAGGCTGGCGCCCAGCTTGAGGGCGTAATTCCACGGCGTGGTGGGGTAGATCTCCCAGTCGGCGGCGGGCTGCTCGCCGCGGGCTTTGCGCCAGTCCTCGCCGATGCGCAAGCCAAACAGAAGCGGTCCGCGGTGGATGGATACCAGCCCTTCGTGCCCGCTGGTTTGCCTGAGGGCCATCGGGAAGGACAGTTCGAGCAGGTCGCCATCGGCCCACTGGCGCTCAATTTGCCAGAAGATGCCCGCAGGTGGGGCGGCGACTGCCTCGCCGTTGACCGAAACCTGCGTCCCCGCTGCCCAGGCCGGGATGCGCATGGCCAGCGGAAAGCGGCTCGCGCGCGGGAGGTTGACCTGCACCTGCACGGCGCCGTCGAAGGGATAGTCGGTTGCCACCGTCAGGGTCAACGCGCAACCATCGGGCAACTGCATGTGCGCCTGGCAGGGGGCATAAGCAACCAGCACCGGGTAACCTTCGCCGCTTGCCATCACCAGGTTGCGGGCGAACTTAGGCCAGCCCTGGTGCATGTTGGCCGTACAGCAGCCGAAATTAGGCTCCAATCCGTAGATATTTGACCAGTCTCCGTTGTTGTACCAGTCGCGTTTGGCCACCGTGGCAGCCACCTGGTTCACCTGCTGGTCATACTGGTGCCCCCAGAAGTGCGGCGTGGTGGTGGCGGGCAGGGCGTTGAAGGTGACCTGCTCCAGCCGGTCGCCAAAGAACGGGTCGCCGAGGATGCGCAGGCACTCCTCCAGCGAGAACATGTACTCCACCACCGCGCACAACTCCGTGCCCTGCGTGGGAGCGGTGCCGTGCAGGTGCTCATCGCCGCTCCAGATGCCGTTGGGCTGCCCGTGATGGCGCATGAGGTGTTCAATGCCCTGCCGGCTGGCCGTTGCGTGGCGCTCCAGGCCGGATTGCGGGTAAAACACCGCCGGGGATTTAATCCCCATGGCGTTATTGACCACGTGGGTGTACATCCAATCTTCGCCGTGCGCCAGCAGCGCCACCAGCGGCTCGAGGGTGTAGTCGCCCTGCAGGCTGGCCCAATCCGCCGACTGGCGAAACAACTCGGCGGCGAGCGCAAGCAGCCAGGGCTCGCCGGTGCGGTTGTACAGCCAATGCACGCTGAGGATTTCATCCGCAGCGCGGGCGTGCGCCCAATCCTGCAGGGGACGGGCGGGCAGGGCGCGCAGCTGGTGCTTGAAGTAAGCCGTCATGAGCGGCAGCACGCGTGGGTCGGCGGTGGCCTCTTCGTGCTGCGCCAGGGCTTTGAGCATCACCATGCGGGGCCACCAGTCGCGGTTGCGGGTGGGGCCGAACATGCCGTTGGGCTGCGGGTGGTTGAGCGTCCAATCCATCCACTTCTGGGCTTTGGCTTTGAGACGGTCGTCATCCAGCAGGTGAGCCAGCGGCACCAGGC
The DNA here is from genome assembly GCA_964453035.1 of uncultured Anaerolineaceae bacterium. Classification (GTDB taxonomy): domain Bacteria; phylum Chloroflexota; class Anaerolineae; order Anaerolineales; family Anaerolineaceae; genus CAYVOX01. The sequence goes on from CAYVOX010000063.1 coordinate 12,281, forward strand.
CGTCGCAGTAGTATGGGCCGCGTTCCCAGGCTTCACCGTCGCCGCCCAGCCAGCCGGAGCGTAATCCCACGTCCGGCCAGAACTCGTCCAGCCGCCCGGTGAGCCCGTTGGCCTGCAGGCGCAGTTGATCGCGCAGCCAGCCCTGCGGGCGGACTGCGCCCAGCGGCAGCGCTCTAAAAGCTGCCGGCAGCAGCGGAGAGCGGTTTTGCGGCAGGGGCGTGCGGTGCACGGCGCCTACTTTCCGAATTTACGCGCGCCTTCGGCCATGCGCCAGCGCTTGACGTGCGCGGCCAGTTCCACCAGCAGGCGGGCGCGGTTGGGCAGGGGCTGCCCATCCACAGGCTCGCCCAGTTTGGCGTGAATTTGCTCGGCCAGTTCTTCGCTCATCCCCTGCGCGTGAATCTGGTTCACCCAGCCCTCGATCACCTCGGCGGGCAGCGGAAAAGTCTCAACCAACTTGACGAGTTGCTTCTCACTTGGACTATTCTTGTGGGACATTGGAATGCCTCCTTTTTGAACGGCCAACCTGGCGCAGTAGAAACAATTAGCCTGCCTGGATGGCCCTGAAGATGATGAGCCCGACCACTACCAGCCCCAGCAGCCACAGCACGGCGACAATCAGCGCGCCCTGCCATCTGCCGGGGCGCTGCTGGCTGAGGGCCTGCGCCGCGTTCTGCCGGCATTCCGCCAGCACGTCGGGCGGGATTATTTTGACAGCGATTCCCACCCCCAGCGGGATGAGAATGATATCGTCCAGGTAGCCCAGCACCGGGATAAAATCCGGCACCAGGTCGATGGGGCTGAAGGCGTAGGCCACCACCAGCGCCGCCCAGACTTTGGCATACCAGGGCACTTGCGGGTGGCGGTAGGCGAGGTACAGCGCGTAGGTGTCGCTCTGCAGGGCATGGGCGCGCTGCTTAAGCGTTTCGATCCAGCCCATGGTTAAGTTACGGCAGCTCCCACAGCACCATCTCGTCAACCGCGATGGTCAACGTGCTGGAAGTGTGCGCTCCGGCGAAAACGCCGAAATGCCCGTCAGCGGTGAAGGTGGCGTCGGTCACCTCGCCCAGCAGCACACCGTTGGCGTACAGGCTGATTTTGCTGCCCTTCGCCATGAAGCCGAGGCGGTTGGTTTTTGCGGCGCCGGCGTTGATGGCTTTATTGGCTTTCCAGTCAATAAGCGTGGTCATCGTTCCGCGCGGCAGGGTGGTGCCGTCCCATTTGCGCAGCGCAAAGGCGCCGTCGCAGTTGATGCCGAACAGGTAGCCCTGGTTGGCTGCCGAGACGTTGGGCACGCGCACGAACATGCCCCAGCGGTCGCTGGCGGCGCATTTATCGGTCTTGACGGTCATTTCAAGGTAGAAGTTTGCCGCACTGGGGATGGTGAGACGCCAGCCATCTACCGGTTTGTTGGCGGTGAAGAGCATCTGCCCGTCACTGAAGTCAATCGCGGTGTAACCGGAGGGGTCTTCACCGGTGGGCCAGTTGTTGCCGTTCTCCATCGCATCGCGCCAGGTGGCGTTGCCCAGGGTAGCGCGCGGGTCGGTGGCGGGGGTGGTGGCGCTGGGAGCCGGGGGCGTGGTGGGTGCAGCCGTGGCAGCCGGTTTGGTGGCGGTAGCTGTGGCGGGCGCAGCCGTGGCGGTGGCAGGCGCCGCTGTGGCGGCGGGTTTAGTGGCGGTGGCAACTGCAAGCGTGGCTGAGGCAGCCGGCGCCACGGGCGAGGCAGCCTGGGTGGGGGCGCTGGTAGCCGTCACCGCAGGGGGGGCGGGTTTGGTGAGGGTGGGCATGTTGGTGAGAATCTGGCTCACCCGCGTGGCAATCTGCGTGTCTGTTTCGGTTGGCGTGGCGGTGTTGCAGGCGGCCAGCACCAGCCCCAGCAAAACCAGCATGACGAATAATTTCTTCATTCTCTCGCTCTCCTTAACCGGCTTTGTAGCCAATTTTGCGTAAAAAGTCCTTGCGCCAGGTGATGTCTTTGTCGCTTTCGATGCCTTTGGGGCTGGCGCCTTCCACAATGCCCAGGATCCCGCGCCCACCGCCCACCTCAGCCACCAGCACCTGCGTGGCGTTGGCGGTGGCGCAGAAGATGCCGCACACTTCGGGCACGGCTTTGACGGCGTTGAGCACGTTGATGGGGTAGAATCCCGGGCCGAGGAAAATGATGAAGCTGTGCCCGGCGCCGATGGCCCGGGCGTTTTGCTTTGCCAGTTCAATCATGGCGGGGTCTGTGCCGCTCCAGCGGATCAGGCACATGCCGCTGGCCTCGCAAAAAGCCAGGCCGAATTTAATCCCCGGCACGGCGTTCACCAGCGCCTCGTGCAGGTCTTCCACCGTCTTGATGAAATGGGATTGCCCCAGGATGAAGTTGATTTCTTCCGGTTTTTCGACCGGCACCACCTGAATCTCCATGTTTTATGCTCCTTTACGCATCCGAAAAGCGATACCAATGCGGCACGTTTGCAATGTTAATAGACTTCCCATTTATTATAAACAAAAACCGCATCCCCGGGGTTAACTGAGGGCAAGTTGGGGTGGGCGCGGCTGCATCCCTGTGCAGATTGGCCCGGGGGCACAGACCGGAGGGGTAATCTGCGGTAAAATAAGGCACATTCACTGAAAGGAAATCCCCGGCCTTGTTTGAGATTGTTTTTCTTGGCACCTCCGCATCAGCCCCTTCCGCGCGGCGCAATTTACCCGCCCAGGTGATCATGCACGACGAGTACCGCTTCCTGGTGGATTGCGGCGAGGGTACCCAGCGTCAGATCCTGCAATCGGGGATTGGATTCAAGCGCCTCAACCGTATTTTGATTACCCACAGCCACCTCGACCACATCCTGGGCCTGGCGGGCCTGCTTTCAACCTATATGCGCTGGGAGACGATTGACCAGCTGGAGATTTTTGCCGGCAAAGCCGCGCTTGAGCGCATTCACGACCTGCTCTACGGGGTGGTGCTGCGCGGCGTGACCCCGCCCATGCCCATCCACCTGCGCCCCATTCACCACGGGGTGTTTTTTGAGGGCGAGGATTTCTCGGTGCGGGCGTTCCAGGTGGAGCACCGCGGCCCGGATTGCCTGGGGTTTGTGTTTGAGGAGAAGGGGCGGCGGCCTTTCCTGCCTGAACTGGCGGAGGCGCTGGCTATCCCGCCTGGCCCGTGGCGCCGTGACCTGGTGGCGGGTTTACCGGTCACCCTGCCGGATGGGCGCACCATCCAGCCGGAAATGGTGCTGGGGCCATTCAAGCCGGGCACGCGCCTGGTGCACGTGGGCGACGTGGGCAACGTGGAAAACCTGGTGGAGATTTGCCGGGACGCGGATGCCCTCATTATCGAATCGACTTATTTGCAGCAGGAAGCCGATATGGCGCGGCAGTTCTCGCACCTGACGGCGCGGCAGGCCGCTGAACTGGCTCAGAAGGCGGGCGTGCGGCAGCTTTTTCTCACGCACATCTCGCGCCGCTACCGTGAAAAGGAAGTGCAGACCGAAGCGCAGGAGGTTTTCCCGGGCGCGATTGTGGCCAGGGATTTTGACACCTACCAGGTGAAGCGCGAGTAGGCAGAAGCGAATTTTTCAACCGGTGTAAAAAATGTCACCCTTTTGATGGCTGAGGGTGACATTGTGTTTAACCTCTGGCGCCTACATGCGGCGGATGAGTTCCTCTTTTTTGAGCTGGAATTCTTGCTCGGTGATGAGCCCATACTTGCGCAGGTTATCCAGCTGGGCCAGCAGGGTGGGCACATCGCCTGAGGATTGGGACATGCGCACGCCGTCATTCGTCTCCAGGCGCGATTTGGAGTTGAGCATGGTGGTCTTGAAGTGCACCGGGCGACCGATGGTCTTGAACAGGTTGGTGCCCAGCTCGCTGGCGGTGAGGATTTCAACATCGCCAAAGTTGAAGATGCGCCCGAAGAAGGACTGGGTGAGCTTGACGTCGTTGACCTTTTCCAGGGAGGAGTCGATGACGTCTTTATTGATGACGCCGGACATCTGGATGACCCGCAGGTTGGTGATGATGTATTTGCGGTTAAACCACTGGAAGAAGTCAAACAGGCCGCTGATGATGGGCGGAATCACCAGCAGATAGCAGATGACCACCCACTCGTAATCCTCCGTGAGGGTTAAAATGGCTGAGACCAGCGCAATCACCGCGATGGTGAGCACGCCCTCCACCAGGACGTTGCGCAGCAGCACAAACCAGTGCTGGCGGGTTTCCAGCAGGATGGTTTCTTTTTCTCCCAACAGGTTTTTTAAGTAGGGGTCTCCCATGGCGCTTTCCTTTTGATTCAAAAGATAGGATTATTACTAGCGACCTGACTTTTTGTCATCCTGAGGTTTGAAAAGCCGAAGGATCTCGATATTCATTCTGCAAGTTCTTCATCATAACGAGATTCTTCGCCTTCGCTGCGCTCAGGCTCAGAATG
>CAYVOX010000064.1:0-16592 GCA_964453035.1 uncultured Anaerolineaceae bacterium
CCCCTGACGTCATCAAGCTGCGCGATCAATTTGACCTGCCCGGCATGAAAGTGCTGCAATTTGGTTTTGGTGACATCCCAACTGACCAGTTCCTCCCCCATAACTATCCCGTCAACTGCGTGGCTTATCCCGGAACGCACGACAACGACACAACCACCGGTTGGTATAACGGCGCTTCCGAAAAGGAAAAAGACTTCACGCGCCGCTACCTGGCTCGCTCCGGAACAGATATCTCCTGGGATATGATTCGCGCTGCATGGTCATCCGTTGCCATCATGACGCTTGCCACCATGCAGGATTTGCTCAGCCTCGGCAGCGAAGCGCGTATGAACTTCCCGGGACAAGCCAGCGGAAATTGGTCCTGGAGAATGCCCGCTAATGCGTTGAGCCCTGAGCTGATGGCGCGTTTACGCGATACCAACTTCCTCTACGGCCGTACAATTAAAAAACCTGAACCTCAATCAGAGCGAGAAGCCAGGTAAATTCCCGCCAGAATCGTCACACCACCCACAATTTCCAAAATTGTGGGTGGCTCATTTAAGAAGATGGCGGCAAGCATGACGGATGCCACCGGTTCTCCCAGCAACGCCAATGAAACAGAATTAGCTGAGATGTATTTCAACGCCCAGTTGAATGAAGAATGACCCAATAACTGCGGAAACAGAGCCAGGAGCAGGCACCAGCCCACCACGTCTGCTGAGATTCCCGTCAGAGACTGGCCAACCAGCACCACCATCCCCAGTAGAACTAAAGCCGCAGTTCCGTAAACCACAAATGTGTAACTGAGCAAGGAAATGGATGACCTGACCTGCCTGCCGATGATCAGGTAACCAGCTGCGCACCAGGCGCCTGCCAGGGCCAAGAAATTACCCCACATCCCCTGGTCGCTTAAGATTTGTTCAGTGGTTTCGCACACCATCCTGCCGCTCTCAAAAACGCAGGATTGCGCCATGCCAACAATCGCACTGCCCACCAGCGCAACCACCAGACCAATAACAGCCATCCTTTTCAATGATTCTTTCAGAAAAACGGGCGAGATGAGCGCAACCCATAACGGCGATGTGGTGACCAGAACAACCGAGCTGGCAACAGAAGTGAATTCCAGCGAACTGATCCACGTCGCAAAGTGCAGCGCCAAAAGCAGCCCGGATGCCCCCAGCAGAATGAGTCTGCGTTTATCCAGGCTTCTCAATTCATCTAATTTTTGAGTCAGGGCAAATGGAGCCAAAATCAATGCAGCAAAGCTCAACCTCAATGCCGCGATGGTGATGGATGGGGCTTGCTCTTGTGCAAACCGGATGAATATGGATGATGTTGATGCTGCCACGATGCCAAAAACCAGGCCAAGGACCGGGGTCACAGCTTTTGATGGCCCGTTTTTCATTCCAGAACTTTGACCAGCCAGCAGATTAAGAAAATACCCATTTTTTAAAAACCTTATCTCACCTTAAATCACTTGTAAAATTTTCTTCATACAGGTAAACTTATGTTATCAATACCAGACGAGTGGTTTCCAGCGCGAAATCGAATAACAGGTCAGTGAAAATTATACCAACACGAACCCTGTTGTTCTCAAAACTCATCTGGCAAAATTCTTGATTCAACCTTGGAGGATGCAATGGCTCATGTAATCACCAGCTTGTGCTTGCGGGATGGTGGCTGCGCGACAGTTTGTCCGGTTGAGTGCATCGTACCCGGCTATCCCATTGATGAATGGCCGCTTTATTACATTGATGCAGATACCTGCATTGATTGCGGCGCATGCGTCCCGGAATGTCCCTTCGCGGCGATTTTCCCAGAGGATGAAGTCCCATCAGCCTACAAAGCCAAGGGCGGTGAAAAGCAATCCATGCCCAAGGGAACACCCGGCTTCGCCTCCACCTATGACGGCACCAATCATGATGGTGAAGCCGTTCACCTGGAAGCCACCCGCACTCTCGGCGCCGGTGATGTGGTGGATCTGACCCCGGATATCGTCACCAATGCCGCCTTCTTTAAGGGTGGCCCTGGCTACAACTCCTCAAAGTAGATTTTCAATCTCAAATCAAAGACCTGACCGGTCTACGACCGGTCAGGTACGCTTACCTGGGAGCCAGTCTTGACACGTTTCAGGGTTGAGAAGGATTCGGTGGGACAAGTTAACGTACCCGCCGTTGCATTGTATGGCGCTCAAACGCAGCGCGCCGTTGAAAACTTCCCAATCTCGGGCTTGCGTCCCTGGCCCGACTTCATCTGGTCGCTGGCTGTCATCAAACTTGCTGCGGCTCAGGTCAATCAAAACCTGGGGTTACTGGACAAGAAAATATCCGACGCCATCTGCGCGGCTGCTGATGAGGTCATACAGGGCCGTTGGAATAAGCATTTCGTCGTTGATCCTTTTCAAGCAGGGGCAGGTACCAGTCACAACATGAACATGAACGAAGTGATTGCCAACCGCGCAACGCAAATGCTGGAAGGCCGCCTGGGACAATACCTCGTCAACCCCAACGACCACGTTAACCTTTCTCAATCCACCAATGACGTCATTCCAACCGCCATTCGCCTGGGATGTTTACACCGACTTGACAAACTGCTCGAGGCCGTCAATAGGTTGTCTGAAGCCCTCAAAGTCAAGTCAGTCGAGTTCGATGACGTACTCAAATCGGGCCGCACCCACCTTCAGGATGCCGTACCCATTCGCCTGGGGCAAGAGTTCGGCGCGTATGCCTGCGCAGTTAAACGCGACGCGGAGCGCATCCAGAAAGCGGCTCAGGGTCTGCACAGGTTGGGAATTGGCGGCACGGCAGTGGGTACCGGGCTGAATGCACATTCCAGCTATGCGGTTCAGATGGTGAAAAAAATCTCGGAGATTGCCGGGTTACCACTGGTTCTTTCGGACAACCTGTTTGAGTCGATGCAGTCCATGGCGGATTTTGTTGATTTTTCAGCCAGCCTGCGTACCCTGGCCGTCACGCTCACCCGCATCGCCAATGACCTGCGCCTGCTTTCCTCAGGTCCTTCTACCGGTCTAGATGAAATCCACCTGCCCGTCTTACAACCTGGTTCAAGCATCATGCCCGGCAAAGTTAACCCGGTCATGCCTGAAATGCTCAATATGGCGATGTATCACGTCATTGGGTGCGATACCACCATCGCGCTGGCAGCCCAGGCAGGCCAGCTTGAGCTAAATGTGATGATGCCCGTCATCGCTCATAACCTGTTTGAGAGCATCCAGGTCATTATCGGTTCGGTAAGCGCCTTCACAGAAAAGTGTGTTACCGGCATCCAGGCGAATCCCCAAAAAGCAGCCGACTGGTTGGAACGCAACGCCATCCTCATCACGGCGCTCAATCCATTGATTGGATACACCGCGGGCGCTGAACTGGTTAAAGAATCAATTCAAAAGAACGTCTCTATCCGAGCTTTAGCTCTAGAAAAAGCGCGATCCGCTACGCTCAAGAATATCCGCACAGGAAAACCCGTCGCCCCGGAGGAAATCCTGGCCGCACTGCTCGATCTCAGAAAAATGACCGGTTAAGTGCGCTAAGTCCCTTTTCACTTGGAGGCATTTTCGGCAAACAACGCCGCGCCGATAATCCCGGCCTGGTTGAGCAACCGCGCCGGCATAACCTTTGTCCTTAGGGTCAACAACTTTCCAAATTCCTTCCATTCCTTGCTCACGCCCCCGCCCAGCACAATCAGGTCCGGCCAGAATAGATTTTCATAAGTCGCCAGCACTTCCTGCAACCTGGCAGCCCATTCCTCCCATCCCAGTTCTTTTCGCTGGCGAGTTGCATCCGAGGCTCTGCGTTCTGCATCCTTACCCCTAACTTCCAGGTGACCCAGTTCTGTGTTGGGAAGGAGTACGCCGTCATTGAAAAACGCTGAGCCAATGCCTGTTCCAATCGTCAGGAAGAGGACAACCCCCTTTTGAAACTCTTTGCCAATTCCAAACCGCATCTCAGCCAACCCTGCCGCATCAGCATCGTTGAGCACAAAAAAATGCGTGCCGGTCGCCTCTGAAAACATCTCCTCGGCATTGATTCCGATCCACCCCTTATCCACATTCGCCGCGGTGAAAATTTCGCCGTGCATCACCACGCCCGGGTATCCCATCCCAACCAGGCCTTTCCAGTCAAATCGCTTGATGATTTCCGTAACAACCCCGGCCACATCCAAAGGTCGGGCACCTTCAGGGGTTGCCAGCCGGAGGCGTTCTGTCACCAGTTCACCCGTTTCAGTATCAACTACAGCGCCTTTGATACCCGAACCACCAAAATCAATCCCTAAAACCTTCATGTGATCCTCCTTTTCATAATCAAGGGCAACCATTTTTCAGGTGTTCTTCGTAAGTCACCGAAAAATTGTGTTTACCCGATCCGTCACATTTCGCTCTGAAGTAAAAATATGGCGACTGCGCCGGAAAAGCAACTGCCTGCAGAGCTTCCAATCCTGGGTTGCTGATCGCGCCTGGCGGCAAACCCGCAACGACATAGGTGTTATAAGGTGAATTGATCCGTAAATTCGCAGCGCTCAAGGGATTCGTCCACCATGTCTTTTGCGCTGCGTTGTATCCCACCGCATACTGCGTGGTTGGGTCACTTTCCAGTTTCATGTTAACCTTTAGCCGGTTAAAAAACACCGAGGCAATCATTGGTTGTTCTTCAACCACCATCGCTTCCCGCTGAATGATCGAAGCAAGCACCACCGCCTGAGAAAGGCTTAATCCCTGCCTCTGAAACCCGGTCTTCAATTCGGGTGAAACTTTTTCATCAAACCGTTTAAGAAAGGTCGCCACCATCTCTTGCGCTGTAACCTCCCGGCTGAATCGATACACATCCGGGAAAAAAAAACCTTCCCAGGCTTTCAGGTTCTGTAATGAAGGGGGAGTATTCTGTATCGATGGCTTCATCGCTTCCGACAGAAATTGTTGCCCGGTCACCTTCAAACCTGAGGTAGGCAGCGCGGCAGCGATTTCCTCCATCCGCCACCCTGGCAGGATGCGAAAACTCACCACGCTCGGGGTTGCGTCTTGCAGTGCTCTGGCAATCTGGATGGTATTCTGCGCCGGGGATAAAACATACTCCCCCGCCTGGATTCCCGTATCCAATCCGGAATAAACCAGGAACAACCTGAATGCCGATGCACTGCGAACCAGTCCCGATTTTTCAAGGTTCATGGCGATGGTATTGACCGGTTGGTTCTTTTCAATAATAAAATCCTGCTTTCCGCCATTCGGGTTGGTTGGTTCCAGCACCTGCTGGCGTACGCTGAGCAACTGCAGCCCTAAAGTCAAGGATTGGAATCCGCTGACCCCTTCACCCGGTGCGCCAAAATCCCGCTCCACCGCCCTGGGAATGGAATCAGCCGCCCAGATAGCTCCCACGGCAGCCAGGCATAAAACCCCCAACCCCAAAAAACCAAAGATTCTAAGACACGAGGATGGCTTTTTATTCATTAACTAAGTTTTCATAATGAGAATCGAGATAGGATTGCAATATCACCGTTGCAGCTAGCTCATCCAGGTGACCGCGCCTTTGACTGAGTTTCGCGCCTAACGCCATCCGTACCGACCAGGCTTCCTGTGTGCTGCCGCTTTCGTCCCACAATTCCACCGGAATTTCGGTTTGCCTGCGTATTTCTTCCGCCAACCGCTGCGATTTTCTTGCCTTCGGCCCAACCTGCCCCTCCGAATCCAGCGGTTGCCCGACAACAATGCAAACCACCCCCTCCTCTCGCGCCAATAGAGCAATGGTTGCCGCATCCACCAGGCGTGAAACATGATTAACCACCCTCAGCGGATTGGCAATTGTTCCACTCGGGTCACTGATAGCCAATCCGATGCGTCGGTCTCCGGGATCAACCGCCAAAATTCTACCTTTCATCGCGTCTCCAGAATGATTCTAAACCCAAACAACGGCAAGTTTGGCCACCAATCCGGCTGTAGAATCACCTCCGGAGCACTCCTGAAGGGCATATCTGATCCCAGGTCAGCTTTAGCGCTTTCCGTTGGCTTCCCTCTCACCAGGTCAATAATGCGCTCCTTTTCCAACCGGGATTCAAATTGCCTGCTCACTTCAACCTGCCAGGTGATTAAATCACCCTCAAGGGTCACATCGTCAGAGGGATGAACCACCAGCGTTTCAGCCACACCTCGCTGCCCTTCGGGCAATCCAGCATCCAGTGAGAGTTGAGCCAGGGTTTCCAGATCGCTCAAATGGATAGCCCACGCAGAGAATTCCACCTGCATCGTCAGGCTCAACCACTCGCTCTCAACACTCCCCTCCGGATTATAAGATTCCTTCACCACATGGTTTAATTTAAGCGTAGGCTTGAGCACAATATCCGCGTTAGAATTGGTTTCCAATTCATTTATCGCGGTTTGCTGCAATTTGGCCAGCAACCGCTCGCGGAGCTCACGGCGGTCCTCTTCGGAAGGTGCAACGCCCGCCTGGTTTTGACCGCCAGCAGTCCTCACCAGGTTAACCACAGTGACCTTCACACCCAACGGACCTTCAACCGCCTGGATTTCTCCAATAGCAACATTTCCGCTGTTGCCCGGTTGAACCGCCTGGATATTTGCCTCGGCTTTTTGGCCAACCTCACCTGGTAATTCCATATCCTCCACCACCATGAAGCGTACTGGCTTTTCGCCTCTGGTGAGAATGATTTGCCCGGCGGGAATCACAACCACCTCATCGGTCAGGTTGGTGAATTCTACTGTTCCCACAGCCGATTTTACAGCCACCTGCACCGTTCCTCGCGCTGGCGCTGTTTCCTCGCCCTCAACCACCACCAGGCGCACCTGCGCCGGGATACCTCCGCCTACATTCGTTGCTGTAAACTTTGGGTTAGGCCGAACCTCCAGGTTGAGGGTCTGCGTTTCTCTGGAAGGATACAAAACAACCCGTGCCTCTGGGATAAAAAACCCAACCAGAACCAACACCGCCAAAACGCCCACCATGAAAAGCCCCACTCTGACCATCCTGTGGTCTTTCCAGGATGTGGATTTTGCAGGGGTAGGCACTGGCAAAGGTATGCCCTTCGGCTCAAACCGTAACACGCGCCTTTTACCCCTGGGTCTGCGCCAGAAAGCTGTCTGCGCCTGGTGAAGCGATTGAAAGACCGGAATGCCCAGTTCCCAGGCAATACGGACCACCTCCTCATCCGGCGTCACCAGCGCCAGTTGAGCGCCCACTTTCTGACTGGCTCTCAGGATTAAAACCAGATCCACTTTCTGCAACCTGAGTCCTTTAACCGGCCAGGTCAACAGAATACGATTCGTCTTGCTCCAGGAGATCTTATCCCGGATCGAAATCTCATCATCATGTGGCTCAAGCTGAATAATGGATGTCTTCATGGCTCTGCTGAATTATATTGCTAAATATCATCAAAGCCTATAAAATTGAGTATTGTTTTCAAAGCATCCTCAAAATTGGGAGCACCCCGGTGAAAATTTTTGTTCCTGGTCGCATTTGCCTGCTGGGCGAACATTCGGATTGGGCAGGGGGTTACCGCCGCATCAACGCTGATATCGAAAAGGGATATGCCATCATCACAGGTACCAACCAGGGTATCTATGCGGAGGTCGAAGCGCATCCCAATTCGCTGGTTCTTTCTTCCATTTCTCCCACCGGTGAAAAAATCGGTCCGCATGAAATCCCCATGGATGCGCCAACCTTGCTCAAGGAAGCTCAAGCCGGTGGGTTTTGGAGCTACATTGCCGGCGTCGCTTACCAGGTGCTTACCAATTACCACGTCCGCGGGCTGGTCATTGATAACTTTCTGACGGACCTCCCCATCAAGAAAGGGCTATCCTCATCGGCAGCCATTTGCGTGCTGGCAGCGCGTGCCTTTAACCGTGTTTACGACCTCAAACTCACCGTCCGCGGCGAGATGGAACTCGCCTATCAAGGGGAAATTACTACCCCTTCCCGCTGCGGAAGAATGGACCAGGGCTGCGCCTTTGGCAGCCGCCCCATCCTGATGACTTTCGATGGCGACCGGCTGGAAACCACCGAATTAAATGTCAATCAGGAATTATTCTTCGTCATCGTGGATTTAAATTCCCAGAAAGATACGTTTGAAATCCTCAAGCGCCTGAACCACTGCTACCCCTTTCCGGATGATGAAGTTCAACGCAACGTGCAGCGCCTGCTTGGACCCATCAACAAGGATATCCTTCACCAGGCGGTGGCATCGATCCAGAATACCAATCCTCAGCGCCTCGGCGAGCTTATGGTCGAAGCTCAGCGCGTGTTTGACCAATATGCAACGCCCGTCTGCCCGGAGGAATTAACCGCCCCCGTCCTTCACCACATCCTGTCTTATCCCCCCTTGCTGCCCCACATTTTTGGCGGCAAGGGGGTTGGCTCTCAGGGGGATGGCACCGCGCAATTCCTGACGAAATCCAAAGCTGATCAGGATACGGTCATTCAGATTATTGAAAGTGACCTTTCCCTATCTTGTTTAAAACTCACCCTTTCATCAGGTCCCAAGGTGCGCAAGGCGGTTATTCCCGCAGCCGGGTTTGGAACGCGCCTCTTCCCGGCTTCAAAAGCCACCAAGAAGGAGCTGTTCCCAATTATTGATAAAGATGGAATCGCCAAACCCGCTATCCTTTTGATTGTCGAAGAGGCGCTTAACGCAGGGATTGAAGAGGTCATTATCATCGTTCAAAAGGACGATTTGCACGAATTCCATTCGTTTTTCAATACCCAGGTTTCCATCGAGAACTTCAACAAACTATCTCCCCAATTCAAGGAGTATTCGCGTAGCATCCTGGAAATCGGGCAGAGAATCAAGTTTGCCATTCAAACCACCCAGGAGGGGTTTGGCCACGCCGTTTATACGACCCGCGACCTGATTGGCAACGAACCCTTCCTGTTGATGTTAGGCGACCATCTCTACCGTTCCAACTCACGCACCTCCTGCGCGCGCCAGCTTCTGGATGCCTACCAGATGCACGGGGTCAGCGTGGTTGGCCTGCGTTCCACACCTCAGGAGAAAATCGCCAATTTTGGTACCGTCACCGGGGTATGGATTGAAGAGAAATCGCTTCTTAATATCACCGAATTTGCCGAAAAGCCGACGCTGGAGTACGCTAAGACCAACCTTCGTGTTGCCAACCTGCCACCCGATCAATACCTGACGGTCTTTGGTCAGTATGTGCTGAAGCCCGATGTATTCGATTTTCTTGAAGTAAACATCAAGAATAATATCCGCGAGCGCGGCGAATTTCAACTGACCAGTGCTCTTGATACCCTCCGCCAGCAAGATGGCTTCCTGGGACTGATGATGGATGGAAAGCGGTATGATATCGGTTTACCCGATTACTATCTGGATACAATGGTAGAATTTCGTAAAGAATAAGTTTTCAATCGCCGTCTCTGGCATGGTCATTGTTGAAAAGAAAGGATGAACCATGAAGCCGTTACTCGCCATTCTGGTCGTATTTTCGCTGGTTCTTACAGGATGCAACCTTCCCCAGGAACCAACCGTCAACCCCACCTCACTCTCCACCATTGTTTCCGGAGCGCTGACCGCATCGGCAACTTTTTCCCCTCCGCAGAAGACCACACAACCTCCTGCCACGCAGACCAAACCACAACTCACCCCAAGCCTGACAAAAGTCCCCATCACAGCAACCTCTCCGGCAACTGCCACGCTCACCAGAACAGCAACCTCCACTGCCACTCCGGAGTCCTCAGACCCCAAAGCTTCGCTGGGTAAAGCAACCTGGGAAGATAAATTCCACGACGGCGGCAACTGGGGGCTGGTGGGTGAGGCTTACGATGACGGAAGCACCCGTGTTGAAATAAAAAACGACTCCCTCTACTTCCTCAGCAAGAAAGGACAGGGTTGGCACGGTTGGCGTGCCACATACCCTGAGCCCAGAAATTTCTACCTGGAAGCCGTGGTTCATAACATTAATTGCGGCACCGGAGACTACTACGGTATTCTTTTCCGCGCCACAGATGACTTTAACGGTTACTGGTTTGGGGTATCCTGCCAGGGAAAATTCAACCTGCGTACCGGTGGCATCGGCGCCTGGAAAGAACCCGTTCCCGCCGAGTCGAACACCACAATTTTGAGCGGGCCGAATAAAACGAATCGGTTGGGCGTCCTGGCAAAGGGAAACCGTATCACACTCTATATCAACGGAAAAATGGTTAAAGACGTTACAGATAACACCTATCCCAATGCCGGCACCTTTGGCATGTTCATCGTTGGCTGGAATCCCAATTTCGCCTTCGAAACTGAAGAGATGGCTTACTGGGAATTGCCCTGATGACCACCCCGCCCCAAACGCCTCGTTCTCAAGTCGTTCAACTCGCGCGCCAAATCTTGGCTAAGAATCCGGTCTTTCTCGACACCGAAACCACCGGCCTTGAAAAGACAGACGAAATTGTTGAAATTTCCATTGTGGATGAGCTCGGTCAGGTGCTCTATCAATCGCTCATCAAGCCCAGCCAGCCCATCCCACCTGCTGCCTCGCGCATCAATCACATTACGGATGCGATGGTACAAAAAGTGCCTGCCTGGCCTGTAGCATGGATGCAGATTCGTCCGCTGCTATTAAACCGCCTGATTGTGGCATACAATTCCGAGTTTGACCAGCGCATGATGCAGCAGACTCACTTACGTTACCGTATGCCGTGGCGAGATCCGCTCAATTTCATTGATTTGTTGCGCATTTACGCCCAATTCCGTGGTGAGTGGGACCCCAACAGGCGATCGTGGAAGTATCACAGTCTGGAAAATGCCGGGAAGCAGTGTGGGATTTCCCTCCCTAACGCCCACCGCGCAACGGCCGATACTGTCCTCACCCGCGAATTGCTGCTTTTCATTTCCAAAGGCTGAAAGCTCTCCCCTGTAACCGCATCCGGTCATCTTACTTCTGGCAAATCACATATAATAAGAGGAGATGACACACCCAACCTGGAGTCCGGAACAATACAGCGTTATCACTGCGCCTGCTAACAGACGCACATTCCTGGAAGGTCCGGCTGGCAGCGGAAAGACAAGCGCGGCCGTCGAGCGCCTCTGCACCCTGGTTGCATCTGGAATTCCCGCCGAATCCATCCTCATCCTCGTCCCGCAGCGCACGTTAGCACAGCCCTATTTCAATGCCATCCGCAGCGCTGCCTTTCCCAATGGCGGACTGCCGGAAGTTGTGACCCTGGGTGGTCTAAGCCAGCGGCTAACCGGTCTCTTCTGGCCAATCATCGCCCGCCATTCCGGCTTTGCCCACCCCAACCGGCAGCCAACCTTCCTTACGCTTGAATCCGCCCAGTATTACCTCTCCAGAATCGTTCAACCGCTCATCGATGAGGGCTTTTTCGAATCGATTTCGATGGATTCCAATCGCCTGCTAAGTCAGATTCTCGATAACCTAAACAAAACCGCTGCGGTTGGCTATGCGCACACTGAAATTGCCGAGCGGCTCTCCATGGCTTGGATTGGTGAAAAGAGCCAGGTTCAGGTTTATCAGGATGCACAGGAATGTGCTAACCGCTTCAGACAATTTTGCCTTCAGAACAACCTTCTGGATTTTTCTCTCCAGTTTGAAATCCTAAGAAATCATCTCTGGCCGTCCTTCTTGTGCCGTCAATACTTCTATTCCCGGTTCAGGCACCTCATCTTTGATAATATCGAAGAAGATGTACCTGTGACCCATGATTTAGTGCGCGAATGGCTGCCCAATCTGGACTCAGCCCTCCTCATTTACGACACCAACGGAGGGCTGCGATCCTTTCTGGGCGCCGATCCCGAATCCGGGCTGGCACTGCAATCCTTGTGCGAAGAGACCGTGACCCTCTCACACTCATGGGTTTGCAGCCCGGCATTGGATTCCTTCCGCAACAGCCTTGGCAACCAGATTCTCCGCAAGGAAGGCCCACCGCCAGTGCCGGAACTTCGCAGTTCGGTGCGATTCATCGCCTATAATTTTCTCCCTCAAATGATAGAAGGCATTGGGGTAAAAATTTCCGACCTTATCAATGTTAAGGGAGTCGCCCCCGGTGAAATTGCCGTTCTGGCTCCCTTCCTTTCAGATTCGCTGCGCTTTTCCCTGATGAACCGCCTGGACCAGCTTGGCATTCCCTGCCATTCGCACCGCCCATCCCGCAGCCTGAGGGACGAACCCGCCACCCGCTGCCTTTTAACCCTCGCCAGGCTGGCTCACCCCGTCTGGAATTTGCCTGTTACTCGCCTTGAGCTGCGCAGCGCCCTTGTGCAAACCATCACCGGGCTAGATCTTATGAGAGCCGATTTGCTCAGCCAGATTGTCTTCCGAAGGCAATCCAACAATTTTCCCCTCTCGTCATTCGACCAGATCCGCCCCGAAATGCAGGACCGCATCTCCTATTCGGTTGGGGAGCGTTACGAAATCTTCCTTGCCTGGTTAAAGAGATATCTTGAAGGTGAGAACATTGAACTGGATATCTTTCTCAGCCGCCTTTTCGGCGAGCTACTCTCTCAGCCTGGCTTTGGCTTTCATAACAATTTTGATGCCGCCAGCGTTGCCGCTCGCCTGATCGAATCCATTCAGAAATTCCGCCTTGCGACCACGGGCGTCACCCTGGGTGAGCCGAAGCCGCTTGGATTGGAATACATTCAAATGGTGCAGGCAGGTGTCGTCGCCGCCCAGTATATTCAAACCTGGTTTGACCAGCCCGAAGACTCAGTTTTCATCGCCCCGGCCTACACCTTTCTCATGTCTAATCGCCCTGTCTCCTACCAGTTCTGGCTGGATATCGGTTCTCAGGGTTGGTGGGAGCGCCTTTACCAGCCGCTGACCCATCCGTTTATTCTCAGTCGTCACTGGATTCCCGGTCAGGTCTGGACGGATGCACATGAGTTTGAAACAAACCAGCGCCTACTCACTCGCCTGGTTTCAGGGCTCATCCTACGCTGCCGCCAGGGAATTTTTCTCTGCTTTTTAGGCGTCAACGAGCAAGGCCGCGAGCAGAGAGGATTATTGCTCACCGCTTTGCAGAACATCCAGCGCCGGTTGCCACCTGAGGAGGTGCAGCGTGTTTAAAGCGCGCCCTCCCCAGCAAGAGATCCTGGATTACACCGGCGGCAGGTACGGCGTTTCTGCTGTACCCGGCAGCGGAAAAACGCATACGCTTTCCGCCCTGGCTGCCCGCCTGATTATCGAAAACAGGCTGGCAGATGACCAGGAGGTGCTCATCGTCACCCTGGTCAATTCCGCCGTTGAAAACTTCTCAAGTCGCGTCGAGAAATTTCTCGCCCCTTACCAACTGGTACCCGGTTTTGGCTACCGTGTCCGCACCCTGCATGGCCTGGCGCACGATATTGTCCGTGAACGCCCCGATCTGGTCGGGCTTTCAACCCAGTTTCAAATCATTGACGAACGTGACAGCGATTCCATCTTACGCGACGCAGCCGTTGCGTGGCTACGCGCAAATCCGACTTTTTATCAAAACTTCATCGACCCTGACATTGACCATAACAGGCTCCAATCGGTCGTTTCTCAGCAGTGGCCTGAGTTAATGGTCTCTCTGGCGCGCAGTTTTATTAGCCAGGCAAAGGATTTGCAGGCTCCCCCTGCGCTCATTCGCCAGGCGCTTTCACACCTCGCCGCGCCTCCATTGCTCCTTCAGATGGGACTGGAGATTTTCGAGGATTACCAGCGCGCTCTCAATTACCGCAGCGGCGTGGATTTTAACGACCTCATTCGCCTGGCCTTGCAGGCGCTTGAGACCGATCCTGACTATCTCGCCAGGCTCAGCCGCCGCTGGCCTTACGTCCTGGAAGATGAAGCTCAGGATAGCAGCCGCCTGCAGGAACGCATTCTCAGCCTACTGACTCGCGGCACCGGCAACTGGGTGCGCGTGGGTGACCCCAACCAGGCCATCTACGAAACCTTCACCACCGCCAACCCCCGCTTCCTGATTGATTTCAGGGACCGTCCAGATGTCACCAAGAAAGACCTGCCACATTCAGGTCGCTCAACCCTCTCCATTATTAGACTGGCCAATTACCTCAGCGAGTGGGTGCAAACAGAGCATCCCGTTGAGAGCCTGCGCGACGCTCTCAACGAGCCCTATATTCAATCCACGCCTCCCGGTGACCCGCAGCCCAACCCACCTGATAACTCTCGGAGCATCTACCTCTCCCGTCTCAAATGGACCCCTGAGGAGGAAGTGAAGAATATTGTGTCCTCCATTCGGCGCTGGTTGCCTGAGCACCCCAACCACACCCTGGCGGTTCTTGTTCCCCGCAACGAAAGAGGTGCCGAAGTGGTAGCTGAATGCCGTAAATATGGCATCGAGCCCATTGAATTGCTGCGCAGCAGCATCTCCACCCGGCAAACGGCATCCATTCTTTCGTCCGCCCTCGTTCACCTCGCTGACCCAACCAGTTCTCATAAACTTTCCGCCCTTTTCCTGCAGATTTTCTCTCGAGAAGGTGAGAATCCTCAGTCTCAAGAACAAACCCTCGTTCTGGCCAGGTCTATTCGCCAGATGAGATTCACCGAAGATTTCATCTGGCCCCGTCCAGATCGAAACTGGTTGGCCGGTTTCAACCCCGAGCCTATAGATGAAGAAAGCCTTGCCAGGTTGGAAACCTTCCGCGGATTGATTCGCGATTGGCAGTCCGCTGTCCTCTTACCCATTGACCAGTTGCTACTCACCCTGTCGCAAACCCTTTTCTCTCATCCTGCTGACCTGGCGCTGGCGCACAAACTTGCCCTGGCCATGGAGCAGGACGCCCAACGCCATCCCGATTGGAACTTGCATGAGTTTGTGATTGAATTGGACCGCATCGCGCGTAATGAGCGGAAATTTATGGGATTTACCGAGGAAGACACCGGTTTTGATCCTGATAAACACCCGGGTAAGGTGGTTGTTGCGACCATTCATAAAGCCAAGGGTTTGGAGTGGGACCGGGTCTTCCTGCTCTCAGCCAATAATTACGACTTTCCCTCTTTGGAGAATTACGAATCGTGGATCAGCGAAAAGTGGTTTATTCGTAACCACCTCAACCTGGAAGCTGAAGCGATTGCCCAACTCAAAGCCTTAATGAGTGGCGATCCATCCGCGTTGCATTTTGAGGAAGGTGAAGCTTCTCTTCAAGCCCGACTGGATTACGCTGCCGAGCGCTTGCGGTTGTTATACGTTGGCATAACCCGCGCCCGCCAGGAACTTGTCATCACATGGAACACCGGAAGAAAAGGTTCCTGCCTGCCCTCGACCCCTCTGCTAATCTTAACTGATTTTCTTGAGGCAAACACCGATGCCCTTACCGACTGATTTTCACTTTACTCAAAAGAACCTGCAGGATTACTTAGACTGCCCCCGCCTCTTTGAGTTGCGTTACATCCTAAACCAGGCCTGGCCCGCGCTTGAGAGCGAACCCGTGCTGGAAAGAGAACGCCATTCCCGCCTGGGCAACCAATTTCACCAGATGCTTCGCCAGCACTTCACAGGCATTCCTGATGACCTCATCCTCTCGCAAGCCGACCAAGACGCGCAACTGTTGGATTGGTGGCGATCATTCACTGATTTCTCACCTGTCCCTTCTGAGCAATGCACCTTTCTGGCCGAACATACCCTCTCTGCCACCCTCGAAGGCAACCGTCTCACTGCCAAATTTGACCTGGTTGCCATCACCCCCGAGGGTCGCCACCTGATTTTTGACTGGAAAACAGGTCAAAAACGGACGGGCAAATCCATTCTTCTCAACCGGATTCAAACTCGCCTGTACCCGTTATTGCTCGCGCTGGCTATGCGCAATTCCGCTGGTGATCCTCTCTCCGCTGAGCAGGTTTCAATGATTTATTGGTTCGCCAACGCTCCAAAGAACATTGAGAGACTGGATTACTCAACCCATCAGTTCCAACTTGATAAGGCATTCATTTTCACCCTCATTCAACAAATCCGCAACATGCCTCCTGCCACCTTCATTCTGACCGAAAACGAGAAGCTTTGCTCCTTCTGCGTATACCGCTCGCTGTGCAATCGCGGCGCTGAGGCTGGCTCGTGGGCTGATGATCTGGAAACCGATGGAGATGAAGACGGTAGCCTGAAGCTGGATTTTGAGCAAATAGCGGAGATTGAATATTGAACCCTCCAGATTTAACCTGGGTTGAACCACTCGAGCAGCTAATTCCCCCAGAGCTGGCATCCCTCTCAGAACATCCGGTGGTTATGCAGGCTCTTATTCGCCGTGGGATCACCAATCTCAACCAGGCACAGGCCTTCATAAACCCCGGTCTTTACCCGCTCGCTTCTCCCTTAGACCTGCCTGATATGGATGCTGCGGTTGCCAGGCTGCAGCAGGCTGTTGAGAATCGCGAGAAAATTGCCATCTGGGGTGATTTTGATGTGGATGGGCAGACCGCTACTGCCCTCCTCGCGCAGACCTTGAACCTTCTGGGCGCAAAATACATGTGGCACATCCCGATCCGCGCTCATGAGTCGCACGGCGTCAACCTCACCGGCCTGGAAAGGCTGATTCAATCCGGCGCTCAGCTACTTCTTACCTGTGATACCGGCATCACCGCCCATGCCGAGGTTGATTTTGCCCGCCACCAACACCTGGATGTGGTCATCACCGACCATCACACCCTCCCGCCCACC
>CAYVOX010000065.1:0-11904 GCA_964453035.1 uncultured Anaerolineaceae bacterium
GCGCAGTGGGAGAAAGCCGCGCGCGGCGTGGACGGGCGCACGTACCCGTGGGGCAACCAGGCAGCGGGTGCCAGCCTGGCGAACTTCAACCGCAATATTGGTAGCACCACGCCGGTGGGCAGTTACCCGGGGGGCGCCAGCCCGTACGGGCTGCTGGATATGGCGGGGAACGTGTGGGAGTGGTGCGCGGACTGGTACGGCGAGACTTATTACAAGGTGAGCCCGCCGCGCAACCCCACCGGCCCGGCCAGCGGCAGCCTTCGCGTTGTTCGCGGTGGTTCCTGGAACAGTGTATCGGGGGTCATCCGCGCTGCCATCCGCAACAGGCTCGAACCGTCCAACACGTACAACAACTTCGGGTTCCGTTGCGCCCGGCGCGAAGCCTTCCTGTAGGGAACTGGATTTTCTTCAAGTTTTAGATGGATCTCTGATTCTCTGAATCTCTGTGGGGGGTGCGGCTCCCTGTGGGAGTGCTGCGCGAGGGGTGACAACCCCCCAGTTGTCGGGGTCGGTGGGGGCGAGCAGGAGAAACGTGCCGTATTTTATAAACCCCAAAGGTTTTTAGAAACCTTTGGGGTTTGGCGGTGGTGGGGGTAAAGACCAGCATTGTGTCAAGCCATCGAGAAGACCTGTCAGGTTTCCAAAAACCTGATAGGTATTTTCGGCACAGGCGTCTTGTCCCTATTTGAGTGTTAAAATTGATGAAAAACCAAGACGAGGTGCAATATGGGTGAACGGGTGCAAAGCTTGCTGCAGGCGGTGCGGGCCAGCCGCGCCGCATGGGACGCGCTGCTGGCGCAGATCCCGCCGGAGGAGTGGCTTGAGCCGCTGGAACCGGGCGGTTGGACGTTGAAAGACATCGCCGCGCACGTCACCTGGTATGAGCGCGAGGTCATCCCGGCGTTCCTCACCCACGTGATGGAGGGCTCTGAGCTGTGGCTGCTGCCGCTGGAGGAGCGCAACCAGGCCATTTACCGGCTTAACCGCCAGCGTCCTCTGGCGGAGGTGATGGCTGAATCCGCGGCGGTGTTTGAGCGCTTCTCGGCGGCGGTGGAGACCCTGGAGGATGCCGACCTGGACGACCCGGCGCGCTTCAAGTTCATGCCGTCGGATTGGAAGCCCTACATGCTCATCACCACCAACAGCCTGGAGCATTACCAGGATCATATCGCCACGGTGCGGGCCTGGAGGGAGAAGAAAAGCAGCCCGAGGCGCGTGACGTAACGGAGCGCGGGGGGAGCCATGAGCAGACGCCGTCTGCCCATACATTGACTTTATCCGGACTTTACCCGCGTACCCGCCCATTTCTCCCCCCTCCGCCCTCTGTGCCTGGTGCCAAAAAGTGCCCTGCCGAAAGGGGAACTGCACTCAACCCCCTAAGAATCCTTATTGACATTACCCCTGCAACTCATTATAATAAAAATTAATTATTTTATGTTACGCATAAAATAATTATCCCCTCCGCTGGCTTAACAGGTTTACTCCATGCTGAACGCGATGTTCAAGGGCAGTAATATCAACCTGGTTAAAGCGCACAATCTGCAGGTAGTTTTGCTCAGCTTGCTGCATGATTGTGAAATTTCGCGCGTCCAGCTGGCGCAAAAGACCAACCTCTCCAATTCCACCATCAGCAAGCTCATCACTGAACTCATCAACCAGGGCATCGTCACCGATGATAATTCCGCCGAACCGGAAGCCAACGGCCTGCGCCCCGTCGGACGCCCCAGCACCGGCATCCGCATCGTGCCGGATGCGCGCTTTGTCATCGGCGTGCACATTGGCGTGGGCATTTTCAGAGTGGCAGCCGTCAACCTTCTGGGCGAAATCCTCCACAACCAGATTGAGCCTTTCCCCATGGAGCAGCCCGCCCCGGAGGTGGTCGAAAAAATCCTGGCGGCGGTCGAAACGGTCATCGCCGAATCTAAAATTGACCGCAGCCGTATCCTCGGCGTGGGCGTGGGCGCCTCGGGGCTGGTGGATTTTCACGCCGGGGTTAATGTGCTGGCGCCGAACCTCAACTGGCGCAACATTCCCCTGCGCGATATTCTCCAAACTCGCCTGCGGTTGCCGGTGGTGGTGGATAACAACGTGCGCGCCATGGCGATTGGTGAAAGATACTTCGGCGCCGGGCGAGACGTGGAATCGCTGGCTTTTGTTTACGGGCGCATCGGCGTGGGCGCCGGGCTGATCTTCAAGGGCGAGGTGCTGCGCGGCAGGTCCACCGGCGCGGGAGAAATCGGCCACACCGTCATGCTGCTGGAAGGCGGCGAGCCCTGCCGCTGCGGCAACCGCGGCTGCCTTGAAACGCTGGTCTCGGAGCCGGCCATCCTGCGCCAGGCAGAGCGGCTTGCCAGTGAACAACCCGGCGGCCTGCTGGCGCAACTGGAAGCCCTCCACCCGCAGCTGACCCCCACTGAACGCGTTTTCCTGGCAGCTCGCCAGGGCGACTCTGACGTGATTCGCCTGCTGGAGCAGCACGCCTATTACCTGGGCGTGGCGGTGGCGGGCCTGGTGAACATGTTCAACCCCGAACTCATCATTTTTGGCGGCATTTACGCCCAGGGACAGGATCTCTTCCTCCCCTCCATTGCGCGCACCGTACACCAGCTGGCGTTCAGCGGGTTAGGCGCGGGCGTGCGCATGCAGGCTGCCAGTTTTGGCTGGCGCGCCGGGGTGGTTGGCGCCGCGGCCCTGGGATTAATGACCTTTCTCTACCAGCAATCCGAATCCCTGACCTGAGGTGAATTGTGGAGCAACTGAACATCGCTTTTATCCCCCTCGTTCGCGTCCAGTTTGATGTGCCCCTGGCCGAAGAAATGATCCGCGCGGCCCGGCAGAACCTGCTTTCGGCGGGATTTGCGCTCATCGGACCGCAAAAGCCGCTCAGCGACCTGGCTGCCGCGCAGGCTGCCATCGCCGAGCTTTCCAACCAGGCGGTGGACCTGACCCTGGTTTTCCAGGCCACCTTTGCCGATTCCACCATGGTCACCGCCCTGGCTGAAGGCATTGACGCGCCGCTCTTCCTGTGGGCCGTGCCGGAACCGTGGACCGGCGGGCGCCTGCGGCTCAACTCGCTGTGCGGCATCAACCTGGCGGGGCACGCTCTCACGTTGCGCCATCGCAAGTTTGATTACGCCTACGCCGCGCCCCAGTCTGAGAGCGTCATCGCGCAGATCCGCCCCCTGGCAGCTGCCGGAAGGCTGCGCCGCAGGTTGGCAGCCTCCCGCCTGGGCGTGGTGGGCGAGCATCCCAACGGCATGGATACCTGCATCCTGGATGAGCCGCGCCTCAAGCAGACCTTTGGCCTGGATGTTGAGCGTATCTCGCTGGAGGAGGTGTTTGACCGCGCCCGAAGCATGCCGCAGGCAAAATTGACCGATTTGCGCGCTGAGCTGGATAGCGTGCTGGATAACCTGGCGGATTTGCAGCAGGCGCCTCTGCAGGGCACCATCAGCGTTTTTGCCGCCCTGCGCCAGATTGCCCTCGAACGCAAGCTGGACGGCCTGGCTGTGCGCTGCTGGCCCGAATTTTTCACCCAGATGGGCTGCGCGGCCTGCGGGGCGATGTCCTTGCTCTCCGAGGGCTTTGGCGGCGCAGCGCCCCTGCCGTGCAGCTGCGAGGCGGATATCAACGGCACCGTCACCCAGCTCATCCTGCAGATTCTGGCGGATGCCCCCGCTTTTGGCACCGATATGGTGGCTGCCAACCTGGAAGAAGACACCCTGGCCCTGTGGCACTGCGGCCTGGCGCCGTTTTCCATGGCGGCCCCCGGCGCGCCAAAACACGGCGGCAACCATTCTAACCGCGGCGTGCCCCTGGTGATGGATTTTCCGCTCAAGCCCGGCTCGGTCACCATTGCCCGCATTTCGCAGGCCACAGGCGAGCTGCGCCTGGTGCTGGGCCAGGGCGAGGTGCTCACCAATCCCAAGCCGTTCAGCGGCACATCCGGCGTGCTGCGCCTGCGCCGCCCCATCCGCCAGTTCGTTGATATGCTCATGCACGAAGGCCTGGAGCACCACGTCTCCCTGGCTTATGGCGACTTTTACGCCGAGTGCGACGCTTTTGCAGCATTGGTCGGATTACCCGTTTTGAGGTTTTAGATAAAGGAGGTGATTACTTCGCAGGAGTTAAGAGAAGCCTTGAACGAATCTAAGCGTTACCTAATCCAATCTATTCAAAAAGAGGAGTTAGTATGAAGACGCATAAAGTGTTAGTTCTGTTCGTGCTGGTCGCCATGCTGGTTGCCAGCTGCGCTCCGGCGGCAACGCCTGTGCCTACCGCCGTTCCCACCAAGCCTGCGGCTACTGTGGCACCCACCACGGCGCCCAAGCCTACGGATGCGCCCAAGCCCACCGTTGCGCCTACCACGCCGCCTGCCGCGTCCGTCACGCTGCGCATCGCCTGGTATAACGACGGCAACGAAGGCGACGTGATGCGCGCCCTGCTGGACCGCTACGAGAAGGAAAACCCCGGCATCAAGGTGGTCATGGATACCGTCGCCTATGCCGACCTGGATAAGACCCTCCAGCCGCAGGCCGAAGCCGGCACCCCGCCTGACCTGGCGCGCGTGACGTCTCTGGCCCTGTACACCAAGTACCTGCTGGATATGACCCCCTACCTGAAGGATGCCGCCGCCTGGGAAAAGAACTGGTCGCCGCAATTCCTGCAGGCGCTGCGCCCCGCCGGTGAGACCAAGGGTCTGTTTGGCTTCCCCACCCAGTTCACTGTCAGCGCTCCTTATATCAACCGCACCCTGTTCGCGCAGGCGGGTGTGCCCGTCCCCTCCGACACCAAAGAAAAAGTGACCTGGGACGAATGGGTTGAAGCTGCCACCAAAGTGGCCACCGCCACCAAGACGGATTACGCCGTCGCCATTGACCGCAGCGGTCACCGCTTCTGGGGCCCCTCGATGAGCGTTTGCGCCACTTACATCGAGTCCATGACCGATAAGACTTTCACTGTTGATACCCCCGGCTTCCGCAAAGCGGCCAACATGCTGGTGGATTGGAGCACCAAGAAGTTGATGCCCGCCGAAGTCTGGGGCGGCAGCGGCGGTCAGTACACGGCTGCCAACACCTTCTTCCTGAACGGTAAACTGGTCTTCTACTTCGCCGGCAGCTGGGCTGTGTCGCAGTTCACCACCCAGATTGGCAACAAGTTCGAGTGGGATGCGGTTCCGAACCCCACCGGTGATTGCGGCTCCACCGGCATGCCCGGCGGCGCGGCGCTGGTTGCCTTCAAAGCCAGCAAGAACCCCAAGGAAGTTGGCAAGCTGGTGGATTGGCTGAGCAGTGAAGCCATCCTCGAGGAATTCTCCGCCAAGACGCTCTTCCTGCCCGGTCACCTCGGCCTGGCCAAGAAAGGCATCAAGTATCCCGCCAGTGACAAGGTCTTGAACGTCTTCCTCAAGGAAGTTGCCAAATTATCGCCCGAATCCTACAACCTGCAGTATCACCCCCTGAGCACAACCTTTAACGTTGAAATGCGCGACCGCTTGAGCCAGGTGGTCAACAAGGAACTCACCCTGGATGAAGCCATCAAGAAGATCCAGGCCAAGATGGACGAAGCCGCGGCTGCACTTAAGTAGCCGGCTGGCAGAAAATTACAATCAAGGCTGCCGGTCTGTCATCAACAGGCCGGCAGCCCGGTTCCTTTTCAGCAAAGGAGCAAGCGATGTCCTCTTTAAAATCCTTAGGTAGTTCGCTATCATCCGGTGATATCATCCTCAAGCCTTTCACCTGGCTGCTTGGGCTGGCAGATTACGTCCTCAATCCGCTGCAACGGCTGATTGGATTGAAGCGCATGGCCTATTTCTTCCTGCTGCCCAACCTGCTGATTTTCGCCATCTTCATTTTGCTCCCAATGCTGCTCAACTTTGCTTATAGTTTCACTGGTAGCGACCAGATGAAACTTGAAAATCGCACCTTCACCGGGATGGATAATTTAGCGCGACTTTTCACCTGTGAAGATTTCACCCGACCCAATTCCTGCCAGGAAGATCTTTTCTGGCGTGCCGCCGGCAATACGGTGGTGTTCGTCGTCCTGCAGGTGGGGTTCATGGTGCTGTTCTCGCTCATCACCGCCCTGGCACTCAACCGCGAGATCCGCGGCAGGGGGTTTTTCAGAGCCATGTTCTTTTACCCGGTATTGCTTTCACCGGTGGTGGTGGCGTTGATCTGGCGCTGGATTTTACAGGAGAAGTACGGCCTGCTCAACGCCTTCCTGGCTGCCATCGGGTTGGATAAGGTCGGCTGGTTGAACGAAGCATCCTGGGCGACCTTCTGGGTGATTGCCGTCAGCATCTGGGCGCAGATGGGCTTTTTCACGCTGATCTTGCTGGCAGGGTTGCAATCCATCTCCAAAGAGGTGTACGAAGCCTCCTCGATGGACGGCGCCAACGCCTGGCAATCCTTCAGCAATATAACCTGGCCGCTGCTGATGCCCACCACCACCGTGGTGCTCATCCTGGCGCTCATTCGCGCGGTGCAGGTGTTTGATCAGGTCTTTGTGCTCACCGGCGGCGGCCCCGGTACGGCCACCATGTACATGGTGCAGTACATCTACCGGTCGGCGTTTGAATACAGGAATTTCGGCATCGCTTCTGCCGCCTCGCTGGTGATGGCAGTGGTGCTGCTCGTCCTCACCCTCGGTCAACTGGCCTCAAGCCGCAAACAGGAAGCAGCGTAAGGAAAGGCGGATGCAATGAATACAACCCCCACCCGAAGTTTCCTCTCCTTTTTGACCCGCCGCAAGGGCGGAAAAAAGTTTGACATTTCGGATATCATCTCCTACCTGTATCTGATCGTCGGCACGCTGGTCATGTTTGGCCCGGTGGTCTGGTTGATCATATCTTCCTTCAAACCGCTCGAAGGCATTTACGAATTCCCACCCACCTTTCTGCCGTATAAACAGGAAAGCGTGACCATCAAAGGCTATGACGAGCCTCTACCGCTTTACGAAGTGAAGATGGCAGATGGCAGCGTGCGCCGCCTGGCGCAGATTTCGCAGGTGGGCATTGGTGCGCGCATGATTGACCCGCTTGCCCCGGACGAAAAACCGATTGATATCAAGATCGATCAGCGTACCCCCATCCGTTCGATTTATTTTGAATGGGAAAACTACACCGGCGCCATCACCAAGTTCCCTTTCCTCACTTACCTGTGGAACACCGTTTTTGTCACCGTTGTGGCAACCCTGATTACCCTGTTGATTAACAGCATGGCGGCCTTTGCCCTCAGCAAATATCAGTTCAGGGGGCGCGACGGTATCTTCGTGCTCATCATCAGCACCCTGATGGTGCCCATCTCGGTCATCCTGGTGCCGGCGTTCTTTGTGCTCACCAAGGTGGGTCTCACCAACAATCTGTGGGGGCTCATCATCCCCGGTGCAGCCACGCCCACCGGCGTGTTCCTGCTGCGCCAGTATATGCTGACCATCCCTGATGACCTGCTGCAATCCGCCCGCATTGACGGCGCCAGCGAATGGCGCATCTACGCGCAGATCATTTTGCCTCTTACAGGTCCGGCGCTTGCGGTGCTGGCCATTTTCTCAGTCATGTGGCGCTGGAATGACTTCCTGTGGCCGCTGGTGGCCATCAGCCAGAGCGAGCTGTTTACCCTGCAGGTGGGGTTGAGGGCTTTCTCCGGCGAGCTTAACCAGCAGTGGAATTACATCCTCGCCATGACGGTACTGACGATGCTGCCGATCACTATTGTTTTTGCCCTGCTGGAAAAATACATCACCACCGGCATTGCCACCACGGGCATGAAGTAACTCGCAACGGATTGGAGGTTCTGTGATTTATCACCACGAAGGTATCATCCTGCAAAAAGGCTTCGAGCCGCTTGAATCGGTCTCGCTGAAGCAAACTCTACCCAATGGCGCGCTCTTCCGCACATTGGCCGGCCTGCTGGAGGTGACGTTTTACACGCCCGACATCGTGCGCATCAAGCGGGTGGTGGAAGCCCCCCGCCCCGATTACGGCATCCTCGTCTCACAGCCGCAAACGGTGGCAGTGACCCTGGTTGAGATCCCCGAAGGCTACCGTCTGCAGTGCGGCGAGGTCTCTCTGGATGTGCTGAGCGGACCGATGCGCCTGCGCCTGGCGCGGGAGGGAAAAACCCTGCTCCAATCCGTCACTGACCGCACCATTGAAGGCGGGCTGCGCTTTAACCCCATTGCCCTGCGCGAACAAACCTGGATGCTGGCCCTGGCGCTCAACACTGGCGAGCCGGTTTTTGGCCTGGGGGATAAATTCTCCGCCCTCAACCGCCGCGGCATGCTCATCAACTCATGGAATGAGGATACCAACGGGGTCAATTCTGAGCTTTCGTATAAAAATATCCCCTTTGCGTGGAGCCCTACCGGCTGGGGGCTGTTTACCCACACCCCCGCGCGCGTCACTCACGGCGTGGGCTACCCGCAGTGGTCGCACCGCTCCTACATTTTGCAGGTGCACGATGCTGAGTTGGACCTGTTCCTCATTGCGGCTCAATCGCCCGCCCAGATGCTGGAACGCTACACCTTCCTCACCGGGCGCACCCCCCAGCCGCCGCGCTGGAGCTACGGGGTGTGGATGTCTCGCGCGTATTACCGCACCGCGGAGATTGCCCGGGAAGTGGCCGAGACTATGCGCGCCCGCAAGTTGCCTTTCGACGTGCTGGTGCTCGATGGGCGCGCCTGGCACAAGATGGACGTGCGCAACGATTTTCAATGGGATCTCCAGCGCTACCCCGACCCGGCCGGTTTTGTCCAAAAAATGCGCGCGCTGGGCGTGCGCCTGAACCTGTGGGAGTATTCCTACATCTCCTCCAAAAATCCGCTCTTCACCGAGCTGGCTGAGAAGGGTTACCTGCTCAAAACCCCCTCCGGGCAGCCTTACATCCACCGCTGGTTCCAGTGGCCGTTTGATAAAGCCTGGCCGCACCTGCACCCTTCCGGCATCCTCGATTTTACCAACCCCGAGGCCTACCGCTGGTACCGCGACCAGCACAAGCAGCTCTTTGATATCGGCATCAGCGTGATGAAAACCGACTACGGCGAGGCCGTGCCGGAAGAGGTGGTGGCCTTCAACGGCGACAGCGGCGCGCGCTTGCACAACGTGTACGCCCACCTCTACAACCAGTGCGTGTACGAGGCTGCCACGCTCTACAGCCAGGATGAGCCGATGGTGTTTGCCCGCGCCGCCTGGGCGGGCGGGCAGCGCTTCCCCATGCACTGGGGCGGCGATCCGCAGTGCGACTGGGAAGGCCTGGCTGCCAGCATCCGTGGCGGGCTCTCCTGGGGGATGAGCGGCGGGCCTTTCTACGCCCATGATATCGGCGGCTTTGCCATCGGCAACCCCGAGCCGGAACTGTACATCCGCTGGGCGCAGGCGGGCGTGATGGCCTCGCACATGCGCTTCCACGGCATTGGCGAGCGCGAGCCCTGGGTTTACGGCGAGCAGGCCGAGCAAATTGTGCGCAAGTGGCTGGAGTGGCGCTACCGGTTGATTCCCTACCTGCAGGCCTGCGCGTTGGAGGCTGGCGCCACGGGCATGCCGGTCATGCGCGCCATGCCGCTGGCCTTCCCGGAGGATGCCCTCTCCTGGCAATTTAATGAGCAGTACATGCTCGGACCCTCCCTGCTGGTGGTTCCCGTGGTGGTGCCGGGCGGCGCTGCGCGCTTCTACCTGCCCGCCGGGCGCTGGTATGACCTGTGGAATGAAACCTGGCTGGAAGGCCCGGGGTGCTTTGAGCGCAGCGTGCCTCTCGACCACATCCCCGTCTTTGCCCGCGAGGGCAGCCTGCTGCCGCTTGGGCCGGTGGTGCAGCACACCGGGCAACTCAAGCCCGGGTTGCACCTTGAAGAAATCTGGGCGTTTGGCAAGCCGCGCTCCGGGCTGCAGTTGCCGGGTCTCTCGCTGGAACCCTCCTCCGACGGCCAACTTACCAACCTTCCCTCTGACGTCAAAGTGAGGCGCATTGGCTGAAAACTTCTTTACATCAATCTGGCAGGAATGGAAAAAAATTGGCCGCGAGCTTAAACCAGCGTGGAGTGGGCTGGTGCTGGTGGCGGGGGTGGCCTTCGTCAGCCGCTACCTGCAAACCCTCATCACCGACCCCGCCCTGAGCAAAACTATCAGCGAAATTCTGGTGGCGGTGCTGCTGGGGCTTTTCGTCCGCAATTTCGTGGGCATTGACCCGCGCTCCGAGGCTGGCATCAAGTTTGCCGTGCAGCGCGTGCTGCGGCTGGGCATCATCCTGCTTGGGCTGCGCCTCAGCCTGCAGGATGTGCTCGCCACGGGCGCCTCGGCTCTGCTGCTGGTGGTCATCTGCAT
This sequence comes from uncultured Anaerolineaceae bacterium, assembly GCA_964453035.1. GTDB lineage: Bacteria > Chloroflexota > Anaerolineae > Anaerolineales > Anaerolineaceae > CAYVOX01. The sequence goes on from CAYVOX010000065.1 coordinate 10,319, forward strand.
CACGCTGGCGCTCAGCCTGGCCTACGCAGCCGGGCGGCTCTTCAACGTGCCGCCGCGCCTGGCGGCGCTGATCGGCGTGGGCACGGCCATTTGCGGTAATTCGGCCATTGTTGCCACCGCGCCGGTAATTGAAGCCAAAGATGAAGAGGTCAGCTTTGCGGTCGCTACCATCACCCTGTTCGGGCTCATCGCGGTGATCGTTTTTCCCTGGCTGGGGCAGCTTTTCGGCCTCTCCGACCGGGTTTTTGGCCTGTGGGCGGGCACCGCCGTCAATGACACCTCGCAGGTGGTGGCGGTGGGCGCCGCGCACAGCTCCATGGCGCTGAGCGTTGCCACGGTGGTTAAACTGACGCGCAACACCCTCATGGCGCCCCTGATTGTACTGTTTGGGCTTGCTTACCGCCGCGGGCAATCCAACCGCGTCAGTGATAAAGCCATCGGCGCTGCCCGCTTTAGCTGGACCAAGCTGGTGCCCGGCTTTGTGCTCGGCTTCCTGGTCATGTCGCTGCTGCGCACCGCCGGGGTGGCGCTGGGCGTACTGCCGCAAAACCTGGCACAACCCGGGCAACTGACCGCCGCGGCAGCCGTGCTTAAAGGCGTGGATGAGATTGCCAAGTTTGCCATCCTCATGGCGCTGGCGGGTGTTGGCCTCAACACCAACCTGGCCAGCCTGCGCAAAATTGGCTTTAAACCGCTCATCGTCGGCCTGTGCGTGGCCATTCTGCTGGCTGGCATCAGCCTCAGCCTCATCCTCTTCACCCCGCTGGGAAGTTAGGTATGAAATTTCAGTTACCCTACGGCCGCTCGGCGCTTGAAGTTGACCTGCCGCCCCACCTGGCGGTGGACCTGCTCGAGCCCCCTCAGGTGGCGGCAGCCGCTGAGCCGTTTGCCCTGGTAGGCGCGGCTTTAGACCAGCCCCTGGGTGGGGCGCGGCTTGAGGACTTCCGCGGGGCAGCCTCGGTGGTGGTGGCGGTTAACGATAAAACCCGCCCGGTGCCTATCCGCGAGCTGCTGCCCCCGCTGCTCCAAAAGCTGGAGGCGGCGGGCATTGCGCCGCAAGCCGTCACCCTGCTGGTGGCGGTGGGGCTGCACGCTCCCATGCTCCCCGCGGAATTCCCTGACATCCTGCCGCAGCCCATCCTCGAGCGTTACGCCGCGTGCTCTCATGACGCTAAAGATAAGGACAGCCTGCTTTTCCTCGGCACCACCACCCGCCGCACCCCGGCCTGGGTCAATGCCCGGTTTGCCCGCGCCGACCTGCGCATTGTGATTGGCAACATCGAGCCGCACCAGTTCGCGGGCTTCTCCGGCGGGGTTAAGACTGCCGTCATCGGCCTGGGCGGCGCCGAGACCATTCAGCACAACCATGCGCTGCTCACCCTGCCGGCTTCTCGCCTGGGCGCCTATGACGACAACCCCGTGCGCCAGGATATTGAGGAAATCGGAGGGATGATTGGCGTGCATTTTGCCCTCAACGCGGTGCTCAACCAGGAGAGGCGCATCGTCAACGTGCTGGCTGGCGACCCGCGCCTGGTGATGCAGCAGGGTGTGCCGCTCTCGCGCCAGGTCAGCCAGTTAGCCGTCGC
>CAYVOX010000065.1:12004-16579 GCA_964453035.1 uncultured Anaerolineaceae bacterium
CTGGCCCGCCTGCCGCAGGGCGCGCGCATCGGCGTTTTGCCGCACGCCTCATCCACCATCCCCTTCATCACCTCACCGACCCCTCTCCCCGCCTGAAGGGGAGTACCGGAACTCAGGAGTACTGTTTTATGCTTAAGAATCCCGTCAAGATTGTGCGCGTCAACCTGACCACTGCCAACATCCAGGTGGAAGAGCTGGACGCCGACTTTTACCGCCTGTACCTGGGTGGAAAAGCCCTGGCCGGTTATTATTTGCTGCGCGAGCTGCCCCCTCACACGGATGCCTTCGACCCGCAAAACCTGCTGGTGATTGCCAACGGCCTGCTGACCGGCTCGCCCCTTTCCACTGCCACCCGCTACATCGTCTCGGCGCGCTCGCCGCTGACCAACGCCTACGGTGAATCCGAGGCGGCTGGTTTCTGGGGACCTGAGTTCAAGATGGCGGGCTTTGAGGCCCTGCTTATCACCGGTAAATCTCCCCGCCCGGTTTATTTGTGGATTCAGGACGGCGTGGTTGAACTGCGCCCGGCCGAGCATCTGTGGGGCCGCCACTGCGCTGAGGTGCAGGCCGCCATCCGCGCCGAGCTGGGCGATGAGAAAATTCGCGTGCTGCAAATTGGCGTGGCTGGCGAGAACCTGGTGCGCTACGCCGGGCTGACCAACGATCTGCGCCACTTCAACGGGCGCAATGGCATGGGCGCGGTGATGGGTTCCAAAAACCTCAAGGCGGTGGCGGTGCGCGGGCACCAGCGCATCCACGCCCAGGCGCACAACCCGGCTGCCCTGCTGGAACTGGGCCGCAAGCTGGCGCGCGAAGCTCCGCAGCACCCGCTGGGCGCGGATTTATACGACCGCGGTACGCTGGGGGCGGTTGAGGGTCTGCACGTGGGCGGCATCCTGCCTACCCACAACTTCCGGCTGGGCGCTTTTGATGGGGTGGATAACATCAAGTGGGAGGCTTACGAAAAACAAATCCTCACCGCCCGGCGCAGTTGTTACGCCTGCGCAGTGCGCTGCAAGCGCGAGGTATCCATTGACGGCAAGGTTTCGGAGTACGGCGGGCCGGAGTTTGAAACGGTGGCCGCTTTTGGCTCCAATTGCGGCGTGGATGACCTGCAGGTCATTGCCAAAGCCAACGAACTGTGCAACCACTACATGCTGGATACCATCTCCACCGGCGCTGCGATTGCCTTTGCCATGGAGTGTTTTGAGCACGACCTCATCGGGCTGGAGCAAACCGAGGGCATCGAGCTGCGCTTTGGCAATGCGGATGCCATCCTGCCGATGATTGAAAAGATTGCCTACCGCCAGGGACTGGGTAACCTGCTGGCGGAAGGCACCAAACGCGCGGCTGAGGTTATCGGTGGGGATGCGCCATTCTTCACCATCGAAGTTAAAGGCCAGGAACTGGCCATGCACGACCCGCGCGGCAAGTATTTTGTAGCCCTCGGTTATGCCGTCACGGAAATTGGCGCCGACCATCTGGTGGTTCCGCACGACCCGCTGATGCAAAACCCCGATTCGCTCTCCTTTAAATCCGCGGAGCCGCTGGGCATTACCGAAGCCCAGCCCGCACGCACCTTTAACAACGAGAAAGTGCGGCAGTTCTACATCCTGGAAAAATGGGTGAGCATGGAAAAGTGCGTGGGCTGGTGCTTTTTTGGTCCCGCACCGCGCTCGTTCATCCAGCCGGAGGATGTGCTGGCAGCCGTCAATGCCCTCACCGGCTGGGATGTGACCTATGCCGAAATGCTTGAAATCGGCGAGCGGGCCACCAACCTGGCGCGGCTCTTTAACCAGCGCGAGGGCTTCTCGCGGGCCAACGACACCCTGCCCGAGCGGGTTTTTCACGGGCTGGAAAACGGCGCGCTGCAGGGCCATTCCATCCCGCGGGATGCGTTTGAACAGGCGTTGGATGACCTGTATGCGTTCAAGGGCTGGGATGTGCGCACCGGCAACCCCGCCCGCCCGAGGCTGGAGCAACTCTCGCTGGGGTGGGCGGCGGATTGGGTGGGCATCCGCTGAACGCCGCCGGGCTGGAGCCTGATGATTACCATCTGCCTTGACCGCGCCCTGTTGTTCTTCACCAGCCAGCAGCAGTCCTGCTTCCAGGTGGAGATGGACGAGCCTGCCCATTTACCGGATGTGCTGGCCCGATTGGGTATCCCGCCGGGCGAGGTGCACATGGTGGTGATTAACGGCGAGGCGGTTGAGTCGACGGATGTGTGGGTGACCGGTGCGGATAAGGTGAAACTATTTCCCCCTTTTGGGGGAGGTTAAGCGCTGCAGCGCTCTGCAGCCAAAATTTGCAAAAAAGGAGTGCCATTTTATGTTGCAGGATGTTAAGAGCTATTTTGATTATCTGGAGTGCCCCGAGTGCGGAAAACATTATCCCGCCGACGCGCTGCAAACCATTTGCCCGCCGTGCAATTCGCCGCTTTTTGCGGTTTACGACCTGCCAGCCGTCAAGAAACAGCTGAGCAAAGAGACCGTCCGGCAGCGCCCACGCGGCATCTGGCGCTGGGGTGAGCTGCTGCCCGTGCGCAGCCCGGCTTACCGCATCACGCTGGGCGAGGGTGACACCGCCATGCTGGAAGTGCCCGTGCTGGCTAAATCCCTCGGTCTCAAGCGCCTGCTGGTCAAAGATGAGGGCTCCAACCCCACCGGCACGTTTAAATCGCGCGGGCTGCTGATGGCGGTGGCGCGCGCCGTTGAGCTGGGAGCGCGCGAGTTCGTCATCCCCACCGCCGGCAACGCGGGCGGGGCGCTGGCAGCCTATGCAGCGCGCAGCGGCACCATGGCGCATATTTTCATGCCCAAGGATGCGCCGCGCTCCACCATGGAAGAGGTCAAGAGCTACGGTATGCAGCTCACCCTGGTGGATGGGTTGATCAGCGACGCCGCCAAGCTGGCCAAAGCGGATGCCGAGAAATACGGCTGGTTTGACGTCTCCACCTTCAAAGAGCCCTACCGCCCGGAAGGCAAGAAAACCATGGGACTTGAGCTGGCTGAATACTACGGCTACGACCTGCCGGACGTCATCATTTACCCGGCGGGGGGCGGCACAGGGTTGGTGGGCATGTGGCGCGCCTTTGAGCAGCTTGAAGCCATCGGCTGGGTGGGCTCCAAACGCCCGCGCTTTGTGGCGGTGCAGCCCACCGGCTGTGCACCGCTGGTGCGGGCCTTTAAGCAGGGCGCCGAGCGCGTCACCTTCTTTGAGAATGCCCATTCCATCGCTGGCGGCATCCGCGTGCCCGGCATGTTTGCAGACCGGCCCATCCTGCGCCTGCTGCGCCAGAGTCACGGCACCGCTGTAGCTGTCACCGACGAAGAGATGATTGAATTTCAGAAGCGCCTGGCAGCCTGCGACGGGCTGCTGGCCTCCTACGAAAGCGCTGCCACTGCCGCTGCCCTGGCGCGCCTGGTTGAACAGAAGTGGATTGACCCGGATGAGCGCGTGGTGCTCTTCAGCACCGCCTCCGGGCTCAAATACCTGTAAACGCCTCGCCAACAAAAGACCTGCCAGGCTGTCATTTCCGGGCAGGTCTTTTTGGTTCCGCCAGGCGCCCAAATTTTTTGTGGCGGTGATATACTAATCTCTCGAACATTGAAATATGGAGATGAAGATGACCACTGGCTACTTTCACCGCGTAACGCAGCAAACCCCCACCCGTTTCTGGATCAACAACCCCACCCGCCGCGAAGCCGAACTGGCGATTGAAGCAGGCGCCACCGGCTGCACGCTTAACCCCTCCTACACCCAGAAGATGATTGACCACCCCGAGGAGGGCTCCTACGCTCTCCAGGTTCTGGATGAAGTCATCCGCGAAGTGCGCGATGATGTGGAGGCGGTTGCGGTTTTCCAGCGCCGCATGGCGGCTCCCATCTGCCAGCGCTTTTTGCCCCTCTTTGAAGCCAGCGCCCATCAGGAAGGCTACGTCAGCATCCAGGGCGATCCCATCCTTGAGCATGATCCCAACGTCATCATCCGTGAAGCGCGCGCCAACCGGAAGGTGGCAGCCAACGTGTGCTGTAAGATTCCCACCACCGGCTCAGGGCTCAAAGCTATGGAAACGCTCATCCCGGAGGGCACGCCGATCAACGCCACTGAGATTTTCGCCATCCGCCAGGGGCTGGATCTGGGCGAGTTGTATGAAAAGCTGGTTCCCGCCGGTCAAAGCGGGCCCAAACTGTATTACTCACACATCGCCGGCATTTACGATGACCACCTGAAGGCTTACGCGCTGCAGCACGGGGTGGATATTTCACCGGATGTGCTCGTCCAGGCGGGGCTGGCCGTCTCGCGCAAGCTCTACGGTCTGGTGAAGGCCGCCGGCTACCGCATGTCCTTCATCGGCGGCGGGGCGCGCGGGCTGCACCACTTCACCGAGTTGGTAGGCGGCGAGGTGAACCTGACCATCAACTGGGTGGGCACCGCTGATCAACTGCTGGCGCAGAATCCTCCGGTCATCAGCCGCATGTTCAACCCGGTGGAGCCGCGCGTGCTGCAGGAATTAATGAGCAAGCTGCCGGATTTCAGGCGCGGTTATGAAGATGACGGTATCCATGTGGATGA
>CAYVOX010000066.1:0-16527 GCA_964453035.1 uncultured Anaerolineaceae bacterium
GGCGAAGTAAAATCGGGAAGATCGGCTAAAAATTGATCCAGAAAGTCCTCCAGGCCTCAACCTGGAGGACTCTTTTAATAAATGAGCATGTAATATGATAAATGTCATCGAAAAGCGTTTATAATAGTTATGATTAAAACAAGATAAATTTTCGGGCCTGCTGTATAATCCTTAAATAAATCCATCGATTCATCACAATCAGGAGGGTATGCCATGAAACGTCTTTTTGGCTGGTTGAAAAAAGTCTTTTCGCCTCCGCCAGGCAGTTCGCGATTTCGCAAAGCTTTGCCTTACACCATCATCGTTGTGGCTCTGTTTGTTATCTTCCTGAGCGGGTTGCTGGTGTGGGAGGAGACCAACACGGTGGATTTTTGCGGAAAAGCCTGTCATACCATGCCGCCGCAATTCGTCACCCACCAGGCGTCCTCGCATACCGCCATCACTTGTGAGGATTGCCACCTGGGACGGGCGCCAATCTTTGAGAGCATCAAGCGAAAAGCCGAATACTCGTGGCAAACTGGCTCAGCGATGGTGTTGAACACCTACAAATACCCGATTATTGCCCACAACATGAGCCCTGCCAATGAAGCTTGCCTGCCGTGTCACAATCCGGATAAATTCACCAGTGATAAGGTGATGGAACTCAGCACGTACGCGCAGGATGAGAAGAACACCCTCACCCGAACATTCCTCATCATGAAGACCAGGGGTGGTTCCAAGCGCACCGGTTTAGGGTTTGGCATCCACTGGCACAATGAAAACCCGGTGTATTTCTACACCACCGATCCTGAGCAGCAGAACATTCCCTATATCCGGATGACCACCGCGGACGGAAAAACGGTCGAATACATCGATTCGGAAGTGAATTTTGACCCAAAATCCATCGATGAAAGCAAGCTGCAGACGATGGATTGCATCACATGCCACAATCGCACGGCTCACGATATTCTCTCCCCGGAGGAAGCCGTTGACCAGATGATGGCGCGTAACATTATCTCGCCCACCATCCCGGAAATCCGCAAGCAAGCCTTTGTGGTTCTTTCAGCATCTTATAAGTCGCAGACTGAGGCTATGCTTGGCATTGATGGATTGCTTCCATTCTATCAATCGCGGTTCGCCGACTTCTACAATAAGAATGAAGAAAAAATCAAAGCCACGGTGGCTGCCTTGAAGGGTTATTACCAGGGTGCAGTTTTTTATGACCAGAAAATGGACTGGGAAACGCACCCCAACAATATTGGACACAAAGATTCCCCGGGGTGTTTCCGATGTCATGATGGCAAACACATCACGGTTCAAAACGAGGCCATTCGCCTGGAATGTAATATCTGCCATTCCATCCCGGTTGTTTCAACTTCAACTGAATTGGTGACGAATATCCCTGTCAGCCAGGGCGTTGAACCACCTTCTCATAAAAACGTCAACTGGATCACGCTTCACCGCCAGGTATTTGACAATACCTGCGAGGGATGCCACACCGTTGAGGACCCGGGCGGCTCCACCAACACCTCATTCTGTTCAAACAGCGGCTGTCACGGTGGGGCATGGGCCTATGCCGGTTTTGACGCGCCTAACCTGCGCGAAAAACTCAAGGGCCAGCTGCCGTCAGTCATCACACCAACCGCCGCTCCGACCCAACCTTCCGCGCAGGTTACCCCCGCTCCGCAGGGCACCCCAGCGCAACCTCCTGAAAAATTGGTCTGGGGCGATGTGGCGGATCTCTTCCTGAAATGCACCGCCTGTCATAAAGAAGGCGGATCGGCGGGCCTGGATTTGACGTCCTATAAAGGCATCATGGCGGGGGCCACTTCTGGCGCGCAAATCGTCCCTGGAGATCCCGGTCAAAGTAAACTGGTACAGGTGCAAGAGACCGGACATTTTGTTAAGTTTGAGGATGCAGAGCTGGCAAAAATCAAGCAATGGATCCAGGCAGGAGCCCTGGAAAAATAAAGGATACCGGGTGGAGTCTTGCCCTTACAATTAACCCTTATCAGAATTAGAATTCGGTGGAGCCATCCGCCGAATTCTTTCATATGCGAGGGAAAATGGATACCAATCGTCCGCACCGAAGATTGAATTTACTGACGGGAGAATGGGTTTTAGTCTCTCCGCACCGCGCCAGACGCCCCTGGTTGGGACAGGTTGAGAAAGTGGTAGAGGAAATTTTGCCGGCTTATGACCCTGCCTGTTACCTTTGCCCGGGGAACAAACGCTCAACCGGCATCCATAACCCACCTTACACCTCAACCTTCGTCTTCGATAACGATTTTCCGGCGCTCCTGCCCTCGGAGCCGAACCTTGAACCGGCGCAGGCAGGCCTATTTGTGGCAGAACCCGAGAGCGGGATTTGCCGGGTGATTTGTTTTTCTCCGAGGCACGATTTGACCCTGCCAGAGCTCTCGCAGGCAGAGATTGAAGCCGTGGTGCGCACCTGGACGGCAGAGACAATAGACCTGGGAGCTCGTGATGGGATTGGATACGTGCAGGTATTTGAAAATAAAGGCGTGATGATGGGTTGCTCCAACCCGCACCCGCACAGTCAAATCTGGTCAAGCGGGAAGATCCCCAACCAACCTGCAGTTGAACTGGCAAATATGCACGCTTACCACCGAAAGCACGGCACGTGCCTGTTATGCAATTACCTGGCTGCCGAACGCGCCGCCGGAGAGCGGGTGGTTGCCGCCAATGAGCATTTCACCGCTCTTGCCCCGTTCTGGGCGGTGTGGCCGTTCGAGGTGCTGCTGGTTTCACATCGGCATTGCGGCAGCCTGGCGGATCTGACCCCGGAAGAGGTGAGCGGGTTGGCTGAGGTGATGAAGGAAATCACCACGCGTTACGATAACCTGTTTGAGATTTCATTCCCCTATTCGATGGGATTTCACCAGAATCCAACCGATGGACAATCCTACCCGGCGCATCACCTGCACGCCCATTACTACCCGCCCCTGCTGCGCTCTGCCACGGTGCGCAAGTTTATGGTGGGTTTTGAAATGCTGGGAATGCCGCAGCGCGACCTGACACCCGAGACGGCTGCTCAGCGGTTGCGCAACGTGAGTCCCCTCCACTACAAACAGCGCTGAAAATTACCAGGTTCCGTCGGGCCAGCCAAAGCGGGCCAGGTCGATTCGTCCGGTGGCGTCAAATAACACGCCTTCTTCTTCGAGCAATTGGCGTTGCATGGCTGAGCCGAAACCTGCGCCGTGCGGGCTGATGCGACCCTGCGCATTAATCACGCGCTGCCAGGGAATATCCGATGCCAGCGGCGTGGCAGACATGGCATATCCCACCATGCGCGCAGTTACACCGGGCACCATCTTTGAGACCTGGCCGTAGGTGGTCACTTTTCCGGCTGGAACCTGGCGAACAACAGCATAAATCAAATCGTAAAGTCTAACCCCGGTTTTTACAGGCATGTTCACACCATTTTGTGGTTCAAAAGACCAGTTCTTCTTTGCCGCTCAGTTTCTCCTGGATGCGCTTAACGACGGTATCCAGGTGGCGCGGCTTGTGAACAAAATCCAGGTCGTCAGTGCGCAGCGTAAGCACCGGGCAGATATCAAAGGTTTGCATCCAGTCTTCGTAGAATGAATCCAGCAGGTTGAGATATTCCGCGGTGATACCCGTTTCCATGTTGCGGGCGCGCTGCTGGATGCGCTTGAGTAGAACGGGCACTGGCGCCTTGAGGTAAACCAGGAGGGCGGGCGGCGGGAGGTTTTGAACAATCAGGTTAAACACCTGGCGGTAGGCGAGGTAATCCCTCTCGCTCAGGTTGCCCATTGCGTGCAGGGCGCGGGCAAAAATGTGTGCGTCTTCGTAGATGGAGCGGTCAATGATGGCTGAGCGAGGGTCGGCGGCTAATTCCAGGTGCTGCCTGGCGCGGTGACCGAGGAAGAAGACCTGCAGGTGAAATGACCACTGGCGCATATCGGCGTAAAAATCGGGCAGGTAGGGGTTATCTGCCACTGATTCGTAAGCCGTGCGCCAGCCCAGGCGCGCACCAATCCGCTCGGTGAGGGAGGTTTTCCCCGAACCGATGTTCCCGGCGACAAGAATCATTCGTTTGGACATATTCATTTTCCCTTGGCATGGAATATTTTAATTGTATGCGAATTTTCGGTTAACTGGACATTTTTTTTATGGAATCCCTGCTCAGAAGTGACTACAGCCAAATATTACAAGTAACTTCGCTTTGATTTCTCAACAGGAGTTTTTCGGGTTAAAATGAGCGTATCACTGGTTGAAGAGGTGCAGCATGCAATATCGTAAGTTTGGAAAACTGGACTGGCAGGCTTCTGTTTTGGGTTTTGGTTGCATGCGCCTGCCGGTGGAGAACGGTAATACCGAGAAAATTGACGAGCTGATTGCAACGCGCATGTTACAGGATGGCATTGACGCAGGGATCAATTACATTGATACAGCCTTCACTTATCACGGAAGTCAATCCGAACCGTTTGTTGGACGGGCGCTGCAAGGAGGGTACCGGCGCAGAGTTCACCTTGCGACAAAGCTACCCAGCTGGCTGATTCAATCCCCTCAGGATTTTGACCGCTACCTGGATGAGCAGCTAACCCGTCTGCAAACTGACCACATTGACTTTTACCTGCTGCACGGTTTACACAAAGCGCGTTGGGCGCACCTGCGCGATCTGGGTGTGCGTGAGTGGGCGCCCAAAGCCATTGCCAGCGGGCGCATCGGGCAAATTGGCTTCTCCTTTCATGATAACTACCCGGTTTTCCAGCAAATTATTGATGAGTATGACGGCTGGGCATTTTGCCAGATCCAGTACAACTACATGGATATCAACGAGCAGGCGGGAACGAAGGGGCTGAAATATGCGGCTTCTAAAGGGCTGGCGGTGGTTGTGATGGAGCCGCTGCTGGGCGGCAAGCTGGCTGCGCCGCCCGAGACCGTCCAGGCGATTCTGGATGGCAGTCTGGTGAAGCGCACACCGGTAGATTGGGCGCTGCAGTGGTTGTGGGATCAGCCTGAGGTGACGGTGGTGTTGAGCGGGATGAGCACACCTGAGCAGGTGAAGCAAAACCTGGTGAGCGCGCACCATGCCAGGGTGGGGTCCCTGACTGAGCAAGAACAGGCGCTGATTGGCCTGGCTCGCGAGAAATACAACGAGATTTGCCCCGTTCCCTGCACCAAATGTGGTTATTGCATGCCGTGCCCCAACGGCGTGGATGTTCCGCGCAATTTTGAGGTGTTCAACAAAGGCGCCATGCTGGATAATTGGGGCTCGGCGCGCTTCAGATACGGGCAGATTCCGCTGGGGGAGCGGGCTGAGGTGTGCCTGGATTGCGGGGAGTGTGAGGAGGCTTGCCCGCAGCACATCATGATTAGCGACTGGATGCCCTACATTCATGAGGTGCTGGGTAACCAGCAAGCATATGATGGGCGGCGGGGCAGGACGCCTTAGTTATGATCTTTCAGCCTTTTGATGAAGCTAAATGGTGACATTTATCTCACCCGTTTCTGATAGAGAAACGGTGATCACATCTTGAAAATGCTCAATTGTGTAATTGCGCGCTTCAGCCATTCCGCCGTGATTAATATCGCTGGTTCCATAAATTGGACCACCGGTCGAGTAGAATTCAAGCCAGGTTCCATCCGTAAACACAATACAGAGTTGCCCCCGGAGACTATCCGCTCCGGGGGCAGCTTTAAGAATAAACCCCTGTATGGTTTTACCCAGACCGCGTTTCATTCCATCGATTTTCATCTTGCCCTCTTTCCTTATCCACCGGCTATCTTGACCTTCAATCCCATCTTCTTAAGATACTCGAAGACGGCGTCACGGTGGTCGCCCTGGATTTCAATCACCCCGTCTTTGACTGCGCCGCCCGCGCCGCACAGGCGTTTAAGTTCGCCGGTAAGCTTTTGCAGCCCGGTGTCATCCAGCGCCAGCCCGGTGACAAGGGTAACAGTTTTTCCTTTGCGGCTTTTGGAGTCGCGCGAAACGCGGGTGGTACCGTCACCGGTGGGGCGGGGGGAAACTTTCTTGCAGGCGCATTCAGTCAGCGGGTTGCCGCATTTGGGGCAGTGGCGCCCGTGTTCGGTAGAATAGACGGTTGGATTGTCGTTGCGCATAGGCGATTATTGAATTAGCACTCGCTGTAGCCACAAGCGTAACATTTGCGGCAGCCCTCTTCGTTCACCACGGCAGCTTCGCCGCATTCCGGACATAGGTCGCCAATTTTGAGCAGGGGAGGGGTATCCAGCTCATCCTCGGAATCAATCACCAGCGGGATGGGTTCGGTGTAATTTTCAGTTTCAGGTTCCTGCTCGTCCTTTGGAGAAACATTGTTTAACCGCTCATCGCGCTGGCGGATGTACTGCTCCAGCACCTGGCTGAGGCCATCCGGCAGGGAACGCACGCGGTTGGGGCCAAAGCCCAGCGACCGCCCGCCGCCGATGCCGGCTAACTGGCGCACCACTTCACGCAGGCGCTGGCTGGGCTCAACGGGGGATGCCAGGCGCAGGATATAAGAGATAAGGCGGCCCAATGCCTCCGAGACGGCGGCTGTTTCAGAGCCAGCCTTGGCAGTGTTGACAAAAATCTCAAATGGCTGGCTGTTGCCGTTTTCATTAATAGTAATGAAGGCTTTTCCCAGCGGGGTTTCAATGGAAAAGGTGAAACCGGGTAGGTAGCGCGGACGCGGCTTTTTGGCATCCTGCCAGATGGGCATTTGAACCGGCGCGGCAGGCTTTGTCGCTTTGGTTTCAAGCGTGGCGTGCGTTTCGAGCACCACTTTTTCACGCGAGCCGGTGACATACACGGTGATGCCCTTGCAGCCCAGCTTCCAGGCGAGCAAGTAAGCTGTGGCAACCTCTTCTTCGGTGGCATCGGGTGGGAAGTTAATCGTCTTGGAGAGGGAGTTATCCACAAAGGCTTGCATGGCAGCCTGCATGCGGACGTGTTCCTCGGCGCTGATATCCTGTGAGACGACAAAGATATTGCGCACGGCTTTGGGCAGGTCAATCACCTCCTGGCAGGAACCGGCGCGCATCACCTGGTCAATGATTTCCTGGCGTTCATCAGCGGAAAGTCCGGTTTCAGAAAGCGCCTGTTCAAACAGCGGGCTGGCGTAAGCTAGCTGGAGGTCCTTGCCCTTATCGTTGACGTGGCGGATGTAGGCGAGCGCAAAAACAGGTTCGCAGCCGTAGCCTTCGCAGCCAGCCACGGTGGCAATGGTGCCGGTGGGCGCGATGGTGGTTTGCGCGGCATTGCGGATCCCCACAGACTGAATGCCTTGCAGAACTTTCCTCCAATCCACCTCCGGGCGGCCAAAGTTTTGCGTGTAGGCGATAATCGATTGAGGAGGCTGCCAGGAAAGGTTCTGCGGGTCGTAGATGCTGCCCTGGATGGCGGGGAACGGACCCCGGGCTTTAGCCAGTTCAACGCTGGTGAGCATGGATTGATAGCGCACAAATTCAATCACCTGGGCGGCGAATTCCTGGCCCTGCGCAGAGCCGTAGCGGATTCCGGTGTGGTACATCAGGTCAGCCAGCCCCATGATTCCCAGCCCGATGCGCCGGGCGCGGTGGGCTGCTTCTGCCAGGGCCGGTACGGAGGGCACGTACATATTGGCTTCGATGACATCATCCAGAAAACGGGTTGCCAGGATGGTATCTTTGCGGAGTTTTTCCCAGTTCACCGTGTGGTTAGGCCCCAGGCAGGTTGCCAGGTTTACTGAACCCAGGCAGCAGTTCTCGTATGGACCCAGCCACTGCTCGCCGCACGGATTGGTGGCTTCCAGTGGGTAGAGATGCGGCACAGGGTTTGAGCGGTTGGCGGCATCCAGGAAGAGCATGCCAGGTTCGCCGTTGTGGTGAGCCTGCCGGACGATTTTGTTGAACAACTCGCGGGCTTTGACGGTTTTGTGCACCTGCATGGGGATGCCAGCCGCCTCGGCTTGCTCGAAGGTGCCGTCAAAGCCGCGGTAAGCCGGGTGACGCACATCCGGGAATTTGAGCTCCCAGTCGGCGTCGGACTCCACGGCGCGCATGAAGGCGTCGGTGATCCCAACGGAAATGTTGAAATTGGTGATGGAATTTTCGTTGGTTTTGCAGGCAATGAACTCTTCCACATCGGGGTGGTCAATGCGCAGAACGGCCATGTTGGCGCCTCGGCGCGAGCCACCCTGAGCTACCTCGCCAAAGGCGTGGTCGTAAACCCGCAAAAAACCAACCGGGCCGGTGGCTTCGCCAGCGGAGGCTTTGACCAGCGAACCTTTGGGGCGCAACCGGGAGAAGGAAAAGCCGTTGCCGCCGCCCGTTTGCTGGATGAGGGCGGCATCCCTGAGGGTTTGAAAGATTCCGGTGGAGCGTTTGCCCATATCATCGGCGATGGGCAGCACAAAACAGGCGGCTAACTGGCCCAGCGGCGTGCCAGCACCGGTGAAGGTGGGGGAATTTGGGAAAAAACTTTTAGAAGAGAGCAGGTGATAAAACTGCGTAGCCTGTTCAGTGACGTTGCCGCCCCAGGTTGCTTCAACTTTAGCCACGTGATAAGCCACGCGCCAGAACATTTCCTCAACGGATTCTGCAGGTTTGCCGTCATCTCCCCGGCGAACATAGCGTCTGACCAGCACTTGCCGGGCGTTTTCGGTTAACTCAACTTTGGGCAGTTCGGCTGGCAAGGGTGGGGTGGGCAGAACAGTGAGTTTGGCTTGTTGCTCAGAGGCGGTCATGAGGATCCTCCAGAAGATTATAAAAACAAAGGTGTAAACAGGTGCAAAAATAAGAACGTTGATTGACTCCCCACTCGCCGCGGGGAGAAAAAAGGTTCTGGCTGGCGGTGGTGTTAGCCTTCGGAGAGCAGGCGGTCAATCTCAGACCGGATGGCCATCAGGTCATCCAAATGGAGATAGACGATGGCATAACGGATATAGGCAATCTGGTCAAGTTCTTTTAAACCCCTCACGACCATATCGCCAACGACGCGCGAGGAGACTTCAGCGCGACCCAGGCGTTGCAACGTGGCTTCAATTTCGCCCACCAGTCGCTCAATATCCGCGGCGGAGACCGGACGCTTGGCGCAGGAGATGCGGATGCCCCTGGTCAGTTTTTCGCGATCGAATTCCTCGCGGGTACCGTCGGCTTTAATGATGAGCGGGGTGGCGAGAATGGGGCGCTCATAGGTGGAGAAACGCTGTTTGCATTCGTTACATTCGCGTCGGCGGCGAATACCGCCATGGGCATCGTGGGTGGTATCCAGAACTTTTGAGTCTTCGTACTGACAATACGGACAGCGCACTGCGCATTCCCTCCATTCCTGTTAGTCTTGTCAGGTGGTCACCCAACGGGGAGAGCCTATCATTACTGCACAATAACCACCATATATGGCGGTCCAGTAGATACGCCCCCTGTATTTGGGAGTGTTGACCATTTTAGCATACCCAGGCAGTGATTACAAGCGGAATAGAGGTGGATTTTCTTAAAATATTGCCCCTCCTTTAAAAGGTTAAGATAACTAATCTCTGGCGTAGGTTTTGCGAAGGCTGCCGCTCACCGGGCGCATTGTGGTGAAAACTATTGCCCTTAGCAGCGGTACCTTTCTTCACCTGGGAAGGCAGCGAAGCAACAATATCAATATTATAGCACATTAGTTCTATTAATTGACGTTTCCGTGAGAACTTAAGATTCGGAGGAATACCCGGCACCTCCCAACCGGAGCCGGTTCGGCATTCCAAGAAATCGGCATTTTAAGGTATACTTCATCCCGTCCATGAACCAAAGCATCCGTAATTTCTGCATCATTGCGCACGTTGACCACGGCAAATCTACCCTGGCTGACCGGTTGCTGCATTTAACCGGTACCATTTCAGACCGTGACACAACCGAACAGGTGCTGGATACGATGGACCTGGAACGCGAAAAGGGGGTGACCATCAAGGCTTCGGCGGTGCGCATGAATTACACCGCCAGCGATGGGCAGACCTACGAATTGAATTTGATTGATACCCCCGGGCATGTGGATTTCAACTATGAGGTGAGCCGGGCGCTTGAGGCGTGCGAGGGCGCGCTGTTGATTGTGGATGCCACGCAAGGTATCGAAGCGCAGACGCTTGCCAACCTGTACCTGGCGCTCGCTTCAGACCTGGTGATTTTACCCGTCATCAATAAGATTGACCTTCCATCCTCGCAGCCAGATGTGGTAGCTCAGGACCTCAACGCGCTGCTGGGCACTCCGGCGAATGACATCATTCGCATTTCCGCCAAGGACGGCACCAACGTGGACCGGGTGCTTGAGGCGATTGTCGCGAAAGTTCCTCCGCCGCACGGTGATGAGACTGCTCCGGTGCGGGCTTTGATTTTTGATTCGCATTACGACTCTTACAAAGGCGTTATTGCCTACGTGCGCGTGTTTGACGGATTAATCAAATCCACAGATTTGCTGCATATGATGTCCACCGGCGCTGAGCTCAAACCGGTGGAACTGGGCGTTTTCTCGCCGGATATGCGTCCGGTGGAGGCGCTTTCTGCCGGGGATGTGGGCTATGTGGCAACCGGGCTAAAAACCGTCTCTGAATCGCGGGTGGGCGATACGATCACTCTCAGCGCCCGCCCGGCAGCGCAGGCCTTGCCGGGTTACCGTAAGGTCAAACCGATGGTTTTTGCAGGGATATACCCCGTGGATGGGGAAGATTATCCTGATTTGAAGGAAGCGCTGGAAAAGTTGCAACTGAACGACGCCTCGCTCATTTACGAGCCGGAGACTTCTCAGGCGCTCAATTTTGGCTTCCGCTGCGGGTTTTTGGGTCTTTTCCACATGGAAATTATCCAGGAGCGGTTGGAGCGGGAATACGACCTGGATATTGTGGTCACTGCGCCTTCTGTAGAATACCAGGTTCTGCTGCGCGCCGGCGAGGTCAAGCTGGTTGATTCGCCTGTGCAGTTGCCCGAAGAAGGTTTGATTGAGGAAATCCGCGAACCTTGGATGCACCTGCAAATCATCACCCCTACCGAATTTTACGGCACCATCATGGACCTGGTGACCAAGCGGCGCGGAATCTACAAAGACCAGGATTACCCGGCCCCAAACCGCGTGCAACTCAATTTTGAGATCCCGCTCTCTGAGATGATCGTGGACTTTTTTGACGATCTCAAATCGCGCACACGCGGTTACGCCTCGATGGATTATTCCTTTGCGGAATACCGCCCCAGTTCGCTGGTGCGCGTGGATGTGATGGTCAATGGCGACCCTGTGGATGCGCTCGCGGCTATTGTGCACAAGGAAGATGCCTATCACAAGGGTCAACGCCTGGTAAGCAAGCTGAAGGAGATTATCCCGCCGCAGCTTTTTGAGGTGGCGGTGCAGGCTTCTGCCTCCGGCAGGGTCATTTCCAGCGCCAAGGTCAAGGCTATTCGCAAGGACGTGCTGGCAAAATGCTACGGTGGGGATATCACCCGCAAGAAGAAGCTGCTGGAAAAGCAGAAAAAAGGCAAGCGCCGCATGAAGATGGTGGGCAGCGTGGAAATCCCTCAGGAAGCATTCATGGCTGTGCTTCGCCTGGAGGATGAATGACCCAGGCTCAACCGGGTTCCATCTGGCGCGAGGCGCGCCGCTGGTTGCCTGGGGTTTTCATCAGCGCTGTGGCGCTGTATGCGCTCTTCCGCATGGCTACCTGGCAGGATCTGGCAACCGCATTCCAGACCATCCAGCTTCCCAACCTGCTGGCGGCTGTGGCGCTTTCGATCCTCTCGCTGGTGGTGCGCTCCGCTGCCTGGAAGGCGCTGCTGGCGGATGCCCCCAACCTGATGCAGACCTTTTTCATCATTTGCCAGGGATATTTGCTGAATAACCTCTTTCCGCTGCGGGCCGGGGAAATTGGCCGGGCGGTGTTCATGGGCCGGGCAATTAGGGTCAGCCCGTTCCATGTGCTTTCGACCATCGTCATTGAGCGGGTTTTTGACCTGGCGATGGCTGCCATCTTGCTGCTTTCCACCCTGCCGCTGGCGATTGGCGCGGAATGGGCTAAACCAGTGGCTACGATAACATTGCTGCTGGTACTGGCGGCGCTGGCAGCCATGTTCTTGATGGCGCGGTATTCCGAGAAGGTTCACGGGTGGGTCAATCGTCTTTTTAAGCGCTGGCCTGCTGTGCAGGGCTGGCTTCTACCCCGGCTTGATTCCATGCTCGATGGGCTAGGCGCACTTAAATCGCTCAGCCAGTTCCTCAAAGTGACCTTCTGGATTGTGCTTACCTGGCTGCTCTGGGTGCTGGTTTATTACGTGATGCTGTTGCCCATTGCCCCCCAGGCGCCGTTGTGGTGGGCTGCCTTTGCGGACGGCATCCTTGCGCTGGGTGCAGCCATACCTTCCGCGCCGGCATCTCTGGGGGTTTACGAAGCTGCGATGGTGGCGGCGCTCTCAATCCTGGGCGTGGCGTATTCGCCCGCGCTGGGTTATGCCGTTTTGATGCACTTTATCCAATTTGCGACGACTGCTGTTCTAGGGTTCTGGGGGTTGGCTCGCGAACGGCGTTCGTTAGCCTCACTATTTAAAGAAGCTCGTATGCAGGAGAAATAGGAGATCTCATGGCCCAAAAATATCTGGTCACCGGCGGAGCCGGGTTCATTGGTTCAAATTACGTCTCACGCCTGCTGGAACGCGGCGAGAAGGTGACAGTTTTTGACAACCTTTCTCGCTCGGGCGCGCGCCTGAACCTGGAATGGCTGCGCCAGACGTACGGCGACAAATCTTTTGAGCTGGTGGTGGGCGATGTGCGCGATGCCAAAGCCATCCAGGATGCAGCGCGGGAAGCCAGCGTGATTATCCACCTGGCGGCGCAGGTGGCTGTGACCACCTCGGTGACCAAACCGCGCGAGGATTTTGAAATCAATGCGCTGGGTACCTTCAATGTGCTGGAAGCTGCCCGCGCCTCCAAGAAAAATCCCGTGGTGTTATACACCTCAACCAATAAAGTGTACGGCGGAATGGATGATGTGAGCGTGGTGGAACAAGCCACCCGCTACACCTACGAAAACCTGCCCATGGGCGCTCCTGAAACCCAGCCGCTCGATTTCCACTCGCCCTACGGTTGCTCCAAAGGCAGTGGCGACCAGTACGTGCGCGATTACTTCCGCATCTATAATCTGCCGACCGTTGTGCTGCGCCAGAGCTGTATTTACGGCACCCGACAGTTTGGCGTGGAAGACCAGGGCTGGGTGGCATGGTTTATCATCGCGACGGTCACCGGGCGGCCCATCTCCATCTATGGAGACGGAAAACAGGTGCGCGACGTGCTGTTCATTGACGACCTGCTCAATCTGTACGATCTGGCGGTCAAGAATATTGAGAAAAGCGCGGGTCAGGTTTACAACGTGGGCGGCGGACCTGAAAAAACCATCTCCATCTGGACGGAATTTGCCCCGCTGCTGGAAAAATTAACCGGCAAGCCGATCGCGGTCAGCCGTGGAGACTGGCGCCCCGGTGACCAGAAGGTTTACATCTCGGATATTCGCAAAGCGGAGCGCGAGCTGGGCTGGAAACCGCAAATTGGCGTGGCGGAAGGCGTGCGCCGGTTGTTCGACTGGGTTAACGCCAATCGGAACATGTTCTAAAAAGCGGGTGTTATGCGTATACTCATCGTATTGACGTATTACCGCCCCCACATCAGCGGGCTCACTATTTATGCGGAACGTCTGGCAAAAGCCTGGGCGCGGCGCGGTCACCACGTGACTGTGCTCACCTCGCGGTATGACCCTAAACTGGCGGAAGATGAGGTGCAGGGCGGGGTGCGGATTGTGCGCGCGCCGGTGCTCTTCAGGTTAAGCAAGGGTGTGATTATGCCCACATTTGGGCTGCTTGCCAATAAGCTGGTGGCTGAGAACGACGTCATCCAACTGCACCTGCCGCAGTTTGACGCTGCGGGGGTGGCGCTGCGCGGGCGCCTCCTCAATAAACCAACGGTGATCACCTATCACTGCGACCTGCTGATGCCTCCGGGCTGGCTACCGCAACTGGCTAACACAGCGGTGCACCTGATGAACAACCTTGCAGCACAATTTACCCACCGCATTGTGACCTACACGCAGGATTATGCTGACCATTCAGCTTACCTGCGCCGGTACATGAAGAAACTGCGCATCATCCCGCCGCCGGTGGAGTTGCCCGGCGCAAGCCCTGAGGAGATTGCGACTTTTCGATCCGTCAACAACCCGCATGGGCGCCGCCCGGTGATTGCGATGGTTTCGCGCTTTGCCACCGAAAAGG
The DNA here is from genome assembly GCA_964453035.1 of uncultured Anaerolineaceae bacterium. Classification (GTDB taxonomy): domain Bacteria; phylum Chloroflexota; class Anaerolineae; order Anaerolineales; family Anaerolineaceae; genus CAYVOX01. The sequence continues at coordinate 14,224 of CAYVOX010000066.1, forward strand.
GCGTGGAGGTGATGCTCAAGGCACTGCCGCGCGTTTTAGAGAGCTACCCTAATGCGCTGGTGCAGTTTGCCGGTCCATTCCAGAATATTCATGGTGAAGAAGCTTATTTTGAGCGCCTGGAACCACAGATTCGAGATTTTGAAGCCCGCGGCAACTGGCAGTTCATGGGCGCGTTGAGCCCCAAACAGCTCTCCGCGTTCTATCCTAACCTGGATGTGCTGGTGCTACCCAGCCTGAACTCAACGGAGGCGTTTGGCCTGGTGCAAATCGAGGCGATGATGAACGGCGTGCCGTGCGTTGCTTCCAACCTGCCGGGCGTGCGCCAACCGGTGAAGGTGCACGAAATGGGCAAAATTATCCCAATTGGTGATTCAGCGGCCCTGGCCGATGCCCTTCTGGAGATCCTGGGCGATCCCTCTGCCTTCAAGCGCGAACCCCAGCCCATCATCCAGCGCTACCTGCCGGATACCATCGCTGCCGAGTATGAGAAGTTATTTGCCGAAATGGGCGCAAAATAAGCTAAGTACCCCCTGCGCGCTGGTTGCTAAAAAATACTGACATTGGATATTGGTGTGGCAAAAGATTACCTCGGTCTTCAATTAAAGGATATGCCCTACTTCAGGGCGGTGCTACGGGCGGTAGAGTGCCGCTTTTACCAGGATATTCCCCTGCCTGAGCCGGTGTTGGACCTGGGTTGCGGAGACGGGCATTTTGCCTCACTGGCTTTTGACCATCCGCTTGCGGTGGGGATTGACCCGTGGGCGGGACCGGTGCTGGAGGCTGGCCGGCGCGGTACCTACCGCCTGGCGGTGCAGGGCTCCGGCGACAGGCTGCCTTTCCCGGATGGATATTTTGCCAGCGCGTTGAGCAATTCGGTGCTGGAGCACATCCCGGAACTGGACCCGGTGCTGGCAGAGATGAATCGTGTGTTGCTGCCCGGGGCGCTGTTCCTGTTCTGCGTGCCCAGCCATCATTTTCTGGAAAATCTCTCGATTTCTGCTTTTTTAGATAGAATTGGGCTGCGCCCATTGGGAGATGCCTACCGGCGCTTTTTCAACCGCATTTCACGCCACCATCACTGCGATTCGCCTGAGGTGTGGCAGAAACGCCTGGAAAAAGCCGGATTCACAATAGAGAAATGGTGGCATTATTTCTCGCCTCGCGCGCTGCACATCCTGGAATGGGGTCACTATTTTGGCCTTCCCTCCTGGATGGCGCGTATGACGGTGGGTAAATGGATCCTGGCGCGTGGGGATTGGAACCTGGTGCTGACCCGCGCGATTGTTTCACCGGCATATAATGAACCTGCTGAACAACCTTCAGGGTCTTACACGTTTTACATCGTTCGTAAAAAAGCAGATTAAATCATCAAACCATCCTCACGGTGCCCCGATATGGAAGAACCGAGCGTCCTCGATTACGTTAAATCCAAGCTCATGCCCTGGAAAGGGGTCAAAATTGAGATTCCAGCCCTGCGAGAGGAGGCTGAAGCTCCGGAGGTAGGCCTGGAAGCTGATGAGGAGCAACCGTTAGCAGAGGCAGCGGCGCCCGGAGAGGCAGTAAGAGGAGCGCGCGAACCCGTCCGATGGCCGTGGCGCGTGCTGCTGGCGTTGGTGCTGACTTTACTGGCTCAGCGTATGTTGGAACCACCGGACCGCAATGCCATGGTGGGCATTGTTATGTACGCGTTGGCAGGCGCTTTTATGGTGTGGGCTGTGGTCATCAAGGAATGGCAGATGGATTTCCTGTCAGAGGATTCTGAACAGCCGATGCCGATGACGGTTCGCCGCAACCCGGCGCTGCTGGCAGCCGGGGCCGCAGTTTTGGCATTCATTGCCTTTGGCGGCAACAAGTTCACATTCGTCAATCTCTTTTTATGGACCCTGGGGATTGTTTATTTGTTCTGGGCGCTGTGGCTAAAACCAGCCCGGCAGGGTGGCTCTTCTTTTTGGAAGCAGCTGGAACAATTCACCAAAAATCCTATCCTCAATGTGCGCATCACACCTTGGCGCGTGATGATGACGCTCAGCATTGCGCTGGTGGTTTTCTTCCGCTTTTACAACCTGGAAGGCATGCCCGGCGAAATGATTAGCGACCACGCTGAAAAGCTGCTGGACGTGAACAACGTGCTTAACGGGCAATACAACATTTTCTTCCCGCGCAACACCGGGCGCGAGGCGGTGCAGATCGCGGCGGCGGGTGAGCACGGCTTCATGGCGACGATCCTGCGCGAGCCGGGGCCGGACTACCGCGTGCGCTACGACAAAGTCCCGCTGGAGCAGGTCGCCAACTCGGAGCGGACCT
>CAYVOX010000067.1:0-16240 GCA_964453035.1 uncultured Anaerolineaceae bacterium
GGAACCTGTGAACCAGGCCACGCCCATGATGAGCAGGAGGAGATTTTCTTCTGCGTCAGCGGGCGCGGCACTGTGGTGGTGGGCGAAGAGCGTGAAGCCTGGGACCTTCGTCCGATGGACGCCGCTTTCTTTCCGCCCCACACCTACCACGGCCTTAAGAATCCTTACAACACCCCGCTGACGGTGCTGTGGATTATCTCACCGGCTGGCTGGGTTTTTGACCAGAAACCGGATTGGAAGGAAAAAGCTGAACGAGGCGAGACGCTCGATTAATCCCCGGTTGCCCTATGATAGACCCTCTCCGCTCGCAACAAGATGCGTTAATTCTCAGGCTGACCGGTCAGGCGCGTTTGATTCGCCGCCACATCCTGACCATGATCCATGCCGCTGCCTCGGGTCATCCCGGCGGGTCGCTCTCCGCCGCCGATATCCTGACCGCGCTCTACTTCCACACCCTCCGAATTGACCCCCGCAACCCCACCTGGGCCGAACGCGACCGCTTTATCCTCTCTAAAGGACACGCCTGCCCCGTCTGGTACTCATGCCTGGCTCAGCGCGGTTTCTTCCCGGTGGAAGAGCTGGTCACGCTGCGCGAAATTCACAGCCGCCTTCAGGGCCATCCGGATATGAACAAGACGCCCGGCGTGGATATGACCACCGGCTCCTTGGGGCAGGGGCTTTCAATCGGGCTGGGCATGGCCCTCGGCTTGCGCCTGGACCGGTTTGACTCGCGGGTTTACGTCATGCTGGGCGATGGAGAACTCAATGAGGGCCAGGTCTGGGAGGCTGCCATGGCAGCCGCGCGCTTCAAGCTGGACCACCTGACCGTCATCGTGGATTACAACGACCTGCAGTTGGACGGCTTCTGCCATGACGTGATGCCCCTTGAGCCGCTGGCGGCAAAATGGCGCGATTTTGGATGGAATGTCCTCGAAATTGACGGGCACGATTTTCGCCAGATTCTGGACGCGTTTGCCGGCGCGCAGAACATGCCGGGAATGCCCAGCGTTATCCTGGCACACACCATCAAGGGTAAAGGTGTTTCTTTTATGGAAAATGAATGTGACTGGCACGGTCGGGCGCCCAATGACCGCGAGTACGCCGCGGCTGTGGCGGAATTGGACCGCGAGGCAACCCGATGAACCCAACTCCAGGCAAACCCACCCGCGATGCCTTCGGCGAAATCCTTGTGGAACTGGGCCGCGAATATCCCGACCTGGTGGTGCTGGAGGCGGATATTTCCAAGTCAACCCGAACGGCTTATTTTGCCCGCCAGTTTCCAGAGCGTTTCTTCAATTTTGGGGTGGCTGAATCAAACATGATGGGCGCAGCAGCAGGTTTTGCCACCACAGGCAAGATTCCTTTCGTCAGCACCTATGCCGTTTTCGCATCCATGCGCGCCTGCGAGCAGGTGCGGACTTCCATCGCGTACCCGCGCCTCAACGTCAAAATCGCGGTCAGCCACGGCGGGATCACACCCGCCAACGACGGCGTGACCCACCAGGCGACCGAGGATCTGGGCATGATGCGCACCATCCCCGGCATGACGGTCATCATGCCGGCGGATTACTACGCCACGCGCCAGCTGGTGCGCCGCGCAGTCACCTATCCGGGTCCGGTGTACCTGCGTTTCACCCGCGATGCCGTGCCCATCATCTACCGCCCGGAGGATCAATTTGAAATCGGCAAGAGCGTGGTGCTGCGCGAGGGTAAAGATGCCACCGTAATTGCCATCGGGGATATGCTCAGCGTGGCGCTGGAAGCGGCGGATAAGCTTTTCAGCGAGGGCATCTCCATCGAGGTGGTGGATATGCACACCCTCAAACCGCTGGATCGGGAACAGGTGCTGCGCTCGGCTGCCCGTACCCGGCGTGTGGTCACCGTTGAGGATCACCAGGTTGAAAACGGCCTGGGCAGCGCAGTGGCAGAAACCCTCAGCGAAGACCTGCCAACCCCCCTGCGCCGCATCGGGCTGCGCAACACCTTTGCCCAGTCCGGGCGGTACGACCTGCTCCTCAAAGAATATGGGATGGATGCAGCCGCTGTAGCTGCTGCCGTTAAAGATTTGCTTTGAAAGGATGACCAGTGCCCATTTCACCACAAGACCTCACTTTATTGCGTCAAAAATGCCTGGATATCCGCCGCGATATCATCGAAATGATTCATACCGCAGGGTCAGGTCACCCTGGCGGGTCGCTCTCCTGCGTGGAGATTTTGACTGCGCTTTATTTTCACGAGATGCAAATTGACCCCGCCCGCCCCAACTGGGATGAGCGCGACCGGTTCATCCTCTCCAAAGGTCATGCAGCCCCCGCTCTCTACGCCACCCTGGCCGAGCGCGGATTCTTTCCCCTCGAGGAGCTGTCCACCTTCAGCGCCCCGGGTACACGCCTGCAAAAGCATATTGATATGGCACTTGTGCCCGGCACAGAACTATCCACCGGGTCGCTGGCGCAGGGTCTCTCGGTGGGGGTGGGTATGGCGCTGGCGGATAAGCTGGATCAACGCAATAACCGGCGCGTCTTTGTGCTGATTGGCGACGGCGAGAGCCAGGAGGGGCAAATCTGGGAGGCGGCGTTGTGCGCCGCTCACTTTGGGCTGGACAACCTGGTGGTGATCCTGGATAACAACGGCTGCCAGGTGGACGGCTTTACGCGCAACATCTGCAACATCGAGCCGGTTCACGAGAAGTGGCTGGGATTTCGTTGGCACGTGCTGCGTATTCCCGGCCATGACCTTGAGCGCATCATCGAAGAGCTCGAATACACCCAAATCCTCCGCGGCAAACCGCACATCATCATTGCGGATACCGTCAAGGGCAAGGGCGTCTCCTTTATGGAAAACAGGCCAGAATGGCATGCGCAGGCGCTGGATGATACCCAGTACCAGCAGGCCAGCCGCGAGCTTGACGCCCTCTCTCAACAACTGCACGCCGAGGTGAACCCATGAACCCCATGCTCGCTTTTGAGGACCGGCCTTTTGGACATGCCCTGGCAGACCTGGGCCAAACCCACCCGGAAATGGTCGTCGTTGACGCCGACCTGCAGCGTGCCACCGAAACCGACCTTTTCCAGCAGCGCTTTCCAAAGCGCCATTTCGACGTGGGTATCCAGGAAGCCAACATGGTTGGCGTTGCCGTTGGCTTTGCGCTCTCCGGCAAAACGGCGTTCTGCGGCACATTCTCCAGCTTCATCACCCAGCGGGTATTAGACCAGGTGTTTGTTTCGGTTGCATACTGCCGCGCCAACGTCAAGTTGATGGGGGTTGAGCCCGGCCTGGCATCGGGCCGCAACGGCGCATCTCACCAGGCCCTGCTTGACCTGGCCGTCATGCGCGCCATCCCTGGTATGCGCGTATTTGACCCCGCTGATGCGGTTGAAACTCGCGCCATCCTGGAATATCTGGCGCAGACGCCCGGCCCGGCGTATATGCGCGTGCCGCGCGGAAAAGTGCCCGTACTTTTGGATGCGACCACCTATCGCTTCCAGGCCGGCACAGCCGCAGTTTTACGCACAGGCCAGGACGTGACCCTGGTTGCCTGTGGAATCAGCGTTGCCTGGGCGCTGGAAGCCGCGGATGAACTTGCCAGGCGGGGCATCTCCGCGAGGGTGCTTAACATGGCATCCATCAAGCCGCTGGATGAAGCCGCCATCCTTGAGGCAGCGCGCCAGACGGGTTGCATGGTCACCGCCGAGAATCACTCCATCCTGGGCGGGCTGGGCAGCGCGGTGGCCGAAGTGACCGCCCAGGCCTGCCCGGTGCCGGTGCTGCGCGTGGGAATCCGCGATGTCTTCGGCGAAGTGGGTCCAACGGGCTGGCTGGCAGATAAATTTGGCCTGAGCGCGCCGCACATCGTCGAAGCCGCGCAAGAAGCCGTTAAACTCAAAGAAAAGAGGTCAAAATGAACCTTCACACCATCCACGAAAGCGAAGTTAGCGCGGTTGCCCTGCCCGGCCGCGACCACAAGATGATCATTGGACCGAACAACTTTGGCGCCGCAAAGAACCTGTGTTTTGGCGTGGCGGAGTTCCCTCCGATGCGCCACGCTCCATCGCACCACCACGATGCTTCTGAGGAAGTGATTTACATCCTCACCGGCAAAGGCGAAATTTACTTTGACGGCATTCCCGAGCCGATTGAGCCCGGCACCTGCATCTATATCCCCCCGGGCGTTGAGCACAGCATTAACAACCTGGGCGAGGAAGTGCTCAAGGTGGCCTATATCTTCTCGCCCCCGGTCGTGCAGGGCTCCTATGATCGAAAGTAAGCCAGCCTGGCAGCTCGGCTGGGCAGCTCCCTCGCCGGATGACCTGCCCTCTGCCCAATTCAGCGCGCTGCTGGATACGCTGCAGCAGGCGGGTTATGCCGGGGTGCAGACGATGATTGGCGAGCCTTACCGGCTGACCGCCGAGAAGTTCCAGCGCCTGCTGGGAGAGCGGGGCTTATCCCTGATTGGGGTGCGCACCGGCGATATCTTCGCTCACCACGGGCTGCGCCTGAGCGATCCCGACCCGCACCGGCGGCAACAGGCTGTGCAGGCGCTGTGTGAAGTGATTGCGTATGCCTCCATGTACGGCACGCCCAAAATCCTGGTCGGGCTGATGCAGGGCCAGCTCAGGCAAGGCGAATCGCGCGACCTAGCCCTGGGCTTCATCGCGGAAGGGTTATCCGCCGCTGCCAGCGTTGCGCAGCGTTACGGCATGCTCATCGGCCTGGAACCGGTTAACCGCTACCTGGTGGGTTACAACCAGACCATTGAAGAAGTCCAGGCGCTGATTGACCGCGCCGGAGGCGGCAATCTCCAGTTGCTCATCGATACCTTTCACATGAACATCGAAGAAGCGGATATTCCTGGCAGCGTGATGCGCGCAGCCGGGAAAATTGGCGATGTGCACCTGGCGGATAGCAACCGTCGTTCTCCGGGCGGGGGGCACTTTGATTTTGAGTCGTTTTTCACTGCCTTAAGCCAGGCGGGCTACCGGGACTCCGTGACGGTTGAATGTGATCCGCTGCCGGATCCCTCCACAGCGGCCATTTGGGCAGCCCGGTACCTGCAGAAATGGATAAACCCCGCATGATCCCGCGTGACCGACTTTTAACCGCGCTGCGCCGTCAAAAAACCGACCGCGTCCCGTACGATATGGTCTTTACGGGGCGGGCACAGGCGCGTTTTACCCGCGAAACAGGCATCACCGACCTGGCAGCTTACCTTGACCTCGATTACCAATACGTGCTCCTGCCGCCCCCGCAGGGGCTGCCAGATTTTTCATCCTTTTTTGCCGGTAAGGTGCCGGATTGGCCCACCTGTGATTGGGCAAACCACAGGCTGCCCGAATTTGCCAGCCGCCAGAATTACCCCCATTTTTTCCGCCTGGGCCAGCGCACCTGCCTGAACGAGTGGGGAGAATACCGCATCTTCGACGAAGAATTGAGCTATCACCGAAAAGTACACCCGCTGGACGGCGAAGAGGTCACCCTGGAACAGGCTGCCCGCTTCCCGTTTCCGGATGTGTTTGATGATTCCCGCTACAGCGGGGTGGAAGCACAGGTCAATGCCATCCACAGCACCGGGCGCGCCGCGGTTTTGTTCCTTGAAATGACCATTTTTGAAAAAACCTGGCGCCTGCGCGGGTTCGAAGCCTTCCTGGTGGAGATGATTGCCAACCCCGACCTGGCTGAATTTTTGCTGGATGAGGTAACCCGCCGCAGCGCGCACATGGCTGCCCGGTGCGCCCGGATGGGGGTGGATATCATCCAGTTTGGGGATGATGTTGGCGCTGAACAGGCAATGTTGATGCGCCCGGCGTTATGGCGCAGGCTTCTCAAGCCGCGCCTGGCGCAGGTCATTTCCGCCGCGAAGCGCGCCAACCCCCACCTGCTGGCTTTTTACCACTCAGATGGCTTCATCACCCCCATTGTCCCCGACCTGATTGAGATTGGCGTGGATGTTCTCAACCCCATCCAGCCCGAAGCGGTGGATATCGCCTTTCTCAAGAAAGAATACGGCGAGCATTTATCCTTCTGGGGCGGCATTGGTGTGCAAACCACCCTGCCTTTTGGCACCCCGCAAGAGGTGCGCCAGGCAGTAAACCGGCTGGTCGAGCAGGCCGGGGCTAACGGCGGGCTGGTTGTCTCGCCATCGCATGTGGTGGAGCACGATGTGCCTTCCCAGAACATCATGGCGTTTGTGGAAAGCCTGCGAAGCGACCGAAATTAACCTGAGGAGAATTGGCATGCCGATAACCCATCGTGAACGAGTCCGCCTGGCGCTCAACCATCAGGAGCCCGACCGTGTGCCGGTTGACCTGGGGGGAAGAGTCACCTCCATCCACATTCAGGCCTACCAGAGCCTCACGCGCCGCCTGGGGCTGGCGGTGCCAGAGCCGCAGCTTGACCCTTTCTTTTCCGTGATGAACCCTCACCCCACCTTGCTCGAAGCGCTGGGGGTTGATTTTCAGTATTTGTTTCTGCAGGGGCCGGAGTACCGCTGTTTGAAGCAGCTTTCTGACGATGAATACCTGAATGAGTGGGGCATTCGGGTTAAAGTGGTGGGAATCCATTCTCAGCGAGTCGGGCATCCACTGGAACATGCCGCGACGGGCGACCTGGCCAATTTTCCCTGGCCGCGTGGGGATGATTCCAGCCGCGCGGCTGGCCTGCGCGCCAGAGCCAAAGACCTGTTTGATGCCTCGGATTACGCCCTCGTGGCGGCCCCGGTCAGCGGCGGGATTTTTGAATTTGGGCAGCATCTGCGCGGGATGGCTGTTTTTTTGATGGACCTGGTCTCAGACCCGCCCTTTGCCCACCGCCTGCTCGATCACCTGGTAGATATCCAGATTGGGTTGTGGGATACCTTCCTGGCGGAGGTGGGCGACATGGTGGAGATGGTGCAGCTTGCCGATGATTTTGGCTCGCAGAAATCACTCATGATCAGCCCCCGCGTCTTCCGCGAATACTTTAAACCGCGCTATGCGCGCCTGATTGAATCCATCAAGAAACGCACATCCGCTAAAATCTTCCTGCATTGCGACGGCGCCATCCAAAAAATCATCCCCGATCTGATTGAAATGGGCGTGGAAGTTCTGAATCCATTACAACCCACCGCGGATGGAATGGAGCCCGGACCCATCAAAGCCGCCTACGGCAAGCAGCTGGCTTTTCACGGTGCCATCGATAACCAGCAGCTGCTGGTCAAAGGCACGCCCGCCGAGGTCACCCGCGTGGTGCAGCAAACCATCCAGGCGCTGGCGCCCGGCGGGGGATACGCTCTGGCGGCAGCTCATTTGCTTGAACCGGATATGCCCCTGGAGAACATCCTGGCAATGTACAGCGCAGCTAAAACCTTTGGGCAATACCCCATCCAGTAAGGCTCACGTCACCACCAGGATATCCGGCGTTTCCACGGTCATTCCATTTGCCTGCACCGGGATCACCGGCAGGTTGGCTGTGCGGGTGAGGATTTCATTTCCACCCGCGCCAACCAGGATGGTATCTTCCATTTTGGTTCCGGTGATGGTCGGGTTCCAGGCAAAAGCCTGCCCGGGTCCAACCAGTCGCGCCGCGCCCGGTGTTACTTTCAATTCACGCGGCTCATAGCCTGAAAGCCCCCCCTGGTGGTGCAACTCCCATTCATCGGCAAATCCCAGCCGGGTATAGGTGTCAAGGCCGGCCTGCAGAACATCGCCAAGCGCGCGTCCCGGCCGGGTTGAGCTGATCAGCGCGGCATCCACCCGGGCTGTACAGGCCATTTTGCGGCGCACATCCTCGGGAGGAGTCCCGAAATGCACCAGCCGGCTCACCGAGCAAATCAACCCGCGCCAGCGCCCCCCCAGGACAATCATGGCGTAACGCTCAAGCTTTTTTTCAGTCGGCAGCGGATGGCGGTGCAGGAAGATGCGCTCATCGACCGCCACCAGGTTAACCACAGCCCTCACGCCGCGTTTTTCGGCTTCTCCGGCCAGCAGGCCGGAAATTTGGATCTCGCTCATCCCCGGGCGAATCATGAGAAGGGTGCTTTCCATCACCTCCGCGCACCGTTTGCCCAGGCTGCGGAAACGTTCCTGCTCGGCAGGGTTCAGGTTGGCGCGCAGGTCAATCATTTCATCGGAGAGATCCAGCGCGCCGGGGAAGGCGCCGTCAAAGCCAATCCGTTTACCGTTGATGAGCTTCTTTAACTCAAGTTCCGGGTTTCCATGCCAGGGCACCACGGCAAATTGCCAGCCCTGTTCCAACAGGGGTTCTTCCGCCTTCAGGCGGGTAGCCTCGATGTTATTGGTAATTACGCGGCGAGATTCCCGCTCAACCAATAACCAGGCCACCCCGTTCAGGGCCGTCAAAGCAATGTAAGAAGCTGCTCCGCAGGTTGCCCAGGCAAAACTTGAAACACGCTGCAGAACAATCCCATCCAGGTTATGGCGCTCCATGGTGGTGACCAGGCGCGCAATTTTTTCCTCAAATTCCATCATAATATTTCCTCCTGTAAAAATCACCGCCTTCTTGCCAGCGCGGCTGGTGCCAGAAGGCGGCGATGCCGTTATCCGAATTTAGAATAGCGCGCTTAGTAGAGCGGCAAAATATCGCCGGCGTGGCTGAGCACAATAATGCTGGCATCCGGCCCCCTGGCACGCAGGGCTGCATCCAGCGCCTGCTGGGGTGATTCCGCATACCGGAAGCCCAGGCGAACGATTTCCTGGGGCGTCAGCCCCGGCGAGATCAGGTAACCGCGCCCGCGGTCCACAATTACCTCGCTGGCCTGGATCATATGCGCCGCCACGCTCTTGTTGACCAGCCCCTGCTTCATCATATCCTCCACCACTGCCAGCGGCCGGTAACCAAATTCCAGCACCTCTGGGTGGCTGACGGAAATTCCCTCCGGGCAGGAGGCCACCTGGATGACGATACCGTTATCCTTCATCACAATCCCGGCTGGCGTCATGGCTTTGATGGCCTGCCAGTACTCGATATCGGTTCCGTAGGAATCAAAGATGACGATATCTGCCGGACCCGGCACCTGAACCCCGTAATGGCGGTAGGCCATCTGGCAGCCGGCGCGGTGTGCCTGGATGGGATGCCCGGCGACCATATCCACAACCCGCCCGTCCTCATCCAGGATGGCGTCAACAATGTAATCTAACCCGGCCTTCAGCGCAAATTCATCAATCAAAGCGCGAACCGGGTTTTCCATCTTGCCGTAAAGCTGGCGCGGGGGAATGCCGTACATGGCCCAGTGCATATCCCCACAGGTCAACTCGCCGGTGATGCCCGGGATGACAATCTTGCCGCCGCCAGAGAACCCCGCCACAGCGTGGGGGAAAATGGCACCAATCCCAATCACATGGTCAGCCCACAGGGCTTCCCGGTTGACGTAAATGGGAACGCCGCCGTTGGAATGGGCCACATAGACCAGGTTTTCCAGCTCTTCCCAGTGATGGTTCATCACCCGGTAGCGAGAAACCACAGCCGCGCCCAGTTTTGCAACCAGCTCAGCCTCCGTCATCTTGCGGTGCGTGCCGAGGCTCATTAAAAAGCGAATATTCTCATCCGGCACGCCGATTTCCTCCAACTCGCCCAGCAGGTGAGGGAGAATCCGACCAGCCGGCGTGGCGCGTGTGACGTCATCCGGTAAAAAGAGAACTTTATCCGTCTTTTTGACAATCTGCCTCAGGCGCGGCGCCCCAATTGGGGTATGCACAGCCTGCTCGATGATTTCATCCTCGCTCAACGCGCTAAATGGATGCGCCTGGAAGACCCCCAGCAATTGACGATCGGGGATTTCTATTTCACCCGCAAAATCATAGGGAAAACGATATTTCACAACCCGCTCCTCATGTTTCAGTATTTACAAGCCAGATTCTACCACCAGTAAGGAGGCGGCGCACAGCGGCAGCTCGAAGGATAAAACCAGGCTGCCCTCAGCGCTGAGGATATGCGTCTGCGGGGGGGTAAGCAGTTCCAGCCCCTGCCGGCTGCGGATGTGCTCAATTTGAGCCGGAGTCGGGGTTTGCGGGCTGCCCAATTGCTTCCAGGCGGTGTGCGCGTTGGAATGGCTGGCATCAATCCGGTAATGGCTGACCCGCGCAGAACCCGTAAATGGCAGGTGCTGCAGGGTGACCTGCACCTCGCCCCCGCCCTGCGCCCACCACGCATCCGCCTGGCGCCACAGCAGCACCGTCACGCGCTGCTCCGTCATGGCTGCAATGCCATCCACCTCCTCCGCGGGGCAATCCGCCGAAAGCACATCACGCCGCCGGTCACTGTTCAACTGTAAGCGCGTATGCCCCAGTTTTGCCAGGGCGCGGAACAGGTTGAGAACCGGTTTTTCGATGTTTTCGTTATCCACCAGGGTGCGATTTCCCTCGAAGAAGCGTTTGCCCTCAAAATAAAAAGCCCAGGTGGTCGCCAAACTGACCGGGTTACCGGCAAACTCGCGGTTCAAATCGAGGATGCGGCGGAATAGAGCTGCCATGAACACCGGGTAATGCTCCGTGTTGGTCACAATAAAGTTGGGGTTGTCAAATACCCCGTAAATGGTGCCCACCGCCGGGTCGCATTCATCCACCAGAACCGGCAAACCTTTGAGTTGCGGAAACGCCGAAACCGCAGCCAGCCCGGAACGGATATCCCTCATCATCTCGGCGCTGGAGGGGCTTTCGCGCTCCACCACGGCGCGCGGGTTGTAGATGCGGCGGCGCGAGTAATGCGCGCCCTTGGTGTGAAAGGACACAAAATCCAGCCGGGTGCCTGTGCTGCCGGTGACGTAATTTTTGCCGCCGGTGCAGTGCGCCAGGAAGCCCTCCAGAAATTCCCGGTAGGGCGCCTTGCCCGGGCTGCTGCTGGCTGGCCCTCCCAGCCGGGCGGAGGGCAGCACTTTGTGAACGGCGGCTTCGGTAAAATCGAACAGCTTGCAGTAATCCTGCAGCGTGCCTTTCCAGTAATTCGGCAAGTTCGGCTCGTTCCACACCTCAAACAGCCAGGTCTCCACCTGAGGTTGGCCGTAGCGCTCCACCATGTGGCGCATGAATGCTTCGATAAGCTCTGCCCACAAAGTGTAATCCCTGGGCGGATACTTCCACAAACCGTCGCTCTCGTAGCTCTCGCGCCCCACATCCCTCAGCCAGTCGGCTGAGTTCACCTCGCCTGGCACCAGGTCGCGCGGCAAAAAGCCAAATTCAACCAGGGGGCGAAACCCGGATGAGGTGAGGGTGTCGTAAATCTGGTCCAGGATGGTCCAGTCGTAAAATGGTTGACCATCCGCATCCAGGTGAAAAACGTTGGTGGAGCCGGCAGCCGGTGAAGAAAGGCCATTCCCGCTGGTCAATGCGTTGTGCTGGCGGACGTAATAGGGCGTCTCGGCCAACTGCTGAAGGGTCCGGTAGAGCGCCTTACCGCGCGGGGTGTAGGTCCAGTTCAATTCATCGTAGCCGATGCTCGCCCAGATGCGCTCGAGGCTGCCGAGTTTTTGAGTGCAATCGATGTGCAGATGCGCATTAATCATAGAGCGATGGGCCTGCCTACCCCTTGACAGCGCCAGCCGTGATGCCCGAGAAGACGAAGCGCTGGGTGAGCACAAACAGGATCAAGGTCGGGATGGTCAGGAGCGTGGCCAGGGTGAGGGTTTCCTGCTTGGTGGCAAACAACGTGCTTTCTGTGAACAGCGCGCCAACTGCCAGCGGGTACATCTTGGTGGTTTGCGCCAGCAAATAGGGGATGGTGAAGTTTTGCCAGGCACTCAAAAAGGAGAGCAGCGCCGAGCTGTAAATGGCCGGTTTGCACAATGGCAGCATGATGTGCCACACAATCTGCCACATCTGCGCCCCATCCACCACTGCGGCTTCATCCAGTTCTTTTGGCAGCCCCAAAATGTAATTGTAAATAATCAGGAAGTTCACCGCATTGACCGCCAGGGGTAATATCATCCCCAGATAGGTATCCACCAGGCCAAAGGAGTTGATAATCAGGAACAGGCCAATCAGCACCACCTCGCCCGGCACCATCATGGTCGCAATAATCAGGTAATAAATCAGGCTGCCGCCCGGCACTCTGCGCCGCCCCAACACATAAGCCGCCAGGACGGCTGTTGCAACATTAATAATCATCGCGCCAATCGATAGAATCAGGCTGTTGACGAAAAACTGCATGACGGGCATCTGTGGGTCGTTAAGCAGCTTCTCGTACATGGCAAAGGTGATTTTTGAAGGAACGAGCGAAACATCTACCCGGTAAACTTCATCCGGCGGACGAACGGTGGTGACCACCATCCAGTAGAATGGAAAAGCCATGATGAACGCAAACAGGATCAGAATACCATAAACAATCACCCGGTCGAGCCATTGTTTGGGGGTTAACCTGCGCTTGCTCATAGAGCCACCTCATTCGCCCCGCCAAATTTATTGGATAAGGCCGTAAACGCCATGATGAGAACGAACAGGAAGAACGAAGCCGCGGCAGAATAGCCAAAACGGTACTGCCCGGTGCCAAATGCCTGCTGGTAAACATACGTGGCCATCAACTCCGTAGATCCCGCCGGCCCTCCCTGAGTGGTCACAAAAACCAGCGCAAAGGCTTTGAGGTAATTGACGATGCCGAGGATAACGGTCAGGACGATGGCCGTCCGCAGTAAAGGCAAGGTGATGAACCGGAACTGCTGCCAGGGTGAAGCGCCGTCAATGGAGGCCGCCTCGTAAAACGAAAGATCAATGGCCTGTAAGTTCGCCAGGAAGATGATTAGAAAATAGCCAATCCATTTCCAGGTATTAATCAGCACCAGTGACCAGATCGCCAGGTCAATACTGGTCAGCCAGCGCGGCCCCGGCTCAATTCCCACCAGGGAAAGGGCCACATTCAAGATGCCGTAGCGCGAATCCATCATCCACTTCCACACATAGCCCACCGCCACCAGCGAGGTGACCACCGGCAGGAAGTAAATCACCTTAAACAGGGTTTTTTGGCGAACCCAGGAAATATTCAGCAAAACCGCCAGCCCCAGCGAAATAACCAGCACCAGGACGGTGGAAGCACCGGTAAAAACAAACGTGTTGCCCATGGCCTGCAAAAAATCCGGAGATTTTAACAGGTCAAAGTAATTTTTTAAACCAACGAACGGCCCCTGTTCGATAATTTTTGCGTCAAAGAAGCTGAGAATGAAAGTTTGAAAAATGGGGAGCAGTGAAAAGACGGTGTAGAGTAAAATGATGGGCAATAAAAAAAGGTACGCAGTCCGCTCGGACCACAGCCGCAACCAGAACGGCTTTCGGTTCAGGAATTTGATATCAGAATCTACGACTGCCATGCTCTTGATATCCCCTTTCAGGAGGATTTTTTAAGACAACATCGGGAGAGGCAGGCGGAACACAGCCTGCCCCTCCCAAAAACCTCAAAACTTACGGGTGCATCTCTTTATACTTGGCTTGTGCTTCCTTATCAGCATCTTCCAGAGCCTTGATGGGATCGGTCTTCGGATCCGCAAGGATCTTGTTCAGATACTTGGAAAGGATATCCAGGATGGGGTTGAACGTATCCACCCCTGCCAGTTCCAGTACATAGCTCGGCTGCTGCTTGGTGAAGTACAGCAGGCCGGGGTTGGTGGCCAGGGTTGCCCAATCCAGGTCGGTGCGGGCAGAGCTGGTCAGCTTCTTGTAGAACAAAGTCTGGCCCCACTTGCTCATCAGGGCTTTGAAGACGACATAGGTCGCATCCTTGTTGACGGAAGATGCATTCATCACAATGCCGTTTGACCAGGTGACCTGAGAGGCTTTGCCGCCCTTGGTCATGGGGGGATAGGGGATGACCACGTAGTCCTGGGCAATAGCCGAGGATGACCAGGAGCCGATATTCCAGGCGCCGATGCGGCCGATGCCGCACTTGCCTGCCTGAACCACCTCGTAGAATTCCTTGTGCGTGAAGGTGGGGGAATCGGGCGAGGTGACTTTGTTCTTATGCTGCCAGTCATACAGGTACTGGGCCACTTTCTTGCCAATCTCGGTGTTGAAGGAAGGCTTGCCAGCGGCGTCGATAATCGGGAAGTCCATCCCGGCTGCCGCGCCTGAATATTCAAACTGGATGCCCGCCGAGTTGGTCACGCCGGGGGCTCCAAAGGTGCAGTAGCCGATGGTGTCGGCCTTGCCGTTGCCGTCCGGGTCTTCCTTGGTGAAGCGTTCAGCCAGCGCGGTTAACTCCGTCCAATCTTCTGGAACCTTAGCGTTGAGCTTATCCATCCAGGATTTGCGAACAAACAGGCCAACAGCCTGCACAACCTGGGGCAGCCCCCAGACTTTTCCGCTGGTGGTGTAGGAATCCACGTGGATCTTGGGCAGCGCGTTGACAATTTCTTTCATCTCCGCATCGGATGCAACGCGCGAAGCCAGGTTTTCCCAGGCCTTGAACTGTTGTTCCGCAGCCACCAGGCGGTATTGCGAGCCCATGGCGATATCCGGACCTTGCTTGGCGGCAAAGGCGGAAACCAGCTTTGCAGAGAGCTGGGCAGCATCCTGAGGAACCCATTCCACCGTAACGTCCTTGTATTTGGTGGCCAGTTCTTTGTTAAACTCGGCGATGAAATCATTCCAGGCTGCGCCGCTGTCGTACCAGATTGTTACCTTTCCTTTGGGACCTGCTGCGGTTGGAACAGCGGTTGGCGCCGCAGTGGCGGGTACCTTGGTCGCTTCTGGCGCTTTGGTTGCATCAGGAGCCTTGGTTGGCGCCTGGGTGGGTGGAACGGGCGTGGCCTGAGCGCAGGCTGAAAGCAGCAGCGAGGCGACCATCACAATTAACATCATGCGATACAGCGTCTTCATCTTTTTATATCCTTTCCTCACTTATTAGAAATCTGATACTGCCGGGTTAACGACGGCACCAACAAAGTCGATTCGTAAGGGGTTCACCTCCTTTTTTTCATTGGGGCTGACTGGGTTTTGCGGTTGATCGCCTCACCACCAGTTCAGGATCGAGCACCACCCGGTATTTTCCGGGCTCATACGAGCGGTCATGGATGATTTTGATGAGCAGATGGACTGCCTGGCGACCGATTTCATACATCTGCTGCCGCACCGTGGTCAGAGGCACCTCAAGGAAGGCTGCAAAATCAATATCGTCATACCCCACCAGCGAGATATCCTCTGGCACGCGCAGGTTAAGCTCGCGTAAAGCTCTCAGGCTGCCGATTGCCAGCAAGTCACTGTAGGTATAGAGTGCCGTAGATTTACACCCGGAACGAAAAGCTTTCAACGTGGTCTCGTAACAGGATTGCATATCCAGCCGGGTGTGGATAATCATTGCAGGATCAAACGGGACGTTAAATTCACTCAGGGCCTGTTTAAAACCCACAATGCGTTCGCGAACGCTGGAGATGCGGTCAGGACCTGTGATATGAAGAATGTTGCGATGGCCCAACTCCAGCAGGTGCCTGGCTGCCAGGTACGCGCCTTTGGTATTGTTATTAATGATGTAATCGGGAACCACCTCATCAAAGTGGCGGTTGATGAGAATAAATGGGACGCCATCCTTGCGCAACTGCAGAATGTGCTCGGAATCACCCTGGGTGGGGTGGATGAGCATGCCGTCAACCCGTTTGGAACGCAAAACCTGCACCGCTTTGCGCTCATCGTTTTCGTTTTCATTCGTGTTGACCAGGATGGTTGAATAGCCTTCAATCCTGGCGGCTTCCTCAACACCCTGGGCAACTTTGCTGTAAAAGGGGTTCTGCAGGTCTGCGATGATTAATCCAATGGTGCAAGAATGACCGCCAACCAGCGAGCGCGCAATGCTGTTCGGCACATACCCCAGTTGCCTGGCGGTATCTTCCACGCGCTGGCGCGTTTCAGGGTTCACATCCGGCTTGCCATTCAGCGCCCTGGATATGGTGTTGACAGATAATCCTGTTACCCTGGCAATATCCCTGAGTGTGACCAAAAGCCCTCCCTAAACGTTACCGGTAACGTTTAGATTATGATAGCGCGATTTTTCACAAGAGTCAATAGCCAATGTTGGATTTTGAGCCGTGACTGCCGGGAAACCAGGAACCCCCCAACCGTCTCTCTTCCCTGCATACCTGTCGGGCTGAGGGCCGCTGCCCCTCCCGCAGCGCCTCACCTGTAAGCCGCCTTGCGCCCCGCTGGCGGTGGAGACCTGTAATTTTTTTCAAAAAAACCTGGCCTCCTGACAGTTTCACGAATCTTAACCAGAAATGGCGTCATTCTGAGCCTGAGCGCAGCGAAGGCGAAGAATCTCGGTGTAGATGAATAAC
>CAYVOX010000068.1:0-16045 GCA_964453035.1 uncultured Anaerolineaceae bacterium
GCGTTTTGATCAACGCCTATGCCGCGGGGGTGGGCTGGGTGGGGGTGGCAATGGTATCCATTGATGATGACTGGTCGGCGCTGCGCCTGAAACTGGCCGAATGATCGCCGTGCTATAATTAATTCATGAACCCTTCCGACGAGGATACGAAAGCCTATCTTAACCGCTGGAAAGCCGTAGAAGCTGTCCAATGCTGTGAAAGGCGTGAGGCTACCTGCGAAATGCGCTGGAGACAATTGATCGCGATCCATAACCTGGCGCGAGGATTGGGTTTGAAGATTCAAAGAAATGAAGCGGAAGAGATGGAAATTATCCTCAGGTGGACAAAAATCAGGGAATTATATGATAAGCGATGAGGAATTATCTGCATTACTTGAACCCCTGGCCGCCCTTCAGAGAGTGATTGACCGTTTTGAACAAAAAGGTGTAATCATCGGTGGAATTGCTGCAAGCTTACTGGGGAAACCTCGCCTGACAGCTGATCTGGATGCAATGCTCTATGCATCCATCAATCAAATTCCCGAAATTCTTTCGCTGGCGCAAGAGGAGGGTATTCTACCGAGAATTAAAAATGCCGCCCTGTTTGCCCAACAGCATCGCGTTCTTCTTCTTCGCCATCAATTGAGCGAAACTGATATCGACATATCTTTAGGAATTTTGCCGTTTGAATTAGAAATTATTGAAAGAAGCCTGCAATTGGAATTCGGAGGTTTGTCTATCAGGCTGCCAACCGTGGAGGATTTAATAATTTTAAAAGCGGTGGCTCATCGTGCCCAGGATTGGCAAGATATTCAGGGGCTTGTTGAGAGCCATCCTAAGTTGGATAAAGAACGGGTTATCAATTGGGTGGCACAGTTCGCTGAAATTCTGGAATCCCCCAAGATATTAGAGGACTTGACTTTAATACTTAAAAATGAATAATTCAGACATCGCTGCTGTTTTTGACCGCATTGCCGATTTGCTCGAAATCAAGGGCGAGATTATCTATAAAACACTGGCCTACCGCCGCGCCGCCGAGAGCCTGCGCAACCTGGGCGAGGATATCGCAACCTTGCACCGCGAGGGCCGGCTGACCGAGATCCCCGCGGTGGGTAAAGCCATCGCTGAGAAGATTGCCGAGCTGCTGACGACCGGCAAGCTGGAATTCCTGCAAAAGATCGAGGAGGAGGTGCCGCCCACGCTGACCGATTTGCTGCAGGTGACTGATGTTGGGCCGAAGAAAGTTGCGTTGTTCTGGCGGCAGGCGGGCATCACCACCTTGCCCCAGCTGGAGGCCGCGGCGCGCGAAGGGCGGCTGAGGGGGCTGCCGGGGATGGGCGAAAAATCAGAGGCGCGGGTGCTTGAAGGGCTGGAGGCGCTCAAGCGGCGCACCAAGCGGCGCCTGCTGGGGAATGTGCGCCCGGTGGCGCAGCGCTGGGTGGCGTGGTTGAAAGGGTTTGATGGGGTGGCCCGGGCGGAGGCGGCGGGCAGCGTGCGGCGCTGGAAGCCGACCATTGGCGACCTGGATTTGGTTATCGGGTGCGAGGATGCCAGCGCGGTGATGGAGGCTTTTGCCCACCATCCGCAGGTGGCGCGGATTTTGGGGCAGGGGGAGAATAAATCCAGCGTGGAACTGGTGGACGGGTTGAACATCCAGTTGTGGAGCCAGCCGCCGGAGCGGTTTGGCACGCTGCTGCAATTTGTGACGGGTTCCAAGGAGCACAACGTGCGCCTGCGCGAACTGGCGCAAAAGAAGGGGCTGTCGCTTTCGGAGCGCTGCCTGACCCGCGCTGATGGCAGTGAAGTTCTGTTTGACGACGAAGAAAATTTATATAAATTCCTGGGATTGAGTTACATCCCACCCGAACTGCGCGAAGACCGGGGTGAAATCCAGGCGGCGGTGGATTACGGTCACCTGCCGCGTATGATGCTGCTCAACGAGCGCGTGATGGAACTACACTGCCATACCACCTGGAGCGATGGGGCCAACAGCATTGAGCAGATGGCAGAAGCAGCGGTGGAACGCGGCCTGAAGGTGCTGGCGATTACGGACCATTCAAGCGGATTGGGCATTGTGGGCGGGCTGGATGCCGAACGGCTGCGCCAACAGCGGGTTGAGATTGACGTGGTGCAGGCCCGCATGGGCGATAGAATCCGGCTGCTGCAGGGGGCTGAAGTGGAAATTCACGCCGACGGCACACTGGAACACCCGGACGAGGTGCTGGCAGCGCTGGATATTGTGATCGCTTCGCTGCACACCAGCCTGCGCCAGCCGCGCGAGCAGGTGACAGCGCGGCTGCTCAAGGTGATGCGCAATCCGCATGTGGATATCATCGGGCACCCAACCGGACGCCTGATGCCGGAACGGGAGGGTGCTGACCTGGATATGGAGCAGGTGCTGCAAGCCGCCAAGGAAAATGGCGTGGCGCTGGAGATTAATTGCAGCCCATCCCGGTTGGACCTGGATGAGGTTTACGCGCGCCGGGCGGCTGAGATGGAGATTCCACTGGCAATCAACACGGACGCACATTCAACCGCGCAGCTGGATTACGCCGAGCTGGGCGTTTCGGTGGCGCGGCGGGGCTGGGTTTGGCCTATGCTGGTGGTGAACACGTGGAGCGAGGATTGGTTGATGGATTGGTTGAGGGGGAGAGGGTAAAGGAAAAAGCAGGCGACGGGAGCCGAACAGAGTCCCCTTGTGGGATATCACACCCCTGTGGGTGCCCGCGAATAGAAAAACCTGACGGGAATTCATCCATCAGGTTTTCAAACGGTAGAGCGGGCGACGGGATTCGGACCCGCGAATAGTAGCTTGGAAGGCTACTGCCTTACCACTTGGCGACGCCCGCGAGTGACTGTATTTTACCGGGTGGCGGGAGAAAGGTCAAGCCCGGCCCGGAAACCGGGCTTACTTCTCCATCACAATGGCTACCCAGTCCAATTGTTGGGCGGTTTCAACCCAGCGCAAGCCTTTAGCCGCAGCAGCCTCTTTAACGGCAGCTGCCTGGCCTTCGAGGATGCCGGAGAGGATGAGCTTTCCACCGGGCTGAACCAGATCCGCCAGGCCGGTGCCAAACAAGCGAATGATGATGGGGGCGAGGATGTTGGCGAGCACCAGCGGAGCCTGGCGCAGGCTGAACTGACCCTGCAGCACTTCATCCACAGAGCCGAGGCCAGTTTCCAACCCGGCGAGAACCTCGTTGGCGGCGGCGTTTTCACGGGTGCTCTTGACGGCGGCACTGTCAATATCCACGCCCAGGGCGCGCGCTGCGCCCAGCTTGAGGGCGGCAATGGAGAGAATGCCTGAGCCGCAGCCCACGTCAATCACATTCTGCCCGGGGATGAGGTGTTTTTCAATCATTTCCATGCACAACTGGGTGGTGGGGTGCGTGCCGGTGCCAAAAGCCATGGAGGGGTCAATTTTGACGGCCAGGCGCGTCAGGTCGGTTTGCTCAATCCAGGCGGGGAGCACCAGCAGGCGCTGCCCGATGGGAATGGGGTGGTAGTGTTTTTTCCAGGCTGCCATCCAGTCCTCATCTTGAACAGGCTTAAAGGCAGGTTCGGGCAGCGGCTGGATGCGCCCCAGGTACCACAGGGCTTCTTCCAGGCGCTGGCGTTTCTCTTCCAGGAATTCATCCACCGGCAGGTAAGCATAGACGCGCACCGGGCCAACCGGCGTGCCTTCGCTCTCTTCTTCGTCGTAGATGACGCCGGATTCAACCACCACGCCGCCGGAGGCAAAGCGGTCGAGCACCTCAGCCACGGATTCAGCCAGTTCGCCGTTAACCGTGAGGGAAACTTCCAGCCAGCGCGCTTCAGCCACCTAATACCTCCTTGAGCACATCCAGGAAACTTTTTTCGCGCGGATGAACTTCGCTGCCGAGGGTGGCGGCCAGTTTTTCAAAGAGCTCGCGCTGCTCTGGGTTAAGACGGGTGGGAATTTCCACATTGAGGATGATGAGCTGGTCGCCGCGCCCGCTGCCGCGCAGATGGGTGATGCCCTTGCCGCGCAGGGTGATGACCTTGCCGGGCTGCGTGCCGGTGGGGATGCTGACTTTGGTGATGCCCTCCAGCGTGGGCACCTGGATTTCAGCGCCGAGGGCGGCCTGGGCCACGTTGATGGAGAGATCCAGCATCACGTCATCGTTGCGGCGCTTGAAAAACTGGTGCGGTTTGACCTGAATTTCAAGGTAGAAGTTACCGTTGGGACCGCCGTTTTCACCGGGCTGGCCTTCGCCTGCCAGGCGGATTTGCGTGCCGCTATCCACCCCGGCGGGGATGGGAATGACCTTGCGCGCAACGCGCCGCTCAAAGGTGCGCCCACGGCAGGTGTGGCAGGGGGTGGGAATGACCTGCCCGCGCCCGTTACAGGTGGGGCAGGTGGTCACCTGCACCATGGAGCCGAGAAAGGTCTGGCGCACCTGGCGGACTTCACCGCGCCCGCCGCAGGTGGCGCACGAGGTGGGGCTGGTGCCCGGTTCAGCGCCTGTGCCCCGGCAGGTGGTGCAGAGCTCATCGCGAGTGATATCAATTTCCTTCTCAACCCCGAAGGCAGCTTCTTCAAAGGTGAGCTGGACGGTCTGGGTGAGGTCTGCGCCGCGGCGCGGGGCGTTGCGGCGCTGTCCGCGGCTGCCGCCCAGTCCGCCCAACCCGAAGAGTTCTTCGAAGATATCCGAAAAATCCACGGTTGTGAAATCCGGCGCTCCGCCCATGCCGCTGAGGCCTTCTTTGCCGTAACGGTCATAGGCGGCGCGCTTTTCAGAATCCGAAAGGACGGCATACGCTTCGTTGATTTCCTTGAAGCGTTCTTCCGCATCTGGCTCTTTGTTGACATCCGGGTGGTACTTGCGCGCCAGGTTGCGGAAGGCCGTTTTCAACTCATCGGGCGTGGCATTGCGTGCCACGCCCAGGATCTCATAGTAATCGCGTGAGGCCATTCACAGGCTCAGGCGTTTCTAAATTCGCCGTCAACGACGTCTTCGCCGCCGGGTTTGTTTTCGCCCGGGGTGGGACCGGTTTGCGGACCGCCAGCATCACCGGCAGGGCCTCCGGCGGTGGGGCCGGGCTGCTGCTGGTAGGCGCTGGCGCCCACTTTTTGGATCAATGCGCCGAGGTCATCGGCTGCTTTGCGGATGGCTGTGGCATCGCTGCCGTTCATCACCTCGCGCACCGATTTGATGCCAGATTCCACCTGGCCTTTCAAGTCGGCGGGAACTTTATCGCCCAGGTCTTTGAGGGTTTTCTCGGCGGTGTAGGCGGTGTTATCGGCGTAGTTGCGCACTTCCACCAGTTCTTTGCGCTGCTTATCGGCGTCGGCGTTGGTTTCAGCTTCGCGGCGCATGCGCTCCACCTCGGATTCGCTGAGGCCAGAAGAGGCGGTGATGGTGATATGCTGACTGCGGTTGGTGGCTTTATCCAGGGCGGTGACCTTGAGGATGCCGTTAGCATCAATATCGAAGGTCACTTCCACCTGAGGGATGCCGCGCGGGGCGGGGGGGATGCCGTCCAGGATAAATTTGCCGAGCGATTTGTTGTCGCTGGCCATGGGGCGCTCGCCCTGCAGAACGTGAATCTCAACCTGGGTCTGGCCGTCGGAGGCGGTGGAGAACACCTGGCTCTTGCGGGCCGGCACGGTGGTGTTGCGCTCGATGATGGGGGTGGAAACACCGCCCAGGGTCTCGACCGAGAGGGTGAGGGGGGTGACGTCGAGCAGGAGGATATCCTTCACTTCGCCGCCCAGCACGCCAGCCTGGATGGCAGCGCCAACGGCCACCACTTCATCCGGATTGACGCCCTTGTGGGGCTCTTTACCAAATTCGCGGCGCACGGCTTCCTGCACGGCGGGCATGCGGATCATACCGCCAACCAGCACCACCTCGCTGATATCGGAGGTCTTGAGGTTGGCGTCTGAGAGTGCCCGGCGGACGGGGTCGAGGGTGCGGGAGACCAGGTCGCCGGTGAGCTGTTCCAGCCTGGCGCGGGTGAAGGGAAGCACCAGGTGCTTGGGACCAGTGGCATCCGCGGTGAGGTAGGGCAGGTTGATTTCAGTCTGCATCATGGAGGAAAGCTCGATTTTGGCTTTCTCGGAGGCTTCGCGCAGGCGCTGCAGAGCCTGGCGGTCGGCGCGCAGATCGATGCCGTGCTGCTTTTTGAACTCTTCAATCAGGTATTCCATCACGCGCTGGTCAAAATCATCTCCGCCGAGGAAGGTATCGCCTGAGGTGGAGCGCACCTGGAAGACGCCTTCGCCAACATCGAGGATGGAGATATCGAAGGTGCCGCCGCCCAGGTCGTAAACGGCGATGACCTCGTTCTTTTTCTTATCGAGGCCGTAAGCCAGGGAAGAGGCGGTCGGCTCGTTGATGATGCGCTTGACTTCCAGGCCGGCGATTTTACCCGCATCCTTGGTGGCGTTGCGCTGGGCATCGTTGAAGTAGGCTGGAACGGTAATCACAGCTTCGGTCACCGGCTCGCCGAGGTAGGCTTCGGCATCGGCTTTGAGTTTTCCCAGCACCATGGCGGAAATTTCGGGCGGCGAGTATTCTTTGCCATCCATCACCACGCGAACATCGCCATTGGGGGCCTTGGTGACCTTGTAGGGCACTTTGCCGATGGTGCGCTGCACTTCGGGATCGTCAAATTTGCGACCCATGAAGCGCTTGATGGAAAAGACGGTGTTTTCAGGATTGACGATCGCCTGGTTGCGGGCCGGGCGGCCGACAATGCGTTCGTGGTTCTTGTTGACAGCAACCACGGAAGGGCACAACCGTTCGCCTTCAGCGGTGGGGATGACAACGGGTTCACCGCCCATCATGACGGCTGCAACGGAATTGGTGGTTCCCAGATCAATACCAATGATTTTTCCCATACAATTTTTCTCCTAACGTGCGACTCTGACAAGCGCCGGGCGTAAGACCCGTTCGCCAATCATATATCCCTGTTGAACAACTTCGATAACTTCCCCGCTCTTACGCTCGGGGTGATCTTCATGCGTGATGGCTTCGTGCAGGTTGGGGTCAAAGAGCTGTTCCTCAGCGGGAATGCGTTTGACGCCTTCCTGGTCCAGAATGGAGTGCAGTTTTCGAACGATAAGCTCAACGCCCTCGGCCCATGCCGCGCCCTGGCCCTCAGTCGGGCGGGTTTTTAGGGCGCGCTCGAGGTCATCGAGGATGACCAGGTATTTCTTGACGATGCGCCCGGAGGTGGTTTCCAGCACCTGAGACTGGTCGCGCTCGACGCGGCGCTTGTAGTTTTGAAAATCGGCGCGTTCGCGCTGCCAGCCTTCGGAGAATTCTCGGGCCTGCTGGCGGGCTTCATCGCGCTGCTTTTCAAGCGCTGAATATTCATCCAGGGTGAGCGCCACCATGGGGGGCTGCTCGGGCGCAGGCTGAGTGCCCTGCGGCTGGGAAGCGGAGTCTTTCTCGGACTCTTCAGGTTTTTTTGGTTGCTTTGGTTTGCTCATCTATTTACTCTAATCTACCATTGTGTCGGTCACAAGATCACTTAACAGACCGGCTAAAAAGCGAACGGTTGAAATGGTGCGCCCGTAGGGCATGCGCACCGGGCCGAGCACGCCCAGCGTGCCTGTGACAATACCGGGCATGCCGTAGCGAGCCAGGACGATTGAAAAGTGGCGCAATTCATCGAATGCGCCTTCGCCGCCGATGACCACCTGAACCCCACCCAGGTTATTGGAGGTGATGCTGCGCGACATGAGTTCTTGCAGCACGGAGCGTTCTTCCAACACGCGCAAGGCGCGGCGGGCATCTTCCGAACCGGCGAATTCTGGCTCCGCGAGCACGTTGGTGAGGCCATCCAGGTACACCTCGCCGGAAAGCTCGGCATTGGCCTGGGTCATTTCCGTCAGCACGGCTTCTAGCACCTGCCGCTCCAAAGCGGAACCGGAGGGGATGGGAGCAATTTGCAGGGCGGCTGCATCGCTGCCGGAATACAGGTGAGTGAGGCGGTTGGCCAGCTCGGAGAGCGTCTCCTGCGGGGTGGGCTCTTCGAGACTTAACATGCGCTGGTGAATCTCGCCGCCGACCATGACCAGCACCAGCAGCACCTGCCGCCCGCGGGAGGCAATCAACTCAAGGTGTTTGAGGCGGGCATGCTCGGTGTGGGGCGAGGTGACCAGCGAGGCGGCGCGCGACTGGTGCGCCAGCACGGATGCCGTCAGGCGCATCCACTGCTCGATGTCGTTGCGCATCTGGTAAAACTGGTGCGAGATCGTACGCCGGGTGGCATCTGGCAGCTCGGTTTCCTGCAGCAGGCGGCTGACAAAGTAGCGGTAGCCTTCTTCGCTGGGCACGCGCCCGGCGGAGGTGTGCGGCTGGCGCAGGTAGCCCATGTTGGTGAGGGCTACCAGTTCATTGCGCACTGTGGCGGAGCTCATATCCAGATGGTAATGTTCAACCAGGTGCTGAGAAGCGACCGGGGCAGCCGAGCGAATATGCTCGTGCACCAGCAGGGTTAGTAAGAATTTTTGTCGTTCAGACAGGTCATTCATCAGTTTCTATTTAGCACTCTCAGCCCGAGTCTGCTAACGGCTCGTGAATTATGATACCATGGCCGCAAACTCGAGTCAAGCCGGGTTGCCAAACGCTAATAAAACTCATATAAACCGAATAAAAGGGAGAAAAGGGCGCCCCTGAAGTGCATGGCTGCAGCCCGGCGGGGGCCTGCCCACCGGGCTGCAAGGACCAGACACAACCTTGATACTAATGTTGCAATTTACGTGCCACCCCGGCGGAGTTTTGGGATTAAATTAGAGTTGTATAAGACTCTGAATTCTCCGCTTGACTTATCATCTGGCATGAGTCTACAATATTGATGTGGACTATAAGGATTACTACAAGATTTTAGGCGTTGAACGCAAAGCCAGCCAGGATGAGATTAAAAAGGCTTACCGTAAACTTGCCATGAAGTACCACCCGGACCGCAACCCCGGCAACAAAGCGGCTGAGGATAAGTTTAAGGAAATCAACGAAGCCAATGAGGTGCTGGCGGATCCTCAAAAGCGAGCCCGGTACGACCAGCTTGGCGCGGATTATTCCTCGTGGCAGCAGCGCGGGCAGCCCGGCAACTTCAACTGGGAGCAGTGGACCACCGGTCAGCGTGGCGGGCAGACTGTGGATATGCGCGACTTCGAGGGCATCTTCGGCACGGGGTTCTCGGATTTCTTCACCCAGATCTTCGGCGGGATGGGCGGCATGGGCGGCGCAGGCGGAATGCCGCAGAGTCGAACCCGCCGGCGTGTCCCGGCGCAGCCCCAGGCGCTTGAAACACCGGTCACCATCACCTTTGACGAGGCTTACCACGGAGCCGAGCGCATGGTGGAGGTGGACGGGCGGCGGCTGCAGGTAAAAATTCCACCGGGCGCGCAGAACGGCACGCGGGTGAGGATGGCAAATGCCGGACCGGCGGCGCCTACAGGTCAGCGCAGCGACCTGTACCTGGTGGTCAGCGTGGTTCCAGATGGACGCTTTGACCAGCAGGGCAGTGACCTGACGACCGACGTGAGCATTGACCTGGTCAGCGCGGTGCTGGGCGGGCAGGTGAAAGTGCCCACCCCCGGCGGCGAGGTGGTGCTGACCATCCCGGCGGGCACCCAACCCAGTCAGAAATTCCGGCTGGCAGGGCGGGGCATGCCGCTCCTTAAAAATCCATCGCAGCACGGCGACCTGTTTGCGCGCGTTTCGATTCAAATTCCGAAGCAATTGACCGCGCAGCAGCGTGCCCTGTTTGAAAAACTTCGCGAAATGCGATAATTCTTATTTGGAAGGTTAATAATGAAACGGTTAGCTCCCTGGATAGTGGTATTTGTTTTTGTTTTGAGCGTTATGGCGTGCAGTATCGGCCCGTTCACCTTTGAGACGGGAACGACTCCGCAGGCGACCAAAAGTCTCAACCCGACGAGCGCGAGCCCCACGGCCAAACCAGCCACGGTCGTCTCCCCTCCCACCAGCCTGGTTGAATCAGACAGGCTGCTGGTTGAATTATATGAGCGCGTCACGCCGGGCGTGGTTTCCATCAGCATCGTGACGGATCAGGGGTCTGGCAGCGGGTCGGGCTTTGTCTATGATAAAAAGGGGCGCATCATCACCAATTACCACGTGGTTGAAGGCGCCAAGAGCATTGAAATTGACTTCGCCTCGGGCTTTAAAGCCACCGGCAAGGTGATTGGCACAGACCTGGATTCGGATATCGCGGTGGTTGAGGTGAAGGCGCCGGAAGCTGAACTGGTGCCGCTCACGCTGGGCGATTCGGAGCAGGTGAAGGTGGGGCAGACGGTCATTGCGCTGGGCAACCCGTTTGGACTTTCCGGCACGATGACGCGCGGGATTGTCTCTGCCAAGGGGCGCACACTTGAATCCATCCGCCCGGCTGGCAGCGGCAGCTTTTTCTCGTCGGGCGACATCATCCAGACCGATGCTTCGATTAACCCCGGCAACTCGGGTGGTCCGCTGCTCAACCTGGCGGGCGAGGTGATTGGCATCAACCGGGCGATCCGCACCACCGGCACCACCACCACCGGCGACCCCG
Organism: uncultured Anaerolineaceae bacterium; assembly: GCA_964453035.1. GTDB lineage: Bacteria > Chloroflexota > Anaerolineae > Anaerolineales > Anaerolineaceae > CAYVOX01. The sequence continues at coordinate 10,525 of CAYVOX010000068.1, forward strand.
TCAACAGCGGGATTGGTTTTGCCATCCCCATCAACGTGGTGAAGAAAGCGGTACCTTCGCTGATTGAGACCGGCAAGTACGATTATCCCTACCTGGGTATCACCTTCCGCTCAGAGTTGAGCCTGGCGGAAATTGAGGCGCTCAAATTGCAGCGCAGCACGGGTGCTTATATCCTGGAGCTGGCTCCAGGTGGACCGGGCGAGCAGGCCGGGCTCAAACCAGCCACCCAGGCCATCGGCGTGACCGGGCTAAAAGCGGGCGGCGACCTGGTGATCGGCGTTGACGGCCGTCCGGTGCGGGTATTCAATGATTTAATCGGGTATATACTTACCAATAAGAATCCCGGTGATACAGTAACCCTGACTATTTTGCGTGGAACGGAAGAAAAGGAGGTGGTGGTGACGCTGGGCAAGCGTCCGTAAAACATCTTTTGACCTGCTGAATGCGCAGGTATTGTTCATTGACAACAATATATCACCTGAATGGAGGTTGCCATGTTCACTGACAACGATCTGCGGGAACTGCTGGAATTTGTTTCCCCCGACCCAATCCTCAGCCTTTACCTGAACACGGATCCGGCGCAGGGCAATGCGGATGCTTACCGCCTGCGCCTGCGCGCCATGCTCAAGGAAATCAACCTGGCACGAGATGTGACCGCGGTTGAAGACTACTTCAGCCGCGAGTATGGGTGGACGGGAAAATCGGTGGCGGTTTTTTCTTGCGCGGCGCAGAGCTTTTTCCGCGCTTACCCACTGGCAGTTCCAGTACGCAATCTGCTGCATGTCAGTGACCGGCCAAGCGTTAAACCATTGGCCGATCTCTTGGATAATTACGGCGGGTACGGCGTGGTGCTGGTTGATAAGCAGGGCGCCCGGCTCTTTTTCTTCCACCTGGGAGAACTGCGCGAGCAGGAGGGCATGATGGGCGAGGCTGTCAAGCACATCAAGCGCGGAGGGGCTTCATCCTTCCCGGGCAGGCGCGGGGGCATGGCGGGGCGCACCAACTTTGAGGAAGAAAAGATTGAGCGCAACATGAAGGACGCCGCTGACTTCGCCATTCGGTTTTTTGAGGCAAACCATGTCCGCCGGATTCTCATCGGCGGGACGGAGGATAACATCCATTTGTTCCGCGGTTTGCTGCCCAAAGCATGGCAGAGCCTGGTTATGGGTACGTTTGCGATGGCGATGACCGCCAGCCACAGCGAGGTGTTGAGCAAAGCGCTGCAACTGGGGCTGGAGGCGGAACGGCAGCGCGAACAGCGCCTTGTGGAAGAACTGGTGACGCTGGCAGCCAAGGGCAGCGCTGCGGTGGTAGGGCTGAGCGATACGCTCGCGGCGATTAACCAGGGCCGGGTGAAAACCCTCACCTTTGTGGAAGGCCTGCAGAAGGAAGGCTACCTGTGCCCCAGCTGCGGGGCGTTATCTGCGAATGTTGAGGATCCCTGCACGCACTGCGGATTAGCCCGCATGGAACGCACGCTGGATGTGGTGGACCTGGCGGTGCACGCGGTGATGCACAACGGCGGCGAGGTTGCCACTGCGCCGCTGTCTCCGGCCTTTGAAAAGGTTGGCTCCATCGGAGCGCTGCTGCGCTTCTAAGCCGGTTCGCTGCAGCCCATCTAGCACTTAGATTTGAGGATAAGGCAGGTTTTGTGACCTGCCTTATTTTTTTGGGTATCGCTTGACTTTCAGATTCATTTATTGTACTGTTAGAAAGAAGTAAACCGTGGTTTTTGAATGGGAAGCCCGCGCTTTTTGAAAGACAGGTAAGATGAGCGATCGTTCTTATTCGCAGAAAACCAGGAAGAACCGCGTTAACCCCGCAAAACCGCCAAAGGAAAAGGTGGCGCAGCGCAGCGGGCAGATGCAGGAAGAGCCACCCTCGCAAGTTAACGTGGCGGGTGTTCCAGCCCTCTCGCATGCCGACGTGCTCAACCTGCAGCAGGGATTTGGCAATAAAGCCATGCGCGGGTTGATTGCTCAACGCCATGCCATTCCCAAAGGGCGGCAGGCGGTGGGCAGCGAAGAGGACGAAATCCAGGAGAAAGCGCTGATCCAGCGTCATGCCATCCCGGAGGGGCGGCGAGGGGTGGGGGAAGAAGAGGATGAGATTCAAACCAGGTCGCTGGTGCAGCGCTCCCCGGCTTTTGGAAGGCAATCAGCGGCTGGCGGGCCTGAGCGTACGCTGTGGGGCAAGGGTGGCGGCAGTGTTCTGCAGCGAAAGGACGGCAAAGGCAAAGATGCGCCGAAGGAGCCGCTGCCGGCAGCCCCGGAGGTGAAGAAGGAAGCGACGGGCAAGGCGCCGGAAGCCAAAAAGGAGCCTGCCCTCCAGGACCCGCTGGTCAAGCAGGCGGACGAGGATTACAAGAAGTTCGTTTCCGGCGGGCCCTATACCCTGCCGGATTACGTGCCGGATAAGGCGGATAAAACATACCACTACGGGAAATTTGATGCGGTGTACGACCCGGCTAACAGGTTGCTCTCTGCCAACATGCGGGTTAAGTTCCAGTTTCCCGATTTGCCCGACCCGACCACGGGGGATGCGGCGGCTAAAAAACTGGCGCCGTTGTACCAACTGCTCAAGGATTCATACATCACCCTGTTCACGGTGCGCACCGCTTACGGCTGGAGCGGGAAATTCAATTTTTACAACGTGCGCGAGCCGAAAAGCGTGTGGGGCAAGCTTAGCCCCGTGCGCGTGAAGGTGAACGTGACGCCGGTTGATTCCGGGCAGCACTACACCCTGAATAAATACTACAAAGATGTGATAGACCCTCAAACCGGGCTGGGCAAGGTGCCCTCGGTCTCTTCCAACATCAGCAGCACGGCCAATATGTATAAATTTGACCCCACCAAACGCGGGTTTACCGGCAAGGAATCGGTGGGGGAGGGCGAAAAGAAGCGCCTGGAACGTAATTTGCCAAAAATTCATTTTTCCAGCTCTTCAGCGCAGATCCCTGCCAAATACCTGCCGGATTTGCAATACGTGGCGGATTACTTGAGGCGCATGAACCAGCCCAAGTTCAATATTGATGTGGTGGGGCACGCCAGTAAAACGGGCAGCGATGCCTCTAATATGAAGTATTCCGAGGCGCGGGCGCAGGTGGTAGCGGATAAGTTGAAATCGCTGGGCGTGACCAATCATAAAATTACATTTGGCGGGATTGGCTCCATCGGGGCATCGGCCAGCGGTTCCTGGCGCAAGGTGGATTTTGACGTTGAAGTGGATAAATCATTCTCCAACACGCAGGATGTGGATATGCACGAGTTTGGCCACATGCTGGGGCTGGATGATGATTACACGCGCAGCAACGAGACACGCGATTACTCCACCCAGAAGGAGTTCATGATTAAGATGCTCGGCAGCGAGCAATACGGCAAAGGGAAACAAGGCAAGTACGCTGAGGAAGTGACCAAGATTCAGAAAGTGGCTCCGGAGAGCTCGGCGGGCGTGATGCATGCCGGCAGCGAGGTGCGCGTCTATAACTACGTCACCTTCTGGCAGGCGCTGTATGAAACGGCTGCCAAAGCCGCCAACCAGCCGGCGCCTGCGTTGAGCTGGAAAGACTGGAAAGTGCAGGGATAGGCGCGATGACGGCCGGACTGTTCAAGGGAGCCATTCCAGAGGCATTTTTCACCGGCCTGGCAGGCCGCGATGCCGCGCCGCTGAGCGCGGAAATGCTGATTAAGTTCCAGTACATTGCGCTTATTCCCACGCGGGCCACCAATTTCCGCTATCATCTTTATAAAGATGGTCGCCTGTTCCTGGCGCGCAACAGCGCCGAAGAAAATAACCCCATTTACAACACGCCTCTGCCGCTGGAGCCGCAACGCATCCTGCCGGCTGACGAGCTGGGCGCCATCCGGGCTGCGCTAAAAGCGGAGCAATTCTTCCAGCAGCCGCCGTTCTGGGAGGTAAGAGCCCGCGGGGGGGCGCTGATGATTATCTCGGCGCGGCGCGGGCGGCAGGTGCACGAGGTGTGGTACGTCAATACCTGCACGCCGCTCACTGACCTGCTCTTCTCCCTGGCGGTAGAGCCTCCCGCAGCGCAGTCTGCTGAGGACCAGCAGGCGGCGCTGGAGATGATCCTGGCCGACCAGAAGCGGGAACTGGCTAAGCTCCAGCAGGAACTTGGAGTGAGCGAAGAACGCGAAGACCCCCCAGCCGAACATCCATGATATTAACCAGGCATTGCACAGCCACGAGAGGTGGAAATGACCCCAGTATGGAACAGCATCGCAGAAAGCATCCTCCCGGCTCAGCCTGCCCGTTTAACTCACACAGAGGCGATTGAATCCCCCTGCAAGACCTGCCCGAGCGCGCCGTGCTGCACGCACTTGCCGCTTAACACCTTCAAGGTGACCAACCTGGTGGAACTGGACCATGCCCTCTATCTATTGAACTTTGCGGGAATTGAACTGGGCATTTCAGCCAGCGGAGATTGGAGCAGTTACTACACCTTTCCTTGCCATTTCTTGAACCGCGAGAGCTTTGAGTGCCGGTTGCACAACCAGCCGGAGCAGCCGCGCATCTGTGTGCATTACAATCCGTATAACTGCTGGTATAAGCGGGTGTTCACCAGCGGGCAGACCGAGGATTTTATACGCATCGATTACAACCGGATGCAATTTCTAATCAACACCCTGACCTTTGACGAGCAGCGCCGCATCACCTCGGTGCCGGATTGGGACAGCCTGCTGCAGTTGATGGCAGCATTTGAGGATCAAAAACCGGCTGCAACCTTTGAGCCGCAGGCAGCGGATGAGTCGCTCGCCGCATGGCAGCAGATGGTAATGGAAGGGCGAGTGGATGAAGCAGCTGAAGCCGCTGGGGAAGCCTTTGACCCGGCGGTTGAACCGTGCGCGGACTGTGCGGCTTTTTGCTGCAAGACGCTGGTTTTCCCGCAGGCGGCGCCGCTGCACATCTCCAACCTCGATTATTACCAGTTTTGCCTGGGCTTTCCGGGGGTCGAACTGGGCATCAGCGAGGGCGGATGGGCTACCATCGTTAAAACTACCTGCCGGTATCTTGACGGGCAAAACCGCTGCGGGCTTTACGGAAAGGCGCAACGCCCGTTAATTTGCAAGTATTACGATTCCTGGAAGTGCGATTACAAGAGCCAGTTTGGCAGGCCGCGCCCGGCGGGGTTCCTGCGGGTGCGCCTGGAGCAGTTTGCCTGGCTGGCGGAATGTTTTGAGGCGGATGCGCAGGGCAGGATCACGGGGCAATTGCCCTTTGGCGCCATTCGCGAGCATATTGAATCGCGCTGGCGCGAAGCGCTCTAACGATGTTGTGAAAAACCCCGGGCAAAATCAGGTTATTTGAACAGGGTGGCAAACAGGTTCAGCAGGTCGGCCTGCAGCTTATCCAGATCGGATTGGGCGGCCTGCGGGTCAATGACCAGTTCCTTGCTGGCCAGTTCCAGGCGGCTTTTGAGCACATCGGCAATGGTCTTATCGAGTTTCTCCAGCACGGGCAGGGCGCGGGGCAGGTCAACCTGGGCCTGGTCGAGGGCGGTTTT
>CAYVOX010000069.1:0-15320 GCA_964453035.1 uncultured Anaerolineaceae bacterium
CCCAGGCATATTTGGAATCAAGTTCTATCGCCCGGTCAAAGTCTGCCAGCGCTTCCGCGTACCGCCCCATCTGCCGCTTCGTCTCCCCGCGGCTGGCAAGCGCCCAGGTATATTTGGCATCCAGCGCAATCGCCTGGTTATAGTCCTCCAGTGCTTCCGCATACCGCCCCATCTGCCGCTTTGTCTCCCCACGATGGGCATAACTCCAGGCTTCCTTGTAACCAAGCGTGTCAATCGCCCGGTCTAATTCCGCCAGTGCTTCTGCGTATTGCCCCATCTGCCGCTTTGTCTCCCCGCGGATGGCAATCGCCCGCGCATTCTTGGGGTCAAGTTCTATCGCCTGGTCAAAATCCGCCAGCGCTTCCGCGAACCGACCAGCCTCGCGGTGCGCCTCACCGCGGCTCGCCAGGGTTTTAGCATCTTCATTTTTGCCTGCCGGGGGTTTAACCGCAGCAGCCGGTGCCGGTTTCAACGCCTCTGCCAGCCCCGCAACCAACGCCGTCCCGCTTGCAAAGCGCTCTGGCGGTTTCTTGGCCAGCGCCTGGTTCAGCACTGCGCTCACCGCCTGCGGCAGCTTCGCGTTCGCTTTGTGCGCTTCCGGCGGCGGCGTGCGCATATGCCCTTCCAACACGTCAAATTCATCCCCCTCAAACGGCAATCGCCCCACCAGCAGCCGGTAAGCCACCACCCCCAGCGCATACAGGTCCGTCTGCGCGCTCAACGTCACATTTCGCCGGATTTGCTCCGGCGCCATGTAACCCGCCGTGCCGCGCCCCAATCGGGTGAGGTCGTCGCCGGTATAGGCTTCTGCGCTGCCCCCTTCCAGTTCCCGCGCCAGGCCAAAATCCAGCATCACCGCCCGCCCGTCCTCCGCCAGCAGCATCACGTTCTTCGGCTTCAGGTCGCGGTGCAGCACGCCCTTCTTGTGGGCGTAGTCCAACCCGGCCGCCAGGTCGCTCAACACTGCCAGCGCCTTTTTCTGGTCAAGCGGTTTGCCTTCCTGCAGCACTGCGTCCAGGCGCTGCCCCTCCAGGTTATCCATGACAATGAAGTAGTCTCCCCCCACCTCATCGTAATCCAACACGGGCACAATGTTCGGGTGACGCAGGGTCATGGCCAGCGCCGCCTCTTTCTGGAAATCCGCCACGGCTTTGGGCGAAGCCACCAGTTCATGGCGCAGCAATTTCAGCGCCACCACCACCCCCAGCGGGTTGCGCGCGCGGTAAACCTCGCCGTAGCTGCCCTTGCCCAGGCTTTCCAGTAGTTCGTATTTACCAATCTTGTTCATGCCTTACCCTCCTGAAGGTGCAATGCAGGTCCATTATAGCCAATTTTCCCGCGCGCCGCTGAAATTTCACAGCCCCAAAGGAGCGCGGGCGCATTTGCCACAACCCGCAGTGCACATCGGTTGCGTGAGCGGTAAAAGAATATCGCTCCCCATGCCCTTCTGAGCCCCTTTGTCACACTTGCCTGCAAGTGTGAGCGCAGCAAAGAATCTCGCGCCTACCCACCTTTTTTTCCTTTCTTTTATTCAACTTAATGGCTACGCGCATATTTTTACACCCCCCAGACCCCCCATTTCTTAACCAAACCTTAACCTTCAGCCCCTTGAATACCCTCATTAATCGGTTATACTCCCCCTTAATCAAATATCTCGTATCGCCGAATCCTCAACGCGGCCCTTTCCCGGACCGCAGAGCGGGGGATTCTCCTGGGGCGAATCAGCGCGCAAGCGTTGTAGAGCAAGTCTTCTGTTCGAGCCCGGCAACTAACCTCGCAGGCGTGGAAGAAGCCCTTATGACCTCCCGGTCATCTGGGTCCACGCGGCAACGTTTGTTGATGCCGGGACGTATTTTACAAAACAGATCAGACTTGCTGATTTTTTCAATAGGCGGAGCTTTTCCGCTTCGCCTCAGGAGTGAACCATGTTAGACCAGTACTTTTCAACCCACCGCAAACAGCCCAGGCCCGCCCGTGAAATTAACCTTCACGTGCGCGCCATCGAGCGCCAGGCCGCCATCAACGGCGTCATGGCCTCAGACAGCGGCTCCACCCGCCTGGCCCAGGCCCTCAAAGCCCTGCCCCACCGGGTGCGCCTGCTGGTGACCTTCTTCCTCTAAAAACAGCTACCGACGAAGCTGTCCATAGAAAAAGGGCGTTCCCTTGCGGGAGCGCCCTTTGCCATTAAATAACCTCTCGGCGGGTCACAGGTCCGCCCTGCGATTCTTCCTCCACCACCAAACCCCAAAGGTTTTAGAAACCTTTGGGGTTTCTTGCTCCTCGCTGCAATGCGGCGGGTCACAGAAGAGCCCTGCGACTCTATCCCCAAAAAAGACCTGACAGGTCTCCTCTCCCCCGCTTCAGCGCCCCCCTACGAAATCATCTCCCCCGGCAAAAAATCCGTCCGGTTCAAATACATCACATCCACCGACCCGTTCTGGAAATCCAGCCGGCTGATGCCCGTGTTGTTGCTCACAAACCAGAACGACTCGCTGCGCGGCAAACCCAGCGCCGCGCACAGCACGTAATTGTAAAACCCGCCGTGACTCACCACCGCCACCCGGTCGTCCGTCCCCCCGTGAACCTCCAGCAGCCGGCGGATAACACGCTCCGCGCGCGGCAGCCGCTCCTCTTTCTTCTCAAAGTCGCGGTTCCACCAGCCCGCCTCGCCCACCTCCGGCGGCAGCACCAGGCGCGGAAAGCGCCGCGCCAGCACGCTGCGCGGGTTGCCCGGCAAGCCCACCGGCTCGCCCGTCGCCCCATCCGCCAGCCAGATGCCCCCACCCTCGTGCAGATCCAGCCAGCCCACCGGCGCAAGCCCCAGCGCCTGGCCCACCGCCTCCGCCGTCAGCGCCGCCCGCACCATCAGGCTGCAATACAGGTGCGTGATGCCGTACCCCCCGCCCGGCGTCCCGTCCTCAGCCCTGGCTCCCGGGTGCCCCGCGCGCAGCGTCTCAGCCAGCCGCGCCGCCTGGCGCTGCCCAAGTTCGGTCAACTCCGGGTCCTGCACCCGGCCCACATCTTCGCCCGTCGCATCGTACAACGCATTGTTGGCCGATTGCGCGTGCCGGATAAAATAAAAAATCATACCGCTCAGCCTTTGCCTTTTTCTTTGAGATACTTTTCGCGGTTGGCCAGCCGCGCCGTCTTGCCGCTGCTGGTCTTCACAATCCACGGTGGATGCACAATCATCACATCGCGCAGCGCAATCGCCGAGCCGCGGTTCACCGCCAGGCGGATATCCTCGGCAATCTGGTCGCATTCCTCCGGGTCGGTGGTATCCACCTCCGCCACGATGACCACATCCTCCGTCCCGGCCTGCTCGTCAAACACGCCGAAAGCGCTCACCCGCCCGGCATGCACCCCCTGCACCTGCATCGCCAGCAGTTCCAGGTCCTGCGGGTAAACATTTTTGCCCGCCACGATGATGAGGTCCTTCTTGCGCCCCGCCACGTAAACCTCGCCGTCGGCCATGTAGCCGTAATCCCCGGTCAGGTACCAGCCGTTGAGGAAAGCCTTGGCGGTGGCATCCTCACGGTGGAAATAGCCCGTCAGCATGCAGTCGCTGCGCAGCGCCAGCTCCCCGATGGTGCGCTCCGGCAGATCCTGGCCGTCGTCGCTCACCACCTTCACCTCCGTCCCGCGGATCGGCCGCCCCGCTGAGACCATCTTCACCGCCGGGAGCCCCTCCACCGCTGGCAGCGCCAGGCGCTGCATCTGCATCGCGTCGCGGTCAATCGCATCGATGGTCACCGCCCCCTCCACCCCGCCCTGCGTCACCGCGAAGGTATTCTCGGCCATCGCGTAGCACGTCCACAGCGCTTCGGCTTTAAACCCGTAGGGCGCAAAGCGCTCCAGAAAGCGCATGTGGCTCTCGTAGCGCATCGGCTCCGAGCAGTTGCTCACCCCGCGCCACGAGGAAAGATCAATCCCCTCCAGGTCGCGCGCGCGGATCTTGCTGGCGCAAAAATTATAGGCAAAATTCGGCAGCCAGCTCAACGTGCCGCGGTATTTAGTCACCGCCTGCAGCAGCCGGTAAGGCGCCCGCACCCACTCAAACGGCGACATAATCACCAGCAGCCGCCCCCACAGGATGGGCATCAAAAATCCCGCAATCAATCCCATATCGTGATACAGCGGCAGCCAGCTCACAATCACGTCATCCTCGCGCAGTTGCAGCGCCGCGCTGTAATCCACCAGCTGATTCAACACCGCCCGGTGCGAAAGCGCCACCCCCTTCTGCAGCCCGGTGGTGCCGGAAGAATGCTGCAGCAGCACGATATCCTCCGCCGCCTGCCGCAGCCCGCCCAGTGATTCAAAATCCGGCGCGGATGGCCCCTCCACCTGCTCCGCCACCAGCACCGCGCGCACCGAATCGCCCGTTTTCAGCGCCGCGCGCACCTCCGGCTCGAACTCGGTGTAGGTCACAATGGCTGCCGGTTTGGTGATGCCCACCAGCGAAGCCAGGTCGGCCCGGTAGCGCTCCGGCAGCAGCTTTTCGGTCAGAAACGGCATAATCGAGGGGATGGCCCCGTGCAAAACGGCGCCAAAGAAGGCAAACACCAGCTCCGGGCTGTGCTGCAGAATCAGCACCACCACCTCGCCCGGCCCGATTCCCGCCCGCTGCAGCGCGCGGGTATAGGCGTTGGCCCCGTCCAACAGTTGACGGTAGCTCACCGGGCGGTCGGGCTGCCCGGCGTGCTGCAAAATGATGGCAATCTGTTCCGGCTGGGCCTGGTAGGCCCGCTGTAAAAGTTTTGGGAGGGTTTCTTCCAATTTAAGCCCTACATGCGCGCCTGGACCAGCTCAACCAGCTGCTCCAGCGTGTCGAACACGTCCGGCGTCAGCTCGGTATCATCAATGTGCACCCCGTAAAGGTCCTCCACCACAATCGCCAGTTCCACCAGGTCCATCGAGGGGATCAACCCGCTGGTGATGAGGGCTTCATCCGGTTTAATCTTGCGGTTGGGGCGCTTCAGCACCTTCGCGGCGATTTCCTGCGCCAGTGTCGCGAGCATCTCGTCATTCATGAAAAACTCTCCTTGGTAGGGTAAATTGGATCAAGGCGCGCCCCCCGCTCACGGCAGCCACTCCAGCCGCGTAAATAGCGGAAAATCCGCGCTCACTCCCCCTATTTTACCATCCACCACCTGTTTTACCTGCCCGCCGGGGATGCTCAGCAGCCGCAAATTGAGCCGGTAGCCCTCCGCCACCACCTCGGTGCCTGCCACCAGCAGCGCGTTGCCCTTTGGCGACCACGCCGCCGCGCCCCCCAGCACGTTAGCCGCGGCCAGCTCGGTGCGCTGGAACTCGGCCGTATCCAGCAAAAACACCCGCGGCCCATTCAGCCTGCCGGAATAATCGTTGCGCTCCACCAGCAGCGCCGCCAGCCAGCGCCCGCTCGGCGAGAAGGCCGCATCCACCGCGTAGCCCTCCGGCAGCGGCGACCACACCCGCGTGCGCGCCGGGGTGGTCACCGAAAGCACCGTCTGGTCTGCGGGATTGAGCGTCAGGTAGGCGATGGATTGTCCGTCCGCCGAAAATTCAGGCGCCAGCATGCCCTGCCATTCGCGCTCCAGTTTACCCTCCAGCGTGGTGGAAAACACCGCCTGGCGCACGCAGTCGCCCCTTGCGCGACACACCCCGCTCTGCCAGGTCACCCGCGTGGCGTCGCCCCCGCGCAGCAGCCCGATGGGCAGCGCGCCAGCGCCGGTCAGGCGGCGCGGAGCAGAGCCATCTGCCTTCGCCGCGTATATACCCACCTCGCCCTCGCGGTTGGCCAGGTACACCATCCCGCTGCCGTCTGCCAGCCAGGCCGCCCCCGCCAGCGGCCAGCCCCCGTCAAAAAAGTCGCCGGCAATCTTCACCCGCTGGCTGCCGTCAGGCCCTGCGCTGAACAGCTCCGACCCGCGGTTAATCAGGATGCGGCTGCCATCCGGGGCGACGGCCTGCAGGTCAAAGCCCGCCTCCGCCACCTGAACCAGCGCGCCGGCGTCAAAATCATAGACGAATACCCCGCGCAGCAGGGTAGCGGCGTTCTGGCGCGCGCCCAGCCCAAAAATGATGCGCCCCACCGCCCCCGGGGTGGGCAAAACCGCCGCTGTGGGCCGGGCCGCGGGCGCATCCGTAGGCCGGGGCTGCGGCGCAGCGGCTGCCGCCGGGCCCAGGTCCTTCACCGCCCGCCGCACCGCGTCCAGCGTTTGCAGCGCCGTGAAGCTGCGCACCCCCCAGGCCTCCACGCTGATGTGAAAGCCGTCCGGGCGGGTGGGGTCCATGCCGCGGTTAAAAAGGGGCTGCGCCGCTCGCCAGAAGTTCCACAGCGGCAGGTCAAACTCGTAGGCCAGCTTTGCCGTCGCAAGGTTCAGGCTCTCATCCCCCTCCATGTTATCCGCCTTGGTGGCCAGCACCGGCAGCACCCCGCGCTGGATGAGAAACGTGATAATCTGGCGCATGTAGCGGGTGTAATTTTCGGTGGTGCGCCCCTCGTAATAAAACTCCAGGCTGATGATGGCAATGCTCGGGCGGTGCACGCGGTATTCGCACTCCAGCGGCGATTCCCCCGCCAGGCAAAAAGCCGGGTCGGCCACCTGCGGCTGCAGCACCGCCCTGGCGTTGTAACCGCCCATCACCGCCATGCCGTTGCGGTTAAACGAGCCGGGAAAAGCGTCAATGGTCTCCTGCAGCGCGAGGTTCTCCCCCGTCAGCTTGTACCAGCCGGGCTTTTCATAGTTGCCCAGCAACACCTCTTTGATGCCCTGGCAATCGGCCACCTTGGAGAAAGCGCGCGGGTTGTTGCCCAGCGCCAGCCCCTGCTGGTAGATGGCCCTGGCCCTCCCGCTCACCGCCGGCACCACCGGCCATTCCTTCCACTTCAACGGGTCCAGCCGCGCATCTCTGGTGGCGGAGGGTGAAACGCTGGGGGTGGGCGTGGCGGTGGGGGTAGAAGTGGGCGCAGGCGAGGGAGTCTGGCTGGGGGTGGGGCTCGGCGCCGCGGTAGAGGCAGCCGGGCGCGGAGTCCAGCGCTGGCAGCACTCCTCGGTCGGCGTCGGCGTCGGCTCGGCGGTTTGGGTGGGCGCGGTCGGCGCGGGTCCCGCGCACCCCGCCAGCAGAACCAGCAGCGCTGCCGCCCCTGCCGCCATCCATGATTTTTTTGGCCGTATTTTCATGCTCACTCAGGCTTCAGCTTTTCCTCAATGGCGCAGCCGCGCGCTGAATTTTACCTCACCGCGCGCCAGGCCGCGTCCAGCACCTGCAGCGCCGTGAAGCTGCGCACGTTCCAGGCCTCCACGCTGATGTGAAAGCCGTCCGCGCGCTCCGCATCCATGCCCTTGTTGGGCAGCGCCTGCACCGCCCGCCAGAAGTTCCACAGCGGGATATTGTACTTATAGGCCAGTTTTGCCGTCACCAGGTTGATGGCGTGGTTGCCCTCCACGTTATCCGCTTTGGTCGCCAGGATGGGCAGCGCGCCGCGGTCAATCACAAAGTCGATGATGCGTACCATGTACTTCTCATAAGTCTCCGCGGTGCGCCCCTCAAAACCGGTCTCCATGCTGATGAACACAATGGACGGCTGGTGCAGACGGAACTCGCACTGCAGGGGTGTCTCGCCGGGTTTGCACACCACCGGGTCGGCCTGCAAGGGTGTAAGCACACTGGCTACGTTGAAGCCGCCCTTTACCGCCGCACTCACCCGGTCAAACGATCCCGCGAAGGTGTTCACCGTCTCCTGCAGCGATTCATAACCTTTGGGGAACGAATAACGCCCGGGATGGTCGTAAAAGCCCATGAACGAAGCATTCACGCACTGGCAGTCGCCGATTTTGCCAAAATGGTTGGGGAGGTTGCCCTGCGCGATGCCTTTTTTGTAGATTTCGATCGCCCTCGCGGTGATTTCAGGCACCACCGGCCACTGCTGCCACTTTTCCGGCGGCAGGCGCGTATCAGCGGTGGCGGTGAAGGCCGGCGTAGCAGTAGGCCGGGGCTGCGCCGGGGTGAACGTGGCCGTGGGCGAGAGCTGCGCCGGGGCAGGCGTGGCGGTGAGCGCGGCAGTGGGCTGAGCCTGCGCCGGGGCAGCGCTGGCGGTGGCAATCGGCTGCGCCACAACCGCCCCGCCCGGCGCGCACGCCGTCACCAAAAGGATAAACACAAACAACACAATCAGAGTCTTATTCACAGTGGGGTAATTTTACCAGAGGTTTACCCCCTCCCCCGCAGCCTTCACCCCCACCACCAAACTAAACCCCAAAGGTTTTTTGCTCCCTCCACGCGCCCAACAAACCATAGCTCTCCGCTGCGTCCTCGCAGCGGACGGTTACCCCTTTTACCCCGCGATGGTAGCGACGTCAGGCACGCACCGTCTTCCCGTACGGGCGCCACGCCCATAAAATTCTCCCCTCTCCTTCAGGAGAGGGGCCGGGGGAGAGGTCCGTACAGAACCATGCCCAACTGGCCTTCCCCCTACCGGCTCAGGCCCTGCACCGCGTCAATCAGCCCCTGCTCCACCGCCCGGCGGATGCGCGCCTCATCGCCGCGGCGCTTGAAAAACAACGCGGCGTAGTTGCGCTGGATGAGCTCCGCACCGTGGAACAGGTAATGCTCAATGCGCCGCCGCCCCTCCAGCGTGCCGACCAGCGAGAGCGCGTAATCGGCCAGGCGGGTGGCGGAAAAAGAAGCGTCCGTCTGCAGCAGCAGCATGATGGCGTCCACATCGGCGGGCGTGCCGCGCCGCCCCAGAGACTGGTAGTGATAAAAGCGTGTCAGAGTCATCAGAATCGATCATCCTTGTTGTGCGTTTATTCGCCGCCGCTTTGCGCATCCAGTTGGCGGCGCAAGTTGCGCACCCAGGCCAGGTCCGCCTCGTAGAAGTCAACCCAGTTCTGCAGCACAGCCCGCCACAGAACGGCCTCGCGCGGGGTGCGCGCGCCGGAGGGATCCAGAAAACGCGCGCGGCTGCCGGGAGCGGCAGGCTGGAGCTGCGCCCGCGCAATGAGCGCCTGGGTTTGCGCCTCATCCTCGTACTGCGCCAGCAGCCCGTCCAACCTGGCCGGGGAGAGCGAATCGGCCCAGGCCAGTTGGAGGAGCAGCGCATGGCGGCGCTGCGGTAATTCCGGGGCGCTGGCTGCCCAGTTAGCCAGCTCCGCCCGCCCCTGCTCGGTAATGGCGTACACCTTGCGCGCGGGCAACTTCTCCTGCGGCTGAACGTCAACGCTCACCAGGCCGCGGTCGCGCAGGTCCACCAGGCTGCGGTAGATTTCATTGTTATTGCCGCTCCAGTACAGCGCCACCGATTCCTCGAAGAGCTTTTTGAGGTCGTAGCCGCTCATCTCGCGCCACGAAAGCAGCCCCAGGATAGCAAATTCAATGCTCATGTTGGCCTCCATTTGTAATATAATAATAACATATGTTATTTATAACTTATGTTATGAAAAAGTCAAGGGGGCAGATTGACTTATTCAAATGAGTTTACAGTTGGGAGCAGCCTAGCGCACGGTCAGCAGCAGCACAATCCCCAGGATGACCACGCCCACCAGCACCGCCGCCAGCCAGTTAGCGCGACCGGGCTTTTCTTCCACCATGGGGCGCTCCGGACGGGCTACCAGCTCGCGGGCGCAGTACCAGCAGAAATTTGCCTGCGTCGAGGTCAGCTTGCCGCAGTAAGGACAGACCTTCTTTTCGATATCGTCAGCGCTCACGGGTTAATCGCCCATCCCCCTGACGGCAGATGCAATCCCCCGCACCAGCGCGGCAGCCGCCAGCCAGCTGCTGCGGTCAGTGATGACCGCCACCGCCGCCAGCGCCACCGTCGCGCCAATCAGCGCCCATCCCAGCCAGCGGCGCAGGCTGCCAGGCAGGCGCCTCACCAGCCCGCCCAGCGGGCGCAGCAGGCGCGCCAGCCCCAGCCCAATCAGCAGGCACAGGACGAGTAAATCAAAAGCCAGCAGCGCGCCATTCAGCGGGCCCAGCTCAAAATAGGCCATGCGGCCCCCGCCGGTAGGGATGCAGCGCGCAAAATTGGGCGAGATGAGCGAATTGTAGAAGCGGCAGTTCTCCGCGAGGATGAGAAACACCAGCAGCAGCACGCTGGCAAAGCCCGCCGCAGCCAGGGCGCCAGAGCGCCACTGCCTCAGGCGCGTCTGCAGGAACAGGCGGCGCAGCGGGTCAGGCTCAACGGCAGGCGAGCTTTCCGCGGAAGGATCTGCTCCCGGGGGCGTCTCCAGCCGGGCGTTAACTTCCCCGGCGCTGTGAGCCAAAGCCAGGAAGTACACCACCGGCGCAAAAGCCAGCGCAGCGGCGTAGCTCCACTGGCTGCCCAGCCAGGTAAGCGTGCCGCCCACGAAGAGCAGGGTTGGTCCCAGGGCCATCAGCAGCAGCGCCGGGCCCGGGCGGCGGGAAACCCAGCCCGCGCCGCGCCCAAAGGCCAGCACCTGCCAGAGCAGCAGCAGCGCTGAGAGCACCAGCAGCGGCAGGCCACCCAGCGGGTAGGCCAGCAGCAGCGCCAGCACCCAGCGCGCCATCACCGCCCACTTGCCAAAAGGATGCTGCTCGCCGCGGTTGAGCCGCTCCCAGGCGCTGGCAGCCTGTCCCAGCAGGCCCTCCAGCAGCAGGAAGTACAGCAATCCCAGCCCCAGCACAGCGGCATCCGGCACGTCTTTAATCAGCGCCCAGGGTTTATTGCGCTGGAAGAAGGCGTTGACCTGCGGCAGTTGAACAGTCTGCAGCCCCATGCTCACCAGCGGGACGGCAAAACCGAGCCAGAAAGCGCCGGTGCGCGCCAGGCTGATTCCGCCAGGTAGCAGCAGCGCCGAAAGGCTGTTTCCGCCCTCTGCGCCAGAGCGCAACTCCCAGGCGGCATAGGCCTCGATCACGCTCAACAGGGCGTAGATGATGGCAAAAACCACCCCGGCGAAATGGTTGTTGTTATACACTGCGCGCAGGCAAACGCCCGCCGTCAGCGCGTAGAGCGCCAGGTAACCCAGCGCAGCCGCGCCCAGCAGCAGGCGCAATCCCAGCGGGATGGGCGCACGCGGGGCAAGCTCGGCGGTGGGTTCAGAGCGGGCCAGCACGCGGCGCACGTTCTGCCGCTGCCAGAACAACCCCAGCAGCAGCCCGCCAGCGATGAGAAAAGTGAGCGGGGCGGCCCACGCCACCTGCATTTTAAGCGCAGCGCGGTTGACCAGCACGTAAGCCGCCAGCGCCGCCAACCCCAGCGCAGCCGCAGCCGCGCTGAAGAACAGGTAGTCCTCCAGTTTTTGCAATCGGCGCAGCAGGGTGGGGTTGGCGTTATCCATAGCGGTTAGCTGGCAGCTACTTCAGCTCAGAAGTGCAGTTGGGGCAGCGGGTGGCCTTGAGCGGGATCTCCGTCTGGCAGAAGGGGCAGGCCTTGGTGGTGGGGGCAGCTGCCGGAGCAGGTTTCTTCATTTTATTGAAGGCCCGGATGACCAGGAAGAGCACCAGCGCGACGATGACAAAATCAATGATGGTGTTGAGGAACAAACCGTAGTTGATGGTGGGGGCGCCAGCCGCCTGCGCGGCTTCCAGGCTCTCATAGGTCTTACCGGAAAGGTTCCAGTACAGGGCTTTGAAGTCAATATTGCCCAGCAGCAGGCCGATGGGCGGCATGATCACGTCGTTGACCAGTGAGGTGATGATTTTACCGAACGCGCCGCCGATGATAACAGCGACAGCCAGGTCCAACATGTTGCCTTTTAGAGCAAACTCCTTGAATTCCTTGAGCATAGATGTCCTCCCGAAATAAGGTAACGAGCACGCCGCAAAGCGTAAGGATATAATAGATGATAACGGTGAAAAATGCAACAAAAAAGCCGTTCTGCTGCGAGGAGCGGCAACCTCAAAGACCTGCGAGGGCGCGCAGACCGCGCTCAAACCGGGGAAGAGAGCGCCGGTGGTTGCCTGGCAGCCAATATCCGATGAATAAGAGGAAAAATGTTACAGGGATTATTTGGCAATTCAACCGAAGTGGACGTGCGCAGCATCCAGGGCGATCTGGAGGCTATCCTGATCGAGGGCGAGGTGCTGGTGCGCGCCTTCAAGCTCATCCGCGACTATTTTGTCTTCACCGATAAGCGCCTGATCCTGATTGACAAGCAGGGCATCACCGGGCGCAAAGCGGAGTACCATTCCATCCCCTATAAATCCATCAGCCATTTTTCGGTTGAAACGGCAGGCACGTTTGACCTGGATTCCGAGCTGAAGATTTACATCTCCGGCAACATGCACCCCTTCGAGCGCGAGTTCAGAAAGGGCGCGGATATCAAAGGGGTGCAAAAGATGCTGGCGCACTTCATCATGAAGTAATCGCCCGTCACCGCGGCGAAAGCGCCCGCCACATGGCATCCAGGGTTTGCAGGGCGGTGAGGTTGCGCACTGGCCAGGCCGAGAGCATCGCCTCGGCATCGCCGAAGTTGTTTTTGTCATGGGTGAGGTGCACGCCGTCGGCCTGCAGGCCGCCGCCCGGCAGGCGCTGCGCCGCCAGCCAGAAGTTCCACAGCGGCACTTCATAATCATACGCCGCGCGGGCGATGGCGGCGTTGAGGCTCTCATCACCTTCAATGTTATCAGCCTTGGTCGCCAGGATGGGCACCACCCCCTGCGCCAGGCTGAATTCAATGATTTTGCGCAGGTTGGGCTCGAAGGCGGCGCGGGTGTTGACGTCGTTGGTGCCGAGCATGATGAACACCAGCACCGGGCGGTGGACGCGGAACTCGCAGGCGAGGGGCGTCTCGCCCGGTTTGCACGCCTCGGGGTCGGCCCACAGCGGGCTGAGGGCGGAGGCAGCGGTGAAGCCGCGTTTTGAGGCAATGCTGACGCGCTTAAACGAACCGGCGAAGTGGTCAATGGTGGGCTGCAGGGTGGTGTAGGGGCCCAGGTCAAAAAAGCGCGGGCCGCGGTCGAAGGGGTCGAGGAACCAGTCGGTGACGGTTTCGCAATCGCCCACCTTGGAGAAGGCACGCGGGTTGTTGCCCAGTGCCTGCCCGGCGGCATAAACCGCCTGCATTTTGGCGCTCAGGGCGGGGATGACGGGCTGCGCCTTCCAGGATTGGGGGTCAAAAGTGGGGCGCGGGGCAGCGGTGGCGCTCGGCGCGGGGGAGGGCGTTGCGCTGGGGGCGGGGGTAAGCGTTGGCGGCAGGGTTGGGGTAGGGGTGAAAGCAGCGCTGGCGGTGGCGATCGGCGCGGCGGCGGTGGCAGTAGCAGTGGGCGCAGGCGTTGCGGTGAAGGCCGGGGCGCAGGCTGCCAGCAGCAGCGCAGCAAGGAGCAGGACGAGGGGGCGCATGATGGGTAATTGTATCAGGTGTTTGGTTTTGCGCAAAAATGAGCGGCGCTGCGCGCGCTGCTCCGTGAGGCTGTGCTAGAATAAGAATGGGTAATCCCTCTTGCTATGAAAAATCTGCGTTTCTCCACGGCTCACTTCCTCCCGGCCCTGCTGGTGCTGGTGGCGCTGCTGGCCCGCCTCACCCCCGGCACGCGCACCATTGATGATGCCTACATCACCTTCCGTTATGCGCGCAACCTGCTGGCGGGCGCTGGCCCGGTGTTCAACCCCGGCGAAGCGGTGCTGGGCACCACCACCCCGCTCTACATGGGGTTGATGGCCGGCCTGGGAGCGCTGAGCGGCGGGGTGGATGCGCCTTTTCCGCTGCTGGCGGTGCTGGTTAACGCCCTGGCAGATGCCATCACCGCCCTGTTGCTGCTGCAATTTGGCACCCGGCTGGGTTCTGCGCGCGCCGGCGCCGCTGCCGGGCTGGTATGGGCCATCGCGCCGTACAGCGTCACCTTTGCTATTGGCGGGCTGGAAACGAGCGTTTACGTGCTGCTGCTCACCGCCTGCGCCTACGCGGCCTTCACCCGGCGGCGCAACCTGGCGGCGGGGCTGGCCGCGCTGGCCCTGCTCACCCGCCCGGATGCGCTCATCCTGCTGGGCCCGCTGGCTCTGGAGCGGCTGGCCTGCGCCATCTGGAAGAAAGAGCCCATCCGCCTGAGCGAGGTGCTGCTGGCTGGACTGCCGCTGCTGGCGTGGGGGCTCTTTGCCACATTGGCCTACGGCAGCCCACTGCCACACTCCATCGCCGCCAAGATTGCCGCCTATAAACTGGGCCCCGGCGAGGCGCTCATCCGCCTGGTGCAGCATTACGCCACGCCTTTCATGGAATACAACCTGCTGCCCACGCCCATCGCCATCGGGATGGGATTGCTGCTATACCCCTTCCTGGCCCTGGTGGGCGCGCGCCGCGCCCTGCGCGTTGACCGGCGCCTGCTGCCCTGGCTGCTCTACCCGTGGCTCTACCTGGTCACCTTTGCCCTGCCCAACCCGCTCATCTTCCGCTGGTACCTCACCCCGCCCCTGCCGGCCTACTTCCTGTGCATCCTGCTCGGCGCGGATGCCGTTCTGCAGAGCCTGGCGGGATTAATCCGGCGGCGCTGGCCGGGCGCGGGCTCCCTGGCGGCGGGTGGGGCGCTGGCGCTGCTGCTGCTCTGGCCGGTCGTCCCTTCGCTGGCGGAGTGGAAAGCACTGCCGGACCACGGCCCCAACCAACCTGCGCCGCAGATGGCCTGGTTCAAGCTGGAGCTGCTCTACCGCCAGGCGGCCCAGTTTCTGGCCCCGCAGCTCACCTCGCGTTCATTGCTGGCGGCGGGGGATGTGGGCGTGCTGGGCTACTTCACCCCGGCGCGCATTCTGGATACCGTCGGCCTCAATTCACCCCTCTCCACCGCTTACTATCCCCTGCCCGCGGAGGCATACGAAATCAATTATGCCATCCCCGCCGCGCTGCTCCTCGACCAGCAGCCCGATTTTGTGGTCATCCTGGAGGTGTACGGGCGGCGCACGCTGCTGAAAGACGCGGGGTTTCTCAGCCAGTACCGCCTGCTGCTCACCCTGCCCACCGATATCTACGGCAGCGAGGGAATGCTCATTTTTGAACGCGCGCCGTAAAGGGGTCGGTGGGTTCAGTAGATTGTGCGCATCATAAAAAGAGGGCGGCGCGGTGGGGCCGAAGGCCCCACACGCAAGATGAGCGGGGCCGTAGGCCCCGCCTCATCTGTGCCGCCCTCTTTTTACTCCTGCTACGAGGCCGCGCAGCGGCCGAGGATGCGCACAACGGGGTGCGGCGCGAGCGGTGAGCGTTTACGAACCGCCATCAAGGCGGTGAGTGCGAACCCTCGCAAGGGGGAGGAAGTAGAGGGGGGGGTTTGGGGGCTTGCCCCCAAGCGGGGGCTTGGGGGTGGCAACCCCCAGTGTATCCGATTGCGTTGTTTCCGGCTTTTGCCGGAAACAATAACGCAATCGGGTTCATTATGTTCTA
>CAYVOX010000069.1:15330-15958 GCA_964453035.1 uncultured Anaerolineaceae bacterium
GCGGGGGGCGCGTGCTTGTTCTTCTCACGCCCCCCCGTCTGGGGGGTGGGGACCCCCCGTCGCGGGTGCTGCTCCCGCGGGGGGGGGGTGGGGGGGGCTTGCCCCCAAGGGGGGTTTGGGGGCTCGCCCCCAAGTTATATCAGCTTGCGGAGCTGCCGGCTTTTGCTGGCAGCGTTACCGCAAGCTGGTTCATCTTGTCCTAAACTTTCAAGCGCGGACATTCTTCATATACTCGTGATTACATTCATCCTTACAAGCTGGGGGGCTGGGCGGGGCTGCGCCCCTTCTGCTGGCCACCATGCGCGGGTTGACCAGGCTGGGCGGGTTGGGCCACTAGATTTACATTATCCGGCGTTCTTCTTTGAATTGTCCCTTGAAAGATGCCGAGCGCGAAGGCGGAGCCGAGCGCCGCGGCATGTTCAATGCAGCGTGCCCGCAGGCAAGCAAGCCTGCGACACCTGCGGGACGCTGCAGCCGCGTGGTTGGCGCTGGGGGGGGCCCCAGCAGCCAACCACAAGGCTTACATTTCAAGCTTTTGTTTCTGCCGCGAAGCGGCGTTTTTCTGGCCACCATGCGCGGGGTACCTGGTGCAGCCTGTCAAGGTTATCAAGGTTATCAAGGTTATCAA
>CAYVOX010000070.1:0-15941 GCA_964453035.1 uncultured Anaerolineaceae bacterium
TTGGTGCAATTTTGCTGGCTATCCTCATCGCCGGGTTACTCAGCGCCATCATGCTGCTGGGCAGCGTGGCGTTGAGACGGTACAAGCCTCTTGTGGCTATTCCCTACGCGCCGTTTCTTCTATTGGGCGCGGCAATTTTTATTTTTATTCCCAAATAATTCACTTGGCGCTGCTGTATTGCGTAAAGTTTGACTTGAATTGCGCCACCAGTTTTTCAGCCTGAGCCCGGTATGCGTCAGCATCTGCCCAGGATAAGCTGGGATCCAATACCTCATCAGGCACGCCCGGGCAATGCGCGGGGATCTCCAGATCAAAAAACGGCTCTTTGCGCATAGCTGAATAGTCAAGCGTGCCGTTGAGCGCACTCTTCAGCATGGCCCGCGTGTACGGAAGTTTGATCCGGCTGCCCACGCCATAACCACCACCAGTCCAGCCCGTATTGACCAGCCACACACGAACATTGTGCGTCTTAATCTTTCTGCCAAGCATATCAGCATAAACGTGCGGAGGTAGGGGTAGGAAGGGCGCACCAAAACAGGATGAGAAAGTCACCTGGGGTTCTGCTCCCAGCCCTTTTTCAGTTCCTGCCAGTTTGGATGTATATCCAGATAAAAAGTAGTACATCGCCTGTTCCGGGGTTAACCGCGCAATCGGGGGCAGCACGCCGAAAGCATCTGCGCTCAGGAAGAAGATATTGTTAGGGTGACCTGCGAATCCCGCTGGAACATGGTTGGGAATATACTCAATCGGGTAGGCTCCGCGTGTGTTTTCAGTCAACCGGTCATCGTCAAAATCTGGCTGACGCGTAATGGGGTCATACACCACATTTTCAAGCACTGTGCCGAATCTTCCTACAGCCGACCAGATGAGCGGTTCATACTCTGCCCGAAGCTTGATGGTCTTGGCGTAACATCCACCTTCGAAGTTGAAAATGCCCTCAGTGCTCCAACCATGCTCATCATCTCCAATCAGCATCCTGTCTGGATCGGAGGATAAGGTAGTTTTACCTGTGCCGGAGAGCCCAAAAAACAAAGCAACCTCTCCCTTATCGTTGATATTGGCAGAGCAGTGCATCGGTAGCACGTCAGTATGCGGCATGAGGTAGTTCATTACGGTGAAAATCGCCTTCTTGATTTCCCCCGCGTAGCTGCTGCCGCCGATGAGCACTAATCCTTTCGTAAAATTCAAAATAATGAAGGTGCCCGATTTGGTGTCGTCTTCTTGGGGATCGGCGTAGAAATCCGGCACATGAATGAGGGTGAATTGAGGAGTCTGGGTCACCTTTTTTTCAGTGGAAAGGCGAATAAACAAATCTCGCGCAAATAAACTGGCATAGGCTTTGTCTGAGATGATGCGGATAGGGATTGAGTGGGCGGGATCCGCGCCTGCCGCCATATCCTGCACATATACCACTTTTCCCTGTAAGTGGGCGGATACCTTACCAAAAATTTGATTGAACTTATCCACCGAAATGGGTTGATTGACCTTACCCCACCAGATTTCGCTCTCAACGGCTTCATCTCGACAGACAAACTTATCGTTGGGTGATCGACCGGTGTGTTGACCGGTGTTAACGATCACCGCCCCTTGAGCCGAGAGCTCGCCCTCCCGGTGATGAATGACATGTTCCACCAATTCAGCTGCGCCTAAGTTCCAATGAACCGCTTGCAGGTTCCTGAGGTTATGGTGGTCGAGCCCATAATGCGACGGTGTCCCTGTTGATTTCATTTTTCCTCCATTACGATTTTATTTTGGGTTTGCCAACAATTTTGGATACCAGTACCAGATCATATCACTGGCTGGCTTGCCGTGAATGGATGATGATTTATCCTGCACAGCCGCCGGTGGGTAGTACCCTCTTGAGACAAAGCCGTCAATCCACTTCCTGGTATTGAGAACCGTTAGGAAGGCGTTGTAAATCGAGGCTTGCTCCGCAAGGTCAACATTGAGGGTGGAAATATCTGCGGCAGGTTGATTTAGAGAATCAACCGGCAGGCAGGAGCTACCAACCGTGGCGCAACCTTTGACAGCACCGTCAAACGAACCCGGATTAATGCCAATTATCATCGGCTTTTTGACGGCTTCTTTAATCTTGATGAGCTCCTGGTCAAACAAGCGCCCAATTTCGGTCACCATTTCCGCTTCTTTTGCGCTGGCAGAAACGTTGATCGGCGCAGACCATAGGACGTACAATCCATCCAGGCTGTCAATAAAAATTGGCAAAGCTTTTGTTCCCTGTGGAAAGGCAGTAGCCCAATAAATGGTGCCTTTAAAATGCGAGCGCACATTCGCGATGATCTTCTTCCATTTTTCGGCCAGGTCAGCAGGTGCGCCTGAAGGTTTCCCGTCTTCCAATAAACCTGATACGGCCGGGGTAATGCTGGGTTCGCCCAGGATGAGCATGCCTGCCTTACCCTGAGTGGCAAGATCTGCAAAATTGACCAGGAAGGCTTCGTACCGGTCAAACCAACTTTGCCACCAGCCTGCATCCCTGGTTGCGCCAGCCCACCAGTTGCTCCCGGACTGAACCGAATTCGGAAAGACTGCCAATTTAAAGTCTTTCTGCTGAGCCCATCCCGCCATCTGAACCAGGTCTTGCCACATGGGGTCCTTCCCCGGTTGAGCTTCAAGCACAGGTGGGTTTTGCCGGGTGAATGTCCAGGTTGGGGTGAAAAAAAGCCAGTTGGCATTGATATCTTTCACCGATTGGAAAGCCAGGTTCCACTTGGCTTGCCAGGTGGTTTGGTAGGTTGGCGAGAATTCAATCCCGGCAGTGAACACGCTTCCTCTGCCCTGAATTTCGGGGGATACTACCGTGGTGGGTGAAGTGGAAGGCTGCAACCAGGCCCATTTCTCAACTTCATCCTGTAGATTTTGTTCCAGCCGGCTTGGCGTAAAAATCAATCCCTGGTTAGCCAGGCCTTTGGTTGCTTCGTCATCGGCTACACCGCACTGGTCGTTCCGGCAATAGCGGTAACCAACCGAGCCAACAATTGAGAGGGGGTTGTAAAGCACATACATCCACTGATTATTGCCTAGCGGCCACATTGGGACAGGCTCCGTCCAGCCGTATGGATTAAACTGGATGGAAATAGTATCTGTTCCCGGCGTGTTTGATGGCACTTTGACTGTGAATTGGATGGGCGCGTAATTAGGGGTTGTCCATGTATCAATGCTATCTCTGATGACCATTTCTTTACCGGGCACAATCAACTGCCGGACTCTAAAAGCGCCATTTTTGCTAATCTCGCTATTCCAGAAGCCGTCGCCAAGGCTGTATTTGTATCGCAAGTCCAAACCGACAGGAAGATCGAGAGTCAATGTATAGCTGCCGTCATTCTGCATCGTCATCAATGGCGCTCGCGCAGCCACAGTGCTCAAGCCGCCGCTTAAATCCGAAAAAGTATTGCCCAATGCATAAGTATTTCCGATTAACCGCATAGGAATACCGCGAATGCTGCCCTGAGGCGCGGTTACTGAGAAGGTTACTTTGACGGTGGGAGACTTATTGAGTTTAATATTAGCCGGCGTAACGGAGTTGACCGCAACAGTTGCCCCCTGTTGAAATACGTCATAAGCGCCGTCAAGGCAATAAGCCACAATGCGATGCGTTCCTTCGGGAACGCCTTCAATTAAAAAATCACCGGTGGAGGAGGTGAAGGTGTGCGCGCCGCCAGCAGCCACCATGATATTAGGCAAAGGAGCATTGGATGCCGCATCGGTTATCTTGCCGCCTATTCGCCCAAACTTTTCTTTGTAGGGGAAATCTGTCCAGGCGCTAATCACGTCTTTTGCAATTACCGGTCCGCTCACTTTTAGCAACCGGTAGCGAACCTGCTTATTGTTAGGGGTAAACTCAATTGCCGGCGGGTTACCTTCTCTGCCGTAACGATACTTAACCAACGACCCAATTGGGATGGAAATCCTGGTGGCGAATTGAAAATCGGCTATTTCCTCGAGCAGATAGTGTCTGGGGTTAATCGCCAGGCCGGTGATTTCATCGAGCAGGTCGATGTAGATCTCGGGATTTTCAGGCGTGTTTCTGGGAATATCCACCTGAAACACGACTTCTGCCTGCAGGACGGGTGGTGGTGTAGGGGCGGGAGTTCCGGTGGGTGTTTGGGTGGGCAACCCCGGAATTCCATTACAACCGGAAAGGAGTAATGTAAAGATGAGACAGATGCTCCATGCAATGGTGGTTGTTCTTGTTTGCTTCATTCCTGCCCCTTCCACTCGGTGAATTTATGATCGAGGCGGTTGGCCGAATGCCTGGTGTATTTCGTTTTGCCGGTTGGCCAGGCTGCCCAAAACACCGTTGACGAAACGAGGCGTGCTGTCGGAGCCATAGAGTTTTGCCAGTTCAACTGCTTCGTTGATAGCAACCTTAACCGGAGTGCAGTTTGATACGGCAAATTCCCACAGGGCAATTCGAATGATGTTGCGGTCAATTATGGCAACCTGATCCAGCGGCCATTCTGGAGCATGTTGCGCGATAAAGTTGTCTAACTTTTCAAAAAGTGGAAATACCCCTTGAACAATCTGAGTCGTGAATTCCATCAGGCTTGTTTCCATCGGTTCCTCTTCCAGGCGCTGCTGCAGAACTTCTCCGAGAAGATGGCCGGTCAGGTCAAGCTCAAAAAGGACTTGCAAGGCTAATCCGCGTGCCTTGGTGCGTGATTTCATAAGGTTCTCAAATCAAGTCAGGCAGAATAATCAATATCTTCAACGTGAACATTTACTTTCCCAACTTCCATTCCAACCATATCCTTGATGGCTCGCGCCACCTGGTGCTGGATGGAGTGGCTCACTTCACGAACGTTAATATCTCTGCGCAAGACAACATAAATATCCGCATAAACGGTATTGTTTTCCACGAATATTTGTACGCCGTCGTTTATATCCTTGCGCACAAGCTTGTTTAACTTTCCTGGGATGGGAGCCATCCGGCTGACACCCTCAATGCTCAGGCTGGTCAGGCGCGCGATGCTGACCAAAACATCAGGGGCAATCGTTGTTTTTCCTGCGGAATATCGTTCGTCACTCATTCTGACTCCAGTTTTCTGATTTTGATTATTATAACCCTGAATTGCGTCCAGTGTTTTGCGTGCGAAAGGATTGGTTGGAAAAAGGTATAATCGAACAAAACCGAGCACACAGGAGCCTTCAATGGGAAACAAATCAGTACTTTATGAGATGGTGATTGACCTCTCGCAATCATCCTGGGGTGTTTCCTGCCCGGTGGATCAGTCTTTAATCGGACCAGTGCAATACGGTTGGGATCGTTTCCAAAAAGACCACAACTCAATGACCTTTGGCGGTGGGCTTCTGGCTGGTTCACCTCTGCCGGGCACCCGTAGAATGATGATTAGTGGTTATTCCCCGAGCTGGGAGGGATTTTTTGTCTCATCTCTCGGCGGAGCCATGTATGTTTTTCACCGCATCGGCGTTAATTACCTATGGCTCAGAGGGCGAAGTGCGCGCCAAGTTGCGCTTGTGATTAAGTTGGAGAATAACGAGTACTCCGTCCGTTTTGAGCCTGTGGATGCTGTTCGTATTTGGAGGGGCTATACAGATCACTCAGGGCGAAAATGGCAGGGTTTTTATGCCTTGCAGCGTGCCCTCTTCGAGAAATTCGGTTCTGAATACCAGGAAGGCAACCTTCGCATTTTGACGGTAGGACCTGCTGCCCGGGTAACAAAAGAGGGTGCCATCGGCTCAAACCAGGTGAAGCGGGGTAATTTGAGTAACATTGATGATTGGGCAGGGCGAGGCGGGTTAGGCTCCCGGCTATTCCAGTATCACCGCGTGTGTGGCATTGTCTTTGGCGGGGACTGGCAGGATCCGGCGCTCAAGGAAGCGCGCGAATTGGATGCCTACTTCCTGGAACACTTTGGCCAGCGCGCCATTATGACCGACCTGGCGCTTTCTCAAAAATATCGTTACGTACCGGAGTTCGAAACGGGTGGAACTTTTGGTGTCAACATGCACACAGCGGATGATAAGCTGCTGAGTTTTAACTACCAGTCTGTAAATGCCCCAGAGGCCGAAAGGCTCCTCCAGCATAAGGATTTTATTCAGGCGCATTATCTTAGGCAGTTCAATGAGGAAACCATTGAACCCCGCAATTTCGACCATTGTGGTGAACCGTGCGCCGTAGCCTGCAAAAAGTATTTAGACGAGTTTAAAAAGGATTATGAACCCTACGCGGCACTTGGCCCGCTCAACGGCATCTTTGACCATCGTGCTGCCGAACAACTCAATAAATTTGTTGATTCAATGGGCCTGGATTCAATACAGGCTGGCGGCACAATCTCATGGATTATGGAACTCATCGCCAGAGGGTTGCTGCCGGCAGCAGATTTTGGCCTGCCGGAATATACAGGGAAATTTACTTTCTCGAGCGACATCAAATCTTTTGATCTGGTCACAGATTCTCTGGCGAACTCAGATTATGCATTAAAGATTCTGAGGATGATATTGTTCAGTAAAAAGGGGGGGCCATTTCGCAAGGGTATTCGTTCTGCCGCAAAATACTTGGATGCAAAATACAGGATCCGCTCCTCTGATCTGGCGGTTTATACTGCTCATGGCAGGCGGGGCTGCATGGTGCCAAATCAATATTGGACACCGGGCATGTTTGCCCCCATGCCCATAATGGGAAAGTATTTTTGTTTTTACGGCGCGGAATTTCTTCCTCCTTATGAGCTGGGCAGGAAAAATGTTGAGCGTTTTGTGTATGAACTGTATTCTGAAAACAGTGGTTCATGCCGTTTTCACCGTAAATGGGTGGAAGATATCATTGATGAGATTATCCTCTCCCACTTTGACCTTGATTTAAACTATTGGCAGACGAACTTCCAGTTAGCCAAAGCCATTCATGATGCCCAATCTGCTGCTTCGGTGCCCTGGGAGAGCGAACGCGTTGAGGATATCATCATGGGCTTTTTGGAGGGCTGGAAGGATAACGGCCTAATTTCGTCGGAACTGGATGCCTGGCTAGCGCGTTTCCACAG
This sequence comes from uncultured Anaerolineaceae bacterium, assembly GCA_964453035.1. Lineage (GTDB taxonomy): Bacteria > Chloroflexota > Anaerolineae > Anaerolineales > Anaerolineaceae > CAYVOX01. The sequence goes on from CAYVOX010000070.1 coordinate 7,014, forward strand.
TGGAAAGCACCAGGCTGCGCTTGATTTTTGGAATGAGATGTACCGTGGCATGCAGGATGCCTTCGCCGAGGGGATACAGGAGCCTCCACATAAAGAACACGGACATATCAAGCGCTAATCAATGATTTCATGAATCCCGTGCCCGCCGCATATCCATCTCGGGTTTAAAGCCATCTGAAGGTTAAAAGATTCCTGGGCAATTGCCTCATTCCAGGTATTGGCGCCGTGTGATGGTCGGTTTGGCGAGCCAGTGAGAATGGAATCTCCGGAAAATAGAATGTGTTCACCCGGCAAATAGTACGAAAGATGCCCGGGCGTGTGGCCGGGCGTCGCAAGAACCTGAAGACCACCGCAGACTGGTAAGATGTCGCCATCTGTGAGGATATGATCAACCGGCGCTGGCTGGTTCGAAAACATCTTGCCAACCACATTGTAGAGCAGAATTTCAATTCCCTTGGGCGTCAATTCTCGCGAGGCTACACCTTTCCGAATGGCTTCTGCTTCTATCTGGGAGGCATAAACCGCGGCATTGGAAACTTTCTTGAGTTGATTCAGGCTGCCGGTATGGTCACCATCAGAATGCGTTAATAGTATTGTAATTAAGTCACTCAGTTGTTTGTTTGCGGTTAGAATTACCCGACTGATCTTTCCAAAGGACCCGGGCAAACCACAATCAATCAGCGTGAGCTGTGTAGGCTCAACGATTAAGTAGGCATACACAAACACATCGCGTACGGGAATAACAAATGGAGGAAGGCTCATAGAACCACCTTAACAAAGTTAATTTGACCTATTCATTTTATCCGGAATCTTGGTGAAGCTCATCGATTTGAGGCATCGACCAGCAGGGGGGCGGTTTATTCATCGAAACAGAATGGTAAATATATAATCAAACTCATTTGAGCTCAGGGACATTCCTTAATGCGTAATTATTATTGCGTATCATTTTGTCTGCTAACGTGGGGCAGGGGGCATCTTTTTGAAGTTACGACAAAATTCCTCTCTGTGATTTCGATAAGTATTATTATCATAAACATGATATAATAGCCGCATGAACGTTATTTTATCCAGATAATAACGTCTTCGGGAAAAGGATATAGAATATACATGAGTAATATATCCTTGGCAAAGGACAAGAACAACGAGACCACCCTCTATCCACCTTATTGAGAATAAACCAATTCGGCCTTCTTTAATTCCAGGTAAGCAGTCTAAAACAATAGCATTATGATCACTGGTGAAGCACTCGAGCATCAAGAACGCCCTATCACCTTCTTATGGATGAACCAACTACAGTCTTCTTCCTTTTCAGGCATTGATAGCCACATGATATTAGTGAAATATATCACAAATTATGTCTCCCCTATCCATTGAACAGGCCATTGACCAGTATCTTAAAAGCGTGCTGTATTCGCGCAGCGCGAATACGGCGCGCACCTATAAGAACGCCATGTCTGCGTTCCGGTTCTCGCTTGAGGATCACCAGGTTACCCTCAACCAACCTGTGGAAACGGTTTCTGAGGAGTCAATTATTTGGCTGGCCGCGACGCTTAAATCCTCCGCACCCACCACTGAACGCCTGTACCTGACAGCAGTCATGGGTTTTTTTGAATTTTTGGCAGCCAGCGAACTTGTTGAAATCAACCTTCCGCGGCTGCGTCTGCTCATTAGACAACGCGCGCGCCGTCCCGGGCAACGCTTGCCGCAATTTCCGCAAGATGCCATCGAAACTGTTCTTGCATACGCTGAGACGCTCAAACTAAAGCCCTCCAGCGACGAAAATGAACACCTGCGAAATCTCCGCGACCGTGCCTTTCTCATCACCCTGGCTGATACCGGACTACGTGTACATGAAGCCTGCGCCTTGCGCCGTGGTGACCTGGATTGGAACAATGGTCAGGCTATCATTATTGGAAAAGGCGATAAACAGGCTGTGGTGCGGTTTTCCAGGCGGTCACAGTCCGTGTTGCGGGATTATCTCTCGGCTCGATCTAAACTAGATGGGAGCTCAGGTAAAGCCCTCTCTTCCCTTCCTCTTTTCGCTCGTCACGACCAGGGAGCCGGGAAAAAAGTAAAACCTATCACCACAACAACCGGTCGCAACCTCGTTGCTGAGCGCGTGCGCGAGGCATGCGGAGAGGATTTGGCTGGCCGAATCACCCCCCATTCCTTCCGGCACTATTTTGTGACGCGTGTGCTGCAAATCTCCAACAACCTCAAGCTGGCTCAAGAGCTGGCGCGTCACAGCAATATCGCTGTAACGCAAAGATACGCTCATTTATCCGATCATGAACTGGACCAGGGCTACTGGGACGTGTTTGAAGAGGATGGAACCACTCCCTAACCCGGCCAGATGGCGCCTGCTTTCACCACGCTGCCGGCAGGCACATCTGCTTTTATGGTTGCGCCGTTCCCGATCCTGGCACCCGCCCCAATCTTGACATTAAGGTTGATTGTTACCCCCATCCCGACTAGAACTTTCTCTCCAATTTCAACATTACCCGCCAGGATTGCACCCGGTGAGATATTGGTGTAATCCCCTACTCTGCAATCATGAGAGATGATAGCCCCCGTATTAATGATGCAACCCTTTCCAATTAGTGAGCAGCTGCCAATGTAGGCATTGGCAAAAACCTGTGATCCAGGCGCTAAAAGTGAGGAGGCTTCGCATAGTGCCCTGGGATGCATCACAACCGGAGTAGCAAAGCCTGCTGAGCGCAGCGATTCGAATACACGCAATCGGCTGTTTAAGTTGCCAATGCCGCCCACACCATTGACTGCCAGCCTCGCCCCCTGGCGGTACAGCTCTCCCAGAAGGTGTACACCGCCCAAGATGGGGATATCAAGCACAGATTCACCTGGGGCAATGCCATCATCCAAAATACCGATCACCTGATAGTCTCCACCTGCCCGGATAAGTTCAATCAACGATTTTCCGTGTCCACCACCACCAAATAAAATCAGGCTGCGTTCCGAGGGATTGATGGTTACAAAGTGGCGTGTTTTGCTAATAGCTGCTCTCACCATCGCTTCGGTGATTAAACTCTCCACTGGAAATTGGTGGAGGTCAAGTTGAGCCTCCGCTGCCAGCTTCAGGGCAGGTTTTGTGATTCGCAACCCCGCTGGCAGCACTGAGGTGTCGGTTTTAGAAACTGGCGCGTCAACACTTTCTGGGATGGAATCATCCGGTTGCTCTAACAGGTAACATAGTACCTCACCAGCCATTACCGCATCACCGACCATTTTAGCCAGACCTGCTACAAAACCACCTTGTTCGCAGATTAAGTCCAGTGTTGATTTGGTGGATTCGATGGTCGCGACTATGGTACCTCTATTTACCTTCATCCCGTTTTCCAGGTTCAAACCAATCAGAACGGCCTCTCGCTCGTTAGGATTGATTAATGGAATAATCACAGGAACCGCTGTGTTCATCCACCACCTCGCATTGTGAGTATCGCGCTGATAATATCCTCAACCTGTGGCAGGACTTTTCGCTCAAGCTCGGGCGAAGCCGGAATGATGGATTCACGGGCTGCCAGGCGCTTCGCGCGCCGATAGAGTTGGTTATCGTCGCTGAGCCTTGCCAGCACCTCGGCGCCCCAACCCCATCCACGCGTTCCTTCCTCAAGAATGAGCAAATCACGATTTTCCAGGTAGGATTGAGCCTGTTTCGGTATGTCGAGCGGGGATAATTGTGTGAAGACCAGTAAATCCAAGAATATTTCTTTCTGGTAAGCAAGTTCAACCATCGCCTCGCGAGCCAGCTCGGTCATATACCCATAGGTGATAATGGTCATATCTGCCTCCGGCGCGCCGCGTACCCTGGCGCGGTACACAGGGAACAAGTTCTCACTCCCCTCTTCGATTTGTTCTACCGCAACGTCGCCTGTTCCACCCTGATCTAACATTCCAAGCAGGTATTGGAGTTTATTTTCCACAAAGAAAACCGGGGCTTTTTGCTTGAGGATTGCCCTATAGAGCAGCTCCCCTGCCCCACCGGCAAAATGACAGGGAGCGATAACTTTGAGCGATGGTACCCCAAGATATATTCTCTCGATTGTCTGGCTGTGAGTGGGTCCGTAACCCCTACGTCCCCCCATCGGTGTGCGTATGATCACCGTTCCTGGAAAAACATCCCCGTACATAGAACTAAATTTCGATAGATGATTAATAACTTGGTCAGCAACCAGCGTGCTGAAATCACCAAACATGATTTCCACCACAGGCCGAAACCCGCCCAGAGCTAACCCTGTGGCTACGCCCACCATGCCGGCTTCAGAAATTGGCGTTGTCAATACCCGGTCTGGGTATATATTTGAGAGGTTCCTGGTTACTTTAAAGGCACCACCGTAGGGGTCAAGGATGTCTTCGCCCATGAGAAGAACGCTCTCATCATCCAGCATAGCCTGTTTCAACCAGGTATTTAACGAATCGAGAAGTGTGCCCATGACCATTTCAGTCCACCGGGGCGTCAAGCGCCGTTTGAAAAGCCTGCAGTATCGTGTGATCCACTTCGCGCATTACTTGATGAACCTCAAATTCAGTCAATCTCTCCGCCTGTATTTGAAGTGGGTCCCTTCTTGCTCTCAATAGGTTGAGTTCTTCTAAGCTGCGTGTGTCATCTCCCTTTGAGTGTGGTCCAAACCGCTCGGTATTCAAGATTATTGCGGCTGGTTTACTGTTATCTCGCACACTTTTTACCTGAATTTTTGCCCTTGAATTAATTTCAATCACGTCGCTTGAGTCCAACTCATCGACTGATATGTCAAAGCTCTCAAACCGGCGGCGGATTGAACCCGCCAAAGCCAGCCTGGTAGGCGTGGTTTGGGCGATGTGATTATTTTCAACCACAAACAGAATAGGCGCATTCCAAAGTGAAGCCATGTTTAAGGCTTCATATACTATCCCTTCGCCAAGCGCTCCATCCCCCATAAACGCGATAGAAATCGCACCGCTCATCTTGCGTTTTTCTGCCAGCGCGGTTCCGACCGCAATTGGGATGGTTCCGCCAAGTATTCCGTTGGAAAAGAAATTCCGATAATGCAAATGCTGAGAACCGCCAATCCCACCACAAACACCACTTGGCTTGCCCATCATCTCAGCGAATAATGCGGTTGCATCCCCACCGTATGCCAGGTAATGTCCATGGCAGCGGTGGTTGCTGAACACAAAGTCATGCTGCTCGATTAGGCTAACAATCCCGACGGCATTGGCTTCCTGTCCAAGGTAAGTGTGCGTTGTGCCTGAAAATACGCCCTTCGGAAACTCAGCAAGGACTGTTTCCTCAAAGCAGCGAATGGTATAAAGGCGGTGAAAGAATTCTAAGTGTGAGAGTGGGCTCATGGGTAGCGGTTTAGGAAATTATACCTTAATGCAAAAGGTACGAGACGTTATGGCGCCTCGTACCCCAAAAGATCATAAAACAACGTTAAGCTAATGACCGCCCAGGTAAGCCTCGATAACAAATGGGTTTTGCAGTAATTCCTGTGCGTCACCTTCAAGTACTATCTTTCCGGTTTCTAGAACATATCCGCGGTCGGCAATTGCCAGTGCCATTTGTGCGTTTTGTTCAACCAGTAAAATACTGGTGCCGTTTTCGTTGATATCTCGGATAGTATCAAAAATATGCTCAACAAGAATTGGAGAGAGCCCCATCGAGGGTTCGTCAAGAAGCAGCAGATTGGGGTGTGCCATTAAACCGCGGGCAATAGCTAGCATTTGCTGCTCTCCACCCGAAAGCGTGCCCCCCAGTTGTTTACGCCGTTCACTGAGCCGTGGAAATCGCGTAAACATTTCTTCAACATCACTGGCAATCTTCGCCTTATCTGAGTGGGTATATGCACCCATTTCCAGGTTTTCCATCACCGTAAGGGTGGCAAAAATCTTGCGTCCTTCTGGAACCTGGACAATACCCCTTCGTACAATATCCTGAGGTGCCACCTGAGAGATTTCCTCTCCTTCGAAGATTATCTTCCCCGGTTTGGGACGCATCAACCCGGAAATCGTTCCCAGTGTGGTTGATTTTCCGGCGCCGTTGGCGCCAATGAGAGCAACAATCTCGCCCTTTTCAAGGTGGAAATTAATCCCTTGTAGCGCATGAATCGCTCCGTAATATACGTGCAAATCCGTGACTTCAAGCATCATGGTTGGATCTCTTATGTCGATATTTTTCTGATAGCGCTGTTGCCCCGGGTCCTAAATAAGCTTCAATGACGCGTGGATTAGCCTGAATCTCCTGAGGTGAACCGCATGCAATTACCTCGCCAAAGTCCATCACGGTGATCCTGTCTGAGATTCCCATCACCACCCGCATGTCATGCTCGATGAGCAAAATAGTGATTCCCAAATCATCCCTTAACTTGCGGATAAACTGCGTCATCTCGTCAGTTTCTTGCGGATTCATTCCTGCGGTTGGCTCGTCAAGCAATAAGAGCCGAGGCTTATTTGCCAAACCCCGTGCCAGTTCCAGCCGGCGTTGAGCGCCGTAAGGGAGGTTGAGCGCTAGCGTGTCGCCCAGGCCTGCCAGACCCACAAAGTTAAGTAATCTCCTGGCTTCTTCGACGGAAATCTTCTCCTCTTTCCGGAAGCGCGGAGTGTGGATAATTGCATCCACCCACGTAGACCTCAAATGGGTATGCTGCCCCACAATGATATTCTCGATCGCGTTCATGTTAGAGAACAGGCGGATATTTTGATAAGTTCTTGAGATACCCAGGTAAGCAATTGTGTCGGTTGGTAATCCCTGGATGGGCTTACCTGCGAAAAGGATCTCACCTCTTTCCGGCACATAAAAGCCAGAAGTACAGTTAAAGAATGTGGTTTTTCCAGCGCCATTGGGACCAATGATGCTGTAAATGCTATGCTCCTCTATGGAAACATCCACCTTGTTGACAGCCGTCAGACCGCCAAAGAATTTGCTCACCTTGCGCGCTTCAAGGATGATGCTCATGATGACTTTTCCTCCTGTTGGGTTGGTTCTTCCACCTTGGGAGGAGCAGTATTCTTCTCAAACCGTGGTCTGCCGGCAGGCCATAATCCTTCCGGACGTAAAATCATCATCACAACCAGCAAACCACCAAAAACCAGCATGCGGTAATTTTCAAGCTCGCGCAGGATTTCCGGCAGCCCCTTGAGCGTGAATGCCCCCAGGATGATGCCTGGGATGCTGCCCATTCCACCAACAATGAGCAGAGAAAGCACGTTAATTGAGACCATCAGCGCGTGATCCTCTGGCCCGGTAAATTGATTGCGGCTGGCGAATAAAATTCCACCCAGGCCTGCAAACGCAGCCCCAAGCGCCAGCGCCAGGATCTTGTAGTAAAAGAGATTGACGCCCGTGGCTCGAGCTACGAGCTCATCCTCTCGCATGGCTACCCAGGCTCGTCCGGTCCTCGAGTTTTGCAGACGGTTGGTGATGAACACCGCAATCATGACTGCGATAATGATGAGGTACATGTAATCCACATCACTCGTGAAGGTCTGGCCAAAAATCTGCGGTCCGGCAATATTGCGCACGCCTCGCGGTCCTCCTGTGAAATCGGTAAGAAGGTCGCTGGAAGCCAGCATGCGGATGATTTCACCAAAACCTAGCGTCACGATCGCCAGATAATCACCGCGCAGCCTCAGGATGGGCAGGCCAATCAGGATGCCTGAGATGGCTGCCAGGATGATCCCGGCGACCAACGCAGGCCAAAAATCCCACACCAGGTGATGCGGCTCGGGTGAAGTAAGCAGGGCAACGGAATAGGCGCCCACCGCGAAAAAGGCTACATATCCAAGAACAAGTTGTCCTGAAAGGCCAACAATCAGGTTGAGGCCTAATCCCAGCAGCACATAGATACCAACCGTGCCCATGATGTAATTCCAGTACGAACCCCACATACGCGGCAGAAGAATCAACGCCAGCAATAGAATGACGATGAGTAAAATGCGCAAATAAATGCTCTGGCGGGTTCTGGCTACAGCCGGCAAATGGATGATTTGCTGAACTTTCGTTTTGGCTTGCTCGCCAAGGTTTTTGCGCCACGCTGACCGGCCAAAAAACCTTGCCATTAGCGCGCCTAAAACGCCTGTTGCCATCATCAAGACCAGGTGTACAGCCGCGCCGGGCAATGGCTCGAGGTCGAACAGGAAGAATTTGACGGAGGGCGGTGATACCTGCGCCAGGTAGTTGCGCACGTCCGTTCCGCCTGCATTAATCAACCCAAAAACCAATGCCAGGGTAAAAATTATCACACCACTCGTGATGCCGCTTGCCAGGCCGGCTGCGCCAGCACGCAGGTATGTATCCGGGCTGTCATTCTTTGAGCAGTTGCTGCCCATCCAGACGCCTAACAATCCCAGTGAGATACCAAGGTAAAGCACCGGGGGGATTTGCGCGCTTTTATCGCCAGCCACCTCAACACCAAAAAATCGGCTGACCATCAACGAGCCGGTCACGGTAAATCCTACCAGCATCAAGAATACAATGATGACTGCAAAGACGATCCCGGTGCGTATGCCGTTTCGGATAGGTTGCTTCATCATACTTTCTCCTCCGAAAGTACCTGCCCCAGGATTCCCGATGGGCGGAAAATGAGCACCAGCACAAGGATGGTGAAGGCAATGACATCAGCAAGCTGGAAATCCATGCCCAGGGCTGCCGGTCCTAGCGCTTCAACCAATCCCAGGGTCAATCCGCCCAGCATTGCACCCGGAATGTTACCAATGCCACCTAGAACTGCCGCAGTAAATGCCTTGATGCCCGGTAGAAAACCGATGAAGAAATAAACTAATCCGTTGTGAATACCCCACATTACACCTGCTGCTCCCGCCAGCGCGCCACTAATCAAGAACGTCTTGGAAATGACGTCGTTGACATTTATGCCCATGAGGGCGGCGGTTTTCTTATCAAACGCCACGGCGCGCATCGCTTTACCCAGCTTGGTG
>CAYVOX010000071.1:0-15737 GCA_964453035.1 uncultured Anaerolineaceae bacterium
GGGGCGGTGCTGGCAGTGAAACCGTTAAGGGCGCCTTTTTCATTGACTTTGGCAGTGTACGTTCCGTCGCCATTGGCGGTGGCGGTGAGATATGCGCCAGGAATATAGATTCCCAGGGTTTCGTAATCGGTTGCTGCTGGTTTGGCGCAGTACTTGACGCCAATTTGCCAGTAGACATCATTCGCAGCATCATACTTCCAGGCTGAGTTATTGAATGTGAGCGCCTCAGCGTAGGCATCATCTTTGGTTGTGTCCGCGGGAGCTACTCCAGTTGCTGATGCGGTCTGAGTGGCTGACTTTGTGGACGCAACAGTAGGATTGACGATAGTTGGCGCAGATGTGGCCGGTGGTTGCCCGGTCGCTGATCCTGCGGGGGCGCAAGCCGAAAGCAAGGAAAGCGCCAAAACAATCAGAAAAAATGCGGAAATGACTTTTTGTTTCATTACAGACTCCTTAGATAGATATTGCCCACATTATGCCAAACGTTTCTGAAGGAATTCTCAAGATAACCTTGGATTTTCCTGTGGATTCATTTGGGAAAATCTTCAGATTTTCTTGAGGATGGTGTGCTAACATATAGACATGACCTCAAGAATTCTTGTTGTGGATGACGATAAGTCTATTGTGAAAGTGCTGACGGCATACCTGGAGCAATCTGGCTATCAGGTACTGGCTGCCTATGATGGCGAGATGGCGTTACACTTTATTCGCCGAGAACGCCCCGATCTGGTCATTTTGGATTTGATGATGCCTAATCGTGACGGATGGGAGGTGACTCAAATTGTGCGTTCGGATAAAACGTTGGCAACCACACCCATCATCATGCTCACTGCCCGGGTTGAAGATAGCGATAAGATTGTCGGTCTGGAACTGGGCGCAGATGATTACATCACCAAGCCTTTCAACGCCCGTGAGGTTATGGCGCGGGTCAAGTCGCTTCTGCGCCGTGTGCGGTTGGATCAATCTCAAGGCACCACGCAACATGTACTGATCTGCGGTTACCTGAAACTGGACCTGGACCAGCACACATTGCAGGTCAATTCGGTGCCTGTTGAGCTCACCCGCACTGAATTCAATCTCATCGAGGCATTTATGTCCAACCCGGGCTATACGCTCACGCGCGACGATTTGCTTGAAAAAGCTGTGGGTTATGCCTACGAAGGGCTGGGGCGCGCCCTTGATACGCACATTCGCAACCTGCGCCGCAAGATTGAGCCCGATCCCGATAACCCGACATACATCCAGACGGTGTATGGCGTGGGCTACCGCCTGGTAGGAGATGGCAAATGAACCGTTTATGGGTGCGTCTCAGCCTGATGATCAGTGGTGTGTTGTTTTTTATGTTTTTCTTGCAGTTTCTGGCGATTTCCTTAGACCGAGCAAGGTCTGGTCCGGAGGTGGGCGGGTCATCGCCCATGAACGCGCCGATGGCTGAAATTCAGGGGCGGTTAATTGAGTTCATGATTTTATCGGTTGTTGTCGGAACCGCAGGCGGTGTGGTGATTGGGCGTGTGGTCTGCGCTCCGATAAGCAACCTGGCCCTGGCAGCGCAACGCCTTGGCAAGGGAGAAATGAATGTGCGCGTTCCCGAGCGCGGCAGCCAGGAAATTATCGCGCTGGGTAAAGCGTTTAATAAGATGGCTGCAAATCTACAACAGGCTGAAACCATGCGCACCAATCTGATGGCGGACGTCTCGCATGAATTGCGCACCCCGTTGACCGTATTGGAGAGCAACCTGCGTGCAGCCCTGGATAAAGTTGTGCCGATTGATGAAGCGGAGATTGCTAATCTTTACGGTCAGACGCGTCATCTGATCCGTTTGGTCAACGACTTGCATGAACTTACCCAGGCAGAGGCCGGTCAGCTTCAGCTTGAAAAAGATGATATTGATCTCAATTATTTGATTGTTGAGACTTTACAGGCGCTTGAACCGCTTGCTACCGAAAAGGGCATTGATTTGACCTATGACGCGTCCCCCTTGCCAGGAATCACTGCCGACCCCATTCGTATCCGACAGGTGCTTTTTAATTTGCTTTCCAATGCTCTGCGCCACACGCCCGATGGTGGCCAAATCACCGTCAGCGCAACCACCAATGCGGACCAAGTCTTGCTTTCTGTCCGAGATACGGGCGAGGGCCTGGCACCCGATCAATTGGCGGCAGTCTTTGACCGCTTTTACCGGGGTGATAAATCCCGCAGCCGCGAGACGGGTGGCACAGGGCTGGGGCTGGCTATCGTCAAGGCGATCGTTGAGGCGCACGGCGGTCGCGTAGAAGCTTTCAGTGCAGGCAGAGGCCAGGGCTGTGAATTCCAGGTGCAACTACCGACCAGTAAAACACAACTCTGACAGCCGCGATCCTTTATTGACCTTTGGATTTATCTTCCGCCCAAAAAATCGTAGGTGATTTTCTTTTGCACAGCATGGATTTGAGCGAAAGCCTGCTGCAAGAGAGTTTCCTCAAGGTGACTGATTCTGGCTATGTTGAGAAGATTATCCATCGGAATACCGTTCTGAACTGCCTCAAGCTGGCACTGCAGGCGAAATTTCATTAGTAAATTAAATGCCGAAGCAATCTCATCCCGGCTGGTTGAGGTAAGCGCATTCTTTTCGACCAGGGCATTCAAGCGGCTGAGCGTGTTGGTCTGGGAAATCTGGTGCTGCAACGCGTATAGCCGCGCAAAATCAACCACCGGCATCATGGCATCTTTCAAATTGATTTGCCCGGAATGCTCTGTGCCGCTGCTGAGATAAATTTTCCCCGGCAGGCGGGTTGGTGGTTTGAACTGCAGCGCGTTTTGAGCCAGGTGGGGGAAAAAGGCGGGTTGATCGGTGAGTGCCTGGTGGATGAACTGCCTTAATGACCAGGCAAGCTCGATGTTGCCGTAAACAGGGCGAAAATCAAAGAAGATGGAAAACTTGAGCAATTCTTCCGGCTCGGCGTTGCGAATCCAGTTTTCAAAATATTTCTGCCAGGTGATGAGGTCTGTTCGCCAGGGGGGATGATTTGCCATATTCTTACCGCGGCATTCTGAATAGCCTGCCCGGGCTAAACCGGCGCAGACCAGGTCACCAAATTGTGAGAAGTAATCATCCACTTCTGGCAAGGGAACGGACTGATTTTCCCGTGAGTAGATGATGGCGTTGTCCTGGTCGGTCAGCAGGCTCTGTTCCTGCCTGCCCTGGCTGCCCATGGCGATAAAGATAAAATCAACAGGAGGTTGACCCAGTTCTTGCACAGCGAGAGTAATCAGACGCTCGGTAGTGGCGTCACACAGGGTAGACAGCATGTAGGTGATATTGTGCGGCCTGGCGCCACTATCCAGCAGGGCGCGCACCAGTGCGGGGGTGCGTTCGTGATATGCGGCGATTTCTTCTGCCGAGGCTGCCCGGTTGATCTCACGGGTCAATATAATGGAGCCGTAGCGGTGGAACTGCACTAATTCTTTGCTGCGGATGATTCCAACGACCTGCCCGGCTTTGTTCTCAACAGCAAGATATTGCATGCCTTGCCCTTCCATCAGCATGAGCGCTTCGTAAATCAAGGCATCTTCGCGAATCGTTACCAGCGGCGCGCTCATGATGCGGTGAACCGGCGTGTTGAGATCGTATCGGGTGGAAATTATCCGGGCGCGCAGGTCGTGGTCGGTTACCATGCCGATTACAGCGCCGCTCTCGCTCTGGATCAGAATCGCGCTGGCGTTGTGGGCGGTCATCAGCGCTGCAACTTTGTGAACCGGCGTATCCAATACGCAGGTGACGCATTGCTGGCGCACTGAACTGACCGGCTCTTGCAGGAATAATAAGGAAGTCTGTAATTTCTCGATGAGCGTGTCTTTTTCGGAAATTTGCTTCTGTTGCGCAGTGATATCGTGCAGGGTTCCATCCAACCAGGCCGGTTGACCTTTTGTGTCACGGATCAGCGAAGCGGAAAGCGTGATGGTTATCGTTCCAGCATCGTTGGTTTGCAGGTTGAGAGGATGGGAGGCGACGCTATTGTGTTTAAGCACCTGGTCAAAAAACGAATTGTATTCCGCCTCATCCTGGAAGAGGTCCGCCAGGGCAGGCTGGTCTGAGACAGCGGCGCCGATCCTTTTGAGGAGGCCGAGGATAGTCTGGTTAGCCTCGAAGAAAACGCCACGGCGCACGGCCTTAGCCCTGAATAAGCCGACCGGCGTATGCTGCGCCAGGGCCGCCAGGATCTCACTGCTGCTCGAGTCCCCTGAGCGCACGGTAATTTCCTTGGCCAACAGGATATACCCATCCAGTCCACCTGATGAAATGGGGTTAAGCGCCAGAACGCATTCCACGTTTGAGCCATCGCCTCGCTGCAGAACGCCCTGGAAACTCATTAACTCGCGCCCGGCATCTGATCGATCCAGGTAGTGCCAGGCTTCGAGATTGCTCTCGACGCGCGGCAAAATATCCTCCAGGTCCATCAATTCAAGTTGTTCTTTGGAGAGGTTGAGCAGGCGCATTAACCTGGGATTGGCATAACGGCAGCGCCCATTCAGGATTAAAAGTGTTCCTTCAGTGGTGGCTTCGATCAGGGAGCGGTAGCGCTCGGTGGAATCATGCAGGCTCTTCTCAATTTCGCGCCGCTGGTTTTCGGTGCGCAGGCTTTGCTGAACCACAAACGCCAGCAGCAGGATGACGATGCCTGAGACGACGATGGATGCGAGGATCAGATTGTTTTCAATGCGGGCGATTTCAGACTGGACATCCTCAATATAGATACCTGTGCCAATCACCCATCCCCAGGGCTCAAAACCTTTGATATACGATTCTTTTGCCTCCAGCCGCTGAGGATCATCCATCCACTGCCACACGTAAGCGATGTAGCCTTCACCCTTGCGCCTCACCAGGTCAGCAAATTCAACAAAAATTCTGACACCACGCGGATCTGTCATTTCGGAGACATCCTGGTTGTTCAGGTCAGCACGGTAGGGATGCATAAGGATGCGCGGGTGCATATCCTGCAGCCAGAAATAATCTTTTCCTTCCGGGCCGTAACGCAAGGCTTTGATTTGATTAATCGCCATATTTTGGGCTTCTGCGCGGGTCAACTTGCCAGATTGCTCATCTTGTTCCAGCGAGGTGAGAATACTGTACGCGGTATTGGTCAACTCGCGGATAAGCTCGCGCTTGCGGTCGAGCAGGCTGTTTTCGAATGAGGGCAAAATCAATCCCCAGATCACAGTCACAAAAAGGCAGATTGCCAAAAGCGTGGGCAGCAGGATGCGTAATACGTAATATCTTCGGCAGTAGAGGCGTGGGCGAGGCTGACCGGCAGGGTTTTCGCGGCTGGAGAGATCTGTCAGGGATTCATCGATCTCTGAATTTGAGCTGCCTCGGGTGGCGGCATTGCGAAAGGCCTTCCAGGCAGCGGTGGGCATGGCAATGCCAAATTCATCCGCGCTGGAGTGAGCATCTGTCCCGGCGCTCATGAGCAGTCCAAGCTTCTGCGCCAAAGATTCCAGCTCCTGGCGTTGAATGGGCGTGTAGGCTGTGTAGAACACCTCCAGGCCGTCCAACCCCCAGGCTTTTAGCTGCTCTACGGCTGCCTCCAGCTGGGTCAGCTCAGCATGAAGGGCGTATGGGTGAGCCATGAAAGCCAAACCACCCGCACGATGAATGAGAGCCAGGGCTTCCTGGATATCCAACCGGCCGTTTGGCGTATCAGCCGATTTCAATGTCGTTTCGAGCCTTGCGCCATCCCCTTTGCGCCGGATGGAGGCGGCGATGCTGTGAGTGCCCAGGTCCTGCGATTGGCGCAGGGAGTGGAGGGTGACGGCAAGCTGCTGATGATTGGTGTCGATGCCGTAAGCCAGGATGTGGACTTCGGTTTCACCCCAATAGGTGGTGATTTCAACGCCCGGTATCAGGCTGATATGGTGCTTGCGCAAAGCAACCTGAAGTTCAGAGATGCCATCCACCGTATCGTGATCGGTCAGTGCCACGTATTGCACCCCTGCAGCGGCCAATCCGTCTGCCAATCCCTGAGGGGAGAGGGAGCCGTCGCTGAAATTGGTGTGGCAGTGCAGGTTTACCTGAGTAAAACCTTCCATATGGATAATTATACGGTTTTCTCGGCTGCCTGAGTAATAGAATCGTGGGAAAAAGAAACGCGGGAGGTGGTTTACCACCTCCCGCGTTCACGCTTCAGGATGAGGGGTTGGCTTTCTTTTGAGTCATCAGGGATACAATGACCAATACGATGAAGCTCAAGGGGATGGATACAATCCCGGGGTTGCTGAACGGGATGGGGGCAGATGCCGGGTTGAGACCGTAGAGCTTAAATAAATCAGGCGAGAAGAGGATCAGACCCAATGAGGAGATGATGCCGGTAATAATGGAGGCGGTGATTCCTTTGGCTGTGGTCTTCTTCCAGAACAGCATCATGACAATTGATGGTAAATTGGCTGAAGCGGCTACGGCAAAGGCTAACCCCACCAGGAAGGTGACATTGACGCCTTTGAAGATGATTCCCAGCAGAATGGCAATGCCGCCAATCACAAAAGCCGAGATCTTGCCGGCAGTCACTTTTTGGCGGTCATCCATGCGCACTCTGAAGTAGCGATCCATCAAATCATGGGCAACAGCGCCAGAGGCAGCCACAATCAGCCCGCTGACGGTTCCCAGCACGGTGGCGAATGCGATGGCTGAGATGACGGCAAATAGGAACTCTCCAAATGAACGGGCGAGTAATGGCGCGGCCATGTTGCTGTCTGCCGGGTTGAGCACACCGTTAATCATGGCGCCCAGACCCATAAAGAGAGTGAGGATGTAAAAGAATCCGATCCCGGCGATAGCCACAATGGTTGACTTCCTGGCGCTTGCGGGGCTGGGCACGGTGTAGTAACGGATCAGGATATGGGGCAGGGCGGCAGTGCCCATGAAGAGCGCCAGCATGAGCGAGAGAAAATCGAGCCTCTCAAGCAGAGTGCCCTGAATTTTGAATTTGACGCCTGGACGCATCAACTGGTTGCCGCGTATCAACTTTGAATAATACACTGTGACGGCAGCCCCATCTTTATCAACAAAAGCAACATCTTTCCAGGTTCGCACCACTGTATCGCTTTCTGCCATCACAGCCAGCAACTCAAACGGGCCAATATTCCCGCGGGTTACTTCTGTTAACCCATCGATCTCCTCGATATTGCTGACTTGCCGCAGGATGTTTTCTGCAGAGGCTGGCGCTCCGTTGATCCATTTGCTTCCATCCGGGTGGGTGATGGCGGATTGGGTTTCTTTGAGGGTGAGCTTATTATCTTTCTCTTCAACCAACCACCAGGTTTCCTGCCCATTTTTGGATAATTTCACAAACGTGCTGTTGGCGCTTTTAACTTCCTGCTGTTCTAGAACTTTCCAACTGGTATCGGAGGGTTTAACCTGCGATCCTTCGCGCACGGCAGGCAGGCTTGCATATTGATAGTAGGGTACTTTTCCTGCCTGATCTGGCGTGGTATCAAACCCGCGCACCAGAACTGCGATCACCAGGACGGTTGAAAAGATGATGAGTAGCAGGCCTTTAAGGAACTGCACATAGGTGGTAGATGCCATGCCGGCGGTTGCAACGATGGTAATCACAATGACGCCCACCATAATCACGCCCCAGAAGTGAGGAATCCCCAACAGCGGCTCCACCAGCACGCCCGCCCCAACCATCTGCGGGATGAGGTAACACACCGATACAACCAGGGTGCTGATAGCAGCCGCCAGTTTAATTCCGCGCGAGTTGTATTGCGAGTCAATGGCATCCGTGAAGGTATATTTGCCCAGGCGCTTCAACGGCTCGGCAACAACAAAAAGGGCAACGATCCATCCCGCCAGGTAACCAATCGAATAGAGGAATCCGTCATAACCCACGGTTGCAATCATCCCGCAAATGCCCAGGAAGGAGGCTGCCGAGAGGTAATCCCCGGCGAATGCGATACCGTTGATAGACCAGTGAATTTTTCCACCTGCCGCATAATACCCGCTGGAGGTTTTGGCTTTTTTGCCCAGGAAAAATGACAGGCCAATAACCAATCCGACAAAGAAGAGGAAGATGGCGATGGTCATTTCACTCACCGCCTTCTTTAGAGGATTTCTGATTCATTAGCTTCTCTTGCCGCCGGCATAACCAGTCATAAACCAGGGCTTCGATCAAAGCGATGATGATCAGGGCAAACCCGTAAACGGTTGCCAGGTTGAGCCCAAGGATAGTTGCTTCCATCAACAAGGGGTTAATCAAGTTGATGGCAACAAATCCCGCGTAAAACAATGCGTACGGTAAGAACATCCAGATTCCCAGGCGTGCTTTGTAAGCTGCGGCCAGGTCCTTTCCTACGGGTTCTGCAGGTTTGTGTAGCATGGGGGGGATTCCTCCTTGGGCGAGTATGAAGATAGGAAATATTATATAGGAATACACGAATCTAGATATCAAGATAAGACTCTGACTTCATTCGTGTCAATAATGGATGTGGATTGTGGGAGAGAATTATTGCGAAAAGATTAACCCGCAAAGCACCTTGCGGGTATTCTATCCAGTTGATCAAAAAGCAAATTCCCCAGGCCAGTTTATAAGCCGCATTCTGTCCAACAGGCGGGTATCCCTCCGTGGAGGGACGGCGCCCATCTGGAAGACCATCTCTCTGGGCGGATTGTTGCCAATCCGCTCATGCAGCCTACCCGGAACTCGTCAGGAGACGGGCAGCCTCCCGCCAGCCGCCGAGGCGGCTGACCTGGTTCCTGTTTGGCCTTGCTCCGGGCGGGGGTTGCCTGGCCGCCGCATTGCTGCGCACGCCGGTGGTCTCTTACACCACCATTTCACCCTTACCCTGGCCCCATCCACTCCTTGCGGAGCGATCGAGGCTCGGGCGGTATCTTTCTGTGGCCCGATCCGGCACCTTACGGCGCCCCGGGGGTTACCCGGCGCCTTACCCTGTGGAGTGCGGACTTTCCTCGATCTCAAAGAGACCGCGATCTCCCAACCAGCCTGGGTAATTGCATCATAACCGGTTTGGGGCTGCCCGTCAACCGCCGCAAGATGGTTTTGGAATGCGGTATAATTCGCTTGCCGGTTGAAGTCATCCTGGCACAACTCATAACCCACCCGGGAGCCTATGCCAATTTCAATCCCTCAAGAATGGGTGACCCTCACGCAGGTAATCTACGCGCTTTGTTCGCTCAGCATGGTGATCCTTGCTGTCAATTCAGCGCTCTCCATCTTCCACTACCTGCGAGCCCGCAAAGCCTTCGACGATCTCCCCCAGCCTCCAGAACCATCTGAATGGCCTTGCGTGACGGTTCAGTTGCCCATTTACAACGAGCAATACGTGCTCGAAAAACTGATCCAATCCATCACCGCCATGGATTACCCCATCGAGAAATTCGAGATTCAGGTGCTCGACGACTCCACCGATTCCACCGCGCAGTTCGCCCAGAATCTCGTTGAGCGTTACCACAACCAGGGCTTCAACATCCTCTACATCCATCGCGATAACCGCCAGGGTTATAAAGCCGGCGCTCTCTCCGAAGGTCTAAAAACCGCCACCGGAGAATTTGTGGCCATTTTTGATGCCGACTTTATCCCCCAGCGCGACTGGCTCAAGCGCTGCGTGGTGCATTTTGACGATCCCAAAATTGGCTTTGTGCAAACGCGCTGGACCTTTCTCAACCGCGAGCAAAATATGGTCACCCGCACCGCCAGCCTCACGTTGGATAGTCACTTCCTCATTGAGGCTGTGGCCCGCTCCGGCAATAACCTGCTGCTCAATTTCAACGGCTCGGCCGGCATGTGGCGGCGGCAGGCGATAGACTCAGCGGGTGGGTGGCAATCGGATACCCTGGTGGAGGATCTCGACCTCAGCATTCGCGCCTACATTGCCGGTTGGAAGGGCAAGTACCTTAAAAACGTAACTGCCTCTTCCGAGGTGCCTGTGCAGATTGACGCCTATAAGAATCAGCAGTTTCGCTGGGTGAAGGGCACCGTTCAAGTGATGCGCAAAATGGGCTGGAGGTTGCTGCGTTCCGAACTGCCGCTCAAGTTACGCATCATCATGTTGATGAATATGTTCGCTCCTTCCATTTCATTTCCGTTTGGGGTGATTTTGCAGCTCATTTTTCTGCCCATCGGGTTGTTTTCGCCCTGGCTCATCCCCTGGTTTGGCTGGACGGGCGTGGCCCTGGTTGGTCCACTGCTCACCTTCATCATGGCCAAATCCGAAGATCTCCCCCGCATTGGGGACCGTCTGCGCCAAATTCCATCTGTTTTCCTGGTGGGCGCGGGCATCTCGGTCAACTGCGCCATTGCAGCCATTGCCGGGCTTTTCCAGATGGGAGGGGTGTTCAAGCGCACGCCTAAGTTCAACCCGACCTCCCAGAACGGCCACTGGGCTGCCAACCACTACGCGGTGAAGATCTCGCCGGTCGTCTGGGCGGAAATTGCCGTTGGAGCCTATATTTTAGCCACGCTTGTCGTGCTCTGGCCGGTGATGGGCCTCATCCTTTGGCCTTGGTCGCTGGTCAGTTCCACGGGATTCTTCCTGGTGGCGGGCATGAGCCTTTCACAGGAAGCCGCCCGCTGGCACAAACAGCGCCAGGCCAGGCAAAAGACCCAGGCGCAAGCCGATCGTTGAATTCTTAAATCGCCCATCTTACTTTCAAAGAGGAATAAAATGAGAAAACCGTTTGTCGCTGGTAACTGGAAAATGAACAAAACCGTTGAACAGGCCCGCCAGCTGGTAACTGAGATGCTGCCAGATTTGCAGGCCGTCCCCTCCGTTGAGCGCGTGCTGTGCCCGCCGTTCACCGCTCTCCAAACCCTCTCTGCCCTGCTGGCAGGTACGGGTATCGGCCTGGGCGCGCAGAATTTGCACTGGGAGGCCAGCGGGGCTTTCACCGCAGAGGTATCCCCCGCCATGGTTAAAGAATTCTGCCAGTACGTTATCATCGGCCACTCCGAGCGGCGCACCTACTTTGGCGAGACGGACGCCACCGTGAATAAGCGCGTCAAGGCTGCCCTTGCCAACGGCCTCATCCCCATTGTGTGCGTGGGTGAAACCCTGGCCGAATACGAGGCCGGCAAAACCTCAGAAGTGGTCACGCGGCAGATGATTTCTGGGTTGGAAGGGATTGCTGAAGAGCAAGCCCGCACCATCGTCATCGCCTATGAGCCCGTCTGGGCTATCGGCACCGGGAAAGCTGCCAGCGGCGAGGGCGCCAATGCGGTTGTGGCGGATGTCATCCGCGTGGCGCTCACCGCCCTTTTTGGCAAAGCTGTGGCCCAGGGCACGCGCGTGTTGTACGGTGGTTCGGTCACTGCTGCCAACGCTGCCGAATTCTTCGGCCAGCCCGAGATTGACGGCGCACTGGTTGGCGGCGCCAGCCTTAAACCGGCTGAATTTTCCAAGATTGTTGCTGCTGCTGCAAAGTAATGCAGCCCCTGCTCACCGGTCTCGCCTGGCTTGCGGCCAGCCTGCTGCTCTTTCTCATTGCGCAGCGCTGGCTGCATCGTGAGATTCACGCCGTCTTTCTCATTCTCACCCGCCGCCCGCAGCTTTCGGTGGGCCTGTTCTCGCTGGTGTTCTTCCCCGGCGTCTTCCTCCATGAGACCAGTCATTTCCTCATGGCGCGCATCCTGGGGGTGCGCACCGGGCGTTTTTCGCTGCTTCCGCAGGTGATGGCTAACGGGCAGGTGCGCCTGGGTTATGTGGAGACCGCCCGCACCGATCTGTTCCGCGATGCGCTGATTGGCACCGCCCCGCTGCTCACCGGCGGGTTGCTCACCGCCTACCTGGGCACCGTGGTGTTCAACCTGGCGCCCATTTTTACACTCGTCAGCCAGGCCGCCTGGGATAAGGTGTGGCCTGCCCTGGCTGCCATCCCGCGCCTGCCCGATTTTGCCCTGTGGTTTTACCTGGCTTTCACCGTCAGCAGCACCATGCTGCCTTCCAGCTCCGACCGCCGCGCCTGGCTGCCGCTTGCGCTGGGACTGGCGGTGCTGCTGGTGCTGGCGCTGGTGGCAGGCGCAGGTGAATGGATGCTTCAGCATCTTGCGCCGGGTCTCGTCAGGGCGTTAAATACCCTGGCGATGGTGTTTGGCATCAGCCTGGTGCTGCACCTGGTGCTGGTGGTGCCTGTCACCTTGCTGCGCGCGCTGTTGAGCAAAATCACTGGCTTGCAGGTTGTCTCGGGTTAAGTATGGAAATGCCATCCTCACAGCTTGTTGACCCCTTTGGCCGCCCGGTGACGTACCTGCGCGTCTCCGTCACCGATCGTTGCAACCTGCGTTGCGTGTACTGCATGCCCCCCGAGGGCGTTGAATGGCAGCCGCACAACTCCATCCTGCGCTACGAGGAGATTGCCGCGGTGGTACGGGTGGCTGCCGAACACGGCGTGCGCCAGGTGCGCCTGACCGGCGGTGAACCGCTGGTGCGCAAAGGTCTGCCGGACCTGGTCGCTATGATAGCGCAGATTCCCGGCATCAGCGATATTGCCTTAACAACCAATGGCTACCTGCTTGAATCTGCGGCGGCTGACCTGGCCCGCGCCGGCTTGACGCGTGTCAACGTCAGCCTGGATACCCTCAACCCGCAAAGATTTTCACGCATCACCCGCGGCGGTTCCTTCGGGAAGGTCTGGCAGGGTCTTGCAACAGTTGTCGCCCTGGGTCTTAAGCCGGTGAAGCTCAATGTGGTGGCCATGCGCGGCGTCAATGATGATGAACTGCTCGACCTGGCGCGCCTGACCCTCACACGCGATTGGGAAGTGCGTTTTATTGAAATGATGCCCGTGATGAACCAGGCTCCCTGGGGAGCAGATTTTCCACCGCCCGGGGAGGTTTACCTCTCCGTTCAGGAGATGCTGGCGGTGCTTTCGCCGCTTGGCTTGCGCCCCACCGGCGGAAAGGTGGGCTGCGGCCCCGCCCAGGAGTTCAAACTGGATGGTGGGTTGGGGAAGATTGGGTTCATCACCCCGGTCGGACAGCGCTTCTGCGAGCAGTGCAACCGCCTGCGCCTCACCGCTGATGGCCATTTGCGCCCCTGCCTGCTCAACACTGCGGAGGTTGACCTGCGCCCTGCGTTGCGCAGCGGGCAGCCGCTCCTGCCCCTCTTTCAGCAGGCGCTTGCGCTCAAACCCCAGGGGCATGAACTGGAAAACCTCATTCACCCCACCGGGCGCTGCATGATGCAAATTGGCGGTTAAAGACGACCTACTTTTAAATAAAAAGAAGCTGTGTCTATCAGGGCACAGCTTCTTTGACGATTTTACCCTGTTCCAAACTGCCGATCTCCGGCATCCCCCAGCCCGGGCACGATGTAGCCCACCTCGTTTAACCGCTCATCCACTGCGGCCAGGTGAATGGGCACATCCGGATGGTGGTCCGCCAGGTTTTTGATGCCCTCCGGCGCGCCAATCAGCCCCACGAACTTGATTTTCGTCACGCCCCATTTTTTGAGGATATCCACTGTTGCCACCGCTGAACCGCCTGTCGCCAACATCGGGTCGAGGATCAGGCAAACCTGGACGGTGGGTTCGATGGGCAGCTTGTTATAGTACTGCACCGGTTTCAGCGTTCGTTCGTCACGGTATAAACCGATATGCCACACCTCAGCGGTCGGCACCAGCTCCCAGAAACCCTCCACCATGCCAAGCCCGGAGCGCAGGATCGGGACCAGACCGATTTTCTCTTTTAATTCGTGCGCCATAGTGGTCGCCAGCGGGGTTTGAATTTGCACTGGCACTGTGACAAGGTCCGCCGTGGCTTCATAAGCCAGCAAGCCCGAGATTTCCCGCACCAGCTCGCGGAACTTCTTGGGGTTGGTTTCAACGTTGCGCATCCGGCTCAGTTTATGCTGCACCAGGGGGTGGGTCGAGACATGCATGAGCGCCATAAGTTTACTCCAGGGATTTTGATTTATTATAACTGTTTTAATGCTGTTTTTATCCTGCAGGTTTATTGGCTTGTTGGCGAATTTCCCCCTGGCCTGCGGCGATTACCCTTAAAACCTGTTGCCTCTTGGGCGGTGAAGGTATAATTTAGCGTATGACGGATACTCCCAACCGCATGTTGAACCCCGATTCACGCCCCGAAGACCGCATTGACCAGGCGTTACGCCCGCGCAACCTCACTGAGTTGATTGGTCAATCCCAGATTAAAGAAAACCTCATGATCCTCATCGGTGCGGCGCGCAAACGCGGCGAAGCGCTCGATCACGTGCTCTTCTACGGCCCGCCCGGGCTCGGCAAAACCACCCTGGCTCACGTTCTGGCTGCGGAAATGAACGTCAACATCAAAATCACCGCCGGCCCCGCAGTGGAAAAAGCCGGCGACCTGGCTGCCATCCTCACCAACCTTCGCGCCGGGGATATTCTCTTCATTGATGAGATTCACCGCCTGGGGCGCGCCATTGAGGAAATTCTTTACCCAGCCATGGAAGATTACGCCCTGGATATTATCATCGGCAAAGGCCCTTCCGCCCGCTCCATCCGCCTCAAGCTGCCACGTTTCACCGTCATTGGCGCCACAACCCGCCTGGCCCTGGTCAGTTCGCCGCTGCGCGGGCGTTTTGGTGCCGTTTATCGCCTGGATTACTACGATCTGCCCGCCATGCGCCAGATTGTCAGCCGGGCGGCCAACATGCTGGCAGTCAAAACCGAGGCTGACGGCGTTGAAGAGATTGCCATGCGCTCGCGCGGCACGCCGCGGGTTGCCCTGCGTCTGCTGCGCCGCGTGCGAGACTTCACCCAGGTGCGCGCTGATGGGGTCATCAACCGCGCCGTGGCTATCGAAGCGTTGAATTTGCTCAGCGTGGACCCGCTGGGCCTGGATGAAGTTGACCGCCGCGTGCTGGCAACCATCATTGAGAAGTACAACGGCGGCCCGGTTGGTCTCAACACCATCGCCGCCTCCATCAGCGAGGAGCCAGATACCATCATGGACGTGGTGGAGCCCTACCTGCTGCAGCTTGGTTTCTTGGACCGCACCCCTCAGGGGCGGGTGGCCACCAAACGCGCCTACGAACACCTCAACCTGCCCTTCCGCGATGTTGAAAACCAGCCGAGATTGATTTGAAAACCGGCGACTTTGACTATCACCTGCCCGTTGAGCGCATCGCGCAAACGCCGGTAGAGCCGCGCCACGCCTCGCGCCTGCTGGTGCTGGACCGTGCCAGGCCTGGCACGCTGCACACCACTTTCTGGAACATCGCTGAATTTTTACGCCCCGGTGATGTGCTGGTGATCAACCAGACGCGCGTTCTACCGGCGCGCATCTTTGCCCGCAAACCCACCGGCGGGCGCGTGGAACTGCTGCTGCTGCGCCGGCTGGATGAGACCACCTGGGAAGCGCTGGTCGGCGGCAAGGGGTTGACCGCCGGGAAGTCCCTTGCGCTTGAGGAGGACGGTCCCGGGGTGCATATTCTGGAGGTGCTGGAGGGCTCGCGCCGCCTGGTGCAGTTTTCAGGGCCGGTTGAGCCGCACCTGCAGCGCGCCGGGCAGATGCCGCTGCCGCCTTACATTCACACCCCACTGACTAATCCGGAGCGCTATCAGACGGTATATGCCGAGAACCCGGGCTCCGCGGCTGCACCCACCGCCGGGTTGCACTTCACCCCTGAGTTAATCGAGCGCCTCAAGCTGCAGGGCATCCTTTTTGCAGGGCTAACTTTGCACGTTGGGCTGGATACCTTCGCCCCCGTCACTGAAGAAGACCCGCAGACCCATCACATTCACACCGAGTGGTGCGAGCTT
>CAYVOX010000072.1:0-1239 GCA_964453035.1 uncultured Anaerolineaceae bacterium
TTTTGCTAACGATAGCCTCCAGGCTGGCGGTCGCAGATGAAAGATCATCCGGGTGAACCAACCCGTGAATGGTTTTGCCGAGTAACTCCGCCTGCGAATAGCCGATGACCGACTGGCACGATGGAGAAACATACGCCATCGTCCAACTGGCATCCACCTGAATCACCAGGTCTAGCATGTTATCCGCCAGGCGGCGTAGTTGAGTTTCCTGTTCGCGTTGAGAGCGTTCGGTCTCGAGGCGTTTATCCATCTCAGCCAGCAAATTCAGGTTGGTTTGCTCGGCTCTATCCAGCGCGCGGCGCAATTCACGGGTGGTGTAGCTGAGCAAAATCATCACCCCCAACACTGAGAGCATCATCGCCAGGAAGGAAACAAGGAAGGTTTCTTGATTAATAGAAGGCTGAAAAAGGGTCACCAAAGTATGAAAAGCAATCGCGGCAACAGCCACAACCCAGGCCCAACGCATATCCTGCAGCAGGGCTGCGCTGAGAATCGCCAGCACGTATACCAGAAGCATGAAGGAAGTTAGCCCGTAAATGATGGAACCAAATACGCCAACTGCAAACAGTAATAAGGTAGGGATGTAACTGGCCGCCTGCCACTGGCCATTGGTTATCAGGCCTTTTCCAATTAAGGTAACAATACCGAGGAAAAATACCGTGACCACCACATGAAACTCAACAATCCCCAGGCTCCAGGTGAACAGCGCAATCAGCAGGTAAATAACCAGAACATTCCAGAGCATGCTGTGAACATCCCGCGTCCAGCGCTCACGCGGGGGCATGCTCTGCGGAAAGGGCGCACCTTTGACAACCCTTAGAACATAGTCACGAACTTTACGCATCTTACCTGAACCTGAACCAACCAACCTGAAACAGCCTACGGTTTATATTATTTTATCAACCCAATTAAATAATTCAAGTTACGAATTCCAAAATTCTATCGATAGTTTTGTTAGCTCAACAGGCACTAATTTCAAATAAACAAGCGACGCGCTGTTGAGACGCGTCGCTTGTTAAAGAAAGATTTTTTCTAGTTCGCTAAGGCTTTTTTGATCTCGGCAATCAGCATGCCTTCAGGCGCTGCGCCGACCATTTCACCAGCTCCAAAGTTGATGGTGGTGTGCGGCACGCCGCTCACCCCATTCTCCTGAGCCAGCTCCTGGAACTCCATGGCTTCCACGCCTTCCGCCTGCACCATGTCGCTTTCCAACGCCATCATGTGCGCGAGCACCACGGC
>CAYVOX010000072.1:1339-15696 GCA_964453035.1 uncultured Anaerolineaceae bacterium
TTGGCCAGGTCGGCTTCAGCCTGCAGGTCGTGTTCGCTGACGGAAAGCTTCTCCGAAAGGCTCACCACCTCCTTCACCAGCGCCAGGGTCTGCTCGCAATATTCGCAGGCCTCATCCTGGCTGCCAAAGAAAACGATCTCCACGGGTTTTTCCATTTCGGAGAACATCTCTTTGATTTGCTTCTTGATATTTTCATCCAATAAACTTGCCATACTTACTCCTTTTCAAGCGCCCGCCGGGCGCAAAATAACTCATCAGGTTGAACAACCTGCCTCTGACCAGCCGCAAGCGCCGCAGCGCAGGTTCAGCATCTCATCGTAATCCAGCACCGCTTCAGCGCAATTGGGGCACAGCTCACCGGCCTGGGCTGAGGTAGGCGCCGGGAAGTTGAAATCCGCCAGGCTCAGGCGAAAGAACAACCGGTTCTTGACCGATGGTGGGACAAAACCTTCATCCGGCTGCTGGTAAAGCTCAATCGTTTTTTTGAGGGTATTCACCACCACGCGGCAGTTGGGGCAATCTGCCAGGTGTTTTTCCAACTCCTGGCACAGGGATTGGCGCAGCGAGCCGTCAACATAATCGGATATGTTGCCGAGTAATTCTTCGCAGTGATGCGCGCCGTTCACTTTGCACCGCCTTTCTCCGCCATTCTCTCTCCGTAATAAGCCGATAATATTTCTCTGATTTTAAGACGCGCCCTCAAGAGGCGCGTTTTCACGTTCACTTCGCTGATATTTAGCGCCTGGGCGGTATCCTTCACGGATAAACCCTCAATATCCCTCAAGATGAACACAACTCTTAGCCGCTCAGGTAGCCGCTGAATGGCTTCATCCAAAATTTTTCGCGCCTCATCCGAGAGCAATTCAGATTCAGGCAAACAGCACCAATCCACAATCTGCATTGGCTCCACGGATTCGCCCTCATCATCATCGCCTTCATCCAGCGAAATGGCAATTCCCCGCCGCTTGCGCAGTAGCATGAGCGATTCGTTCACGGCAATGCGGTACAACCAGGTTGCCAGGCTGGAGCGGCCCTCAAAACGGGGTAGAGCGCGCATGGCTTTGAGGAAGGTATCCTGAAGAATGTCTTCTGCGTCCTGAGCATCCCCCAGCATGCGCAAGCCCAGACGGTAAATGGGCGTATAAGCGGCTTCTACCAGGCGCGTGAACTCCTGCCGGTCGCCAGCGCGTAAGGCTGCAATGTCAAGGTTCTCCAGAGCGGCGGTTGTTTCACTCATTTAGATGGTCAACCTGCAGAAAAGTTACAATGGATCCGTCATGAATTATTCGGTGGTCTCATTTTTTCATTCCACCAGTCACTGACCACCAGCGCCGCCGCCTGCAGCATGTTGATGCGCATGCCGCGCATACTAACCTCCAACTCGCGTTTGTCGCATACGGTGCTCAGGTTGGCATTATCCACATGCTGTTTCAACTCGCGCAGTAACAGGCCTCGTTCAGCCTGGTCGGGCGTCGTCTCCACAATGCGGTCAATCTCTTGCATCAATTCCACAGCGCGGGCAATGCGGATTTCCGTCGCGGCGGCAGCCTCTTTGCCAATCACACCGTATTCAGCCTTGATGCTGTTCATGCGCCGCCCGGCTTCATAGGTGGCGTTGACGATATCCGAGCGAGTCATCCATTCGGTCTCATAGTTCAACACGTATTTCCAGCTGGGGGCCAGCAGAGCCTGGCGGTGTTCTTCCAGCGTGCGGCAGAATAGGCGATAACCGTGCTTTTCGGGCTGCTCAAAGGCCTGGCTGCCCGGGTCCACAAAGGGAGCCAGGGGCGAAATAAACGGGATAACGCGATTATCGCCGCTACGGGCATATCGCTGCAGCACCTGGCGCGAGTATTCCACCGTGCCCATCACGTTTTCATAGGTCTGTTTTTTCAGGCCGACCATGAAGAACAGGTCCAGGCGCTGGGTGCCAGCTTCCAGGGCGTAATCAATAGTACGTTCGATATCCTCATTGGAGTACGGTCTGCCAAACGCGCGCCGCACTTCTTCATCGTGCGATTCCATCGAAATCTCAACGGTGAAGTTAGGCAGCGCCCGGCTCACCTGCTGGAAAAATTCACGCGAGGCGGCATCAAAGAGCTCGATGAAGACCGGCTTCTTGTGGCCCGCAATCGCAGAGAGGAAGCGGTCGGTGTATTCCTTCCCGGGCTGGCGGATATCCCCCAGCACAAAAACTGGTCCCTGGCTGTACTCACTGATGCGGCGAATATCCTGCGCCAGCTTTTCGGGGGAGCGGTAAGCCGGCTTGTTGCGGCTGTGAATGGAACGGAAGGTGCACGCCGACCCACCGCAGGTGATGCAGTTATACCTGCAGCCACGCACTGAAAGCGCCGCCGTGATGGGATAGCGCATCCAGTTGCGGAAAGGTTTATAGGAAGCCAAGTCGCGGTAGCGAACCACGGCTTTAAGCACGTGGGTGTAATCAATCAATAAATCATCCAGGTTTTCGGCGCTATAGGTGAGCGGGTTAACGTGAACCTCACCACTGTCATCCTTCCACACCAGGTTGGGGATAGCCTCCAGGACGGTGTAATCCGCTGAGTCAGGCGCCGGTCGCACCGCCCCACCCTCGCGCACGTATTGCACCAGCGCCAGCAGGGGCACCTCGGTCGAATCGCCGCGCAGGATAAAATCAACGCACGGATACTGGATTAATTCCTGGTGGAAGTAGGTGGAAGAGAAACCACCAAACAGCACGGGCCGGTTGGGATGCAGTCTTTTAACAATCTTCGCCACCTCCACCGAGCCGTGAGCGTGGGGCAGCCAGTGCAGGTCAATGCCGAAAACGGCAGCATCCAGCTTGCCCAGGTGCGCCTCCACATCAAAGGTAGCGTCATCCAGCATCCTCACCGCCAGGTTGACAATCCTGGTGCGCAATCCCGCCCGTTCCAGGTACTCCGCCATAGTGGTAAAACCAATCGGGTACATCTCAAACACCGGCGTGGAGGGTACCAGGTCAGAGACCGGGCCGTACAAAATGGATTCCTTGCGAAAATCGTAAACGCTGGGAGCGTGTAAGAGAATCAAATCAGGATTTTGCATTCATGTCCTCATCGATGGTTATCAGCAAGTTAAAAGCCTGCCTGTCCCAAATTTAGTTCCAAACCTCTCAAAAGCGCATTTATTTGCGCAGCTTTTCACAAACCAATTCGAAATAGTATACCACACCCAAAGTTCCCACCGGGCGGCGATTGGTGAAATGTACTACAATTAAGTCATGAATGAATCGCGCTTACGTGCTGCCCTGGCGCAGCTTCCGATACCGGAAATCCGCTATTTTGAGAGTGCCGGTTCCACCAATGACCTGGCAATGCAATGGCTGGAAAGCGGCGCTTCTGACGGCGCGCTGGTGGCTGCGGATATGCAAACCGCTGGCCGTGGAAGGATGGCGCGGCGCTGGGTCACCAACCCCGGCTGCGCGTTGGCTTTTAGCCTGATTCTGCACCCGCGGTCAGGCGAAGTGGATAAGCTGCCCTTTTTCGCGCCGCTGGCCGGGCTTGCCGTCAGCAAAGCTCTGGAAAGGTTAGGGCTGGAAGCTGAAATCAAATGGCCCAACGATGTGCTGGTGGAACGCAAAAAGGTCTGCGGTATCCTGGTGGAGGCATCCTGGAGCGGTGACCATCCCCAAGGCATGGTGATTGGGATTGGCGTGAATGTTGCACCCTGTTCCATGCCCCCCGCAAGCGAACTACTGTTCCCCGCCGGATGCGTGGAGCAGGCGCTCGGCAGGCCGGTTGACCGGGTGGAACTGCTGGCGCACATCCTGGCGCACCTTTTTGACCTGCGACCCACGCTCGCCTCTGCTGAGTTTATGCAGGATTGGGAGCAGCGACTGGCCTTCCGGGGTGAGATGGTGCAGGTTGAACCACCCGGGCAGCCCGCGCTGGTGGGCATGCTTGCGGGTATTGACGGTGAAGGCAATCTGGTGTTGCGCCTGAAACAAGGCCTGGAAGTGAAAATTCCCGCCGGAGATGTGGCGCGCTTGCGCCCAATGGTGTAGAATGATGCATACACGGAGGTAGCTATGTTAGACGATCTGCGCAACTCGGCATCAGAATTTGTTGAAGAAGAGCCCGGCGTTCTTGAGATCAAGCCTCAACGCAGCGCTGAACCCTTCCTGGGGATGACGGCAGGCCAGCGTTTTGTGCTCGTTTTGATGATTTTCCTCATGCTTGTTGTGCTGGGTTTTCTCTTCCTGTTCGCCACTGATTCCATCTACCTGCCGTTTTTCTAGCTGGGTTTCTCCCCAGCGATTGATCTCCGGGGTGAGCTTAAACCACAACCGGCTTGCTTTGCAGCAGGCCGGTTTTTCATTTTTCTTCTGTTATCTATTAAACGTCAATTCGGGATTATAAAATATATCCAGGAATATGTCATGTTGAGCCGCGTTTAGGCGGCGAAACATCTCGCCTTTGGCATGAAACGAGACTCTTCGGTCGCTACGCTCCCTCATTCACGGTGTGCGCTGCACACAGAATGACAAAAAAACCTTTATCCCGAATTCACGTCATTTAAACAGCGTTGGCTGCAGTTCGCCATTATCCGCTTCCGGTGGTTCGCCGTTGGTTGGCGCTGAGGGCTCAACCTCCGCCAGGCTGGCGGTGGAAATTCGTGCAAGCGAGGCAACAATATCCCCTTTGGCCAGATCCATCACGCGCACGCCGCGGGTGGCCCGCCCGGCTGTAGAAATTTCTTTGACCTTCAGGCGCAGCACGGTGCCGCCAGCTGAAATGAGTGTGACCTCGTCTTCATCTTGAACCACCCTTGCTACAGCCAGCCTGCCGGTACGCTCCAGGTTTTTTTGATCGGCGGTAGCCACGCCACCCGTGGCGCGGCCCTTTTGCGGGTATTCGCTCAACGCCACACGCTTGCCGTAACCGTTCTCGCTTACCACCAGAAGATATCCACCAGGCTCCACCACATCCATCGAGGTGACTTTATCTTTGCCGCGCAGGCTGATGCCATTTACCCCGCTGGCCGGGCGCCCCATCGGACGGATATCGTCCTCGGCGATGCGCAGCGCCTGCCCCTCGGCGGTGATGAGCAGTACGTCGTCTTTGCCACTCGTCAGGCGCACCCAGCCGAGCAAATCGCCCTCTTCCAGGCCAATCGCAATCAGGCCAGAAGGCCGCACGCTGGCAAACTCAGAAAGCGCCACGCGCTTAACGCGCCCCTTGACGGTCGCCATGGTGCAGAAGGCGGCGCTTTCAAAATCCGGCACGGCCACAGCCGCGGTGATTTTTTCATTCTGCTCCAGCGAGAGCACATTGACCATCGGGATGCCTTTATCGGTGCGCCCTGCATCTGGAATCTGGTAAGCCTTTTCAGAATAGACCTTGCCGCGGTCTGAGAAGAACAGGATGGTGTTAAGCGTGCGCGCTGGAATGAGCATGAGAACCTCATCCTCGTCACGCATGGATTGACCGCTCACCCCGCGCCGCCCCCTGCCCTGCGCGCGGAACATGTTCACCGCCACGCGCTTGACGTACCCCTTCTGCGTCAGGCTTATCAGCACCGGCTCGTCTGCCACCAGGTCTTCATCCTTCAATTCTTCCTTTTCCTCGACGGTGATGCGCGTTCGGCGCTGGTCGCCAAACTTTTCAGCCAGTTCTTTCAAGTCATCCTGAATCAGGCTCAAAATCTTGCGCGGATTTTCCAGCAAGTCCTGTAAATACTTAATTTGAATCAAAATTTCTCGGTGTTCTTCTTCAATTTTCTGGCGCTCAAGGGCAGCCAGGCGGCGCAGTTGCATATCAAGAATGGCCTGGGCCTGCAACTCGCTCAGCTTAAAACGGCTGACCAGGCGCTGCCGGGCAACCTCGGCATCCGGCGATTGGCGAATGGTCTGGATAACTTCATCAAGGTTGGAAAGCGCAATCAGCAAACCATCCAGAATGTGCGCGCGGGCGCGGGCTTTATCCAATTCAAACTGGCTGCGGCGGCGAACAACCTCCTGGCGATGCTCCAGGAAGTGCTGCAGGGCGCGCTTGAGCGAAAGCAGCCGAGGCTCACCCTCCACCAGCGCCAGCATTTGCACGCTGAAGGTAGATTGAAGCGGGGTGTACTTGTACAGTTGGTTGAGGACCGAACGCGGTTGGGCCGAGCGCTTGAGTTCGATGACGATGCTCATCCCGCGCCGGTCGGATTCATCGCGCAGGTCGCTGATATCTTCAATGCGCCCTTCGCGCACCAGTTCCGCAATGCGCTCGATGAGGCTGGACTTGTTAACCTGGTAGGGAATCTCAGTGATGACAATTTGATACCGTCCGCCGCGCATTTCCTCAATCTGTGCCATACCGCGCACCACCAGTTTGCTGCGCCCGGTATTATAGGCTTGGCGGATGCCCTCTTTGCCCAGGATAATGCCGCCGGTGGGAAAATCCGGCCCGGGCAGGAACTGCATCAACTCATCATTGCTGATGTCATCCAGCTTATCGTAATTTTCAATCAGGTGATTGGTGGCAGCAGCCAGTTCCTTCAGGTTGTGCGGTGGGATGCTGGTGGCCATGCCCACAGCAATGCCTGACGCACCGTTAAGCAGCAGGTTCGGCAGCCGCGAGGGTAGAACCAGCGGCTCCTGCAAAGAACTGTCGAAGTTATCGGTGAAATCCACCGTGTTCTTGTCAATATCCGCCAGCATCTCTTCCGCCATGGCGTGCAGGCGGGCTTCGGTGTAGCGCATGGCTGCCGGGGCGTCGCCATCCACGGAGCCAAAGTTGCCCTGGCCATCCACCAGCAGGTAACGCATCGAAAAATCCTGCGCCATGCGCGCCATCGCGTCATAAACAGCCAGGTCTCCATGGGGATGGTACTTGCCGAGCACCTCGCCGACGATACGGGCGGATTTTTTGTAGGGTGAATGGGCGCGGATGCCCATATCATGCATGGCATACAGGATGCGGCGGTGCACGGGTTTCAGTCCGTCGCGCGCATCTGGCAGGGCGCGCGCCACAATCACGCTCATCGCGTAATCGAGGTACGCGCTGCGCATCTGGTGGTCAATGTCAACGGGTTGGATCGAGCCAATTTCCATAAGGGGTACCCTTCTCAGTCAAAGTCGCCAACCGATTATACCAGCAGTGTCGCCCCAGTCACCGGGCAAACCGAAAGGCGATGAACAAAAAAGTCAGAGAATGACCTGTTGAAGCGGCTTTAAAAAGCACATGAGCGCGTTACCGCGCCCATGTGTGTTGAGAAAAACGTCAAAGGCTCCTGCAGCCGGGACCCTATGTGGCTGGCACGACCTTCTTATCCTTCACCCCGCGCATCGCCAGCCAGGCAAACGCCATGAAAACCGCCCCAAAAATGAACAGCCAGCGGTACTGGTTACCCATCACATCTACCAGCACGCCGCCGAGCGTGGGGCCGAGCACCGATGCGGATTGAGAGGCAAAATAGTACAGGCCGGTGTAAGCCCCAATGCGGCGTTCATCGCCATAATCATAGACGAGCGGCAGGCTGTTAACGTTAATCAATGCCCAGAAGAACCCGCCAAAGAGCAGCACAATGATCAGCGTGACGGCATTTGAGATGATAAAGAAGGCCAGCGCGAACAGCAGCACCATGCCGCTGATGCCGATGGTAATGGTACGCCGCCTTCCAATGCGCTGCGCAATTAAGCCGGAGGGTACCGAGAAAATGATGAAAGAAACAGTCATCACCGAGGCGTAGATAGAAGCAGAGCCCGGTTCAATCCCCAGCGAAAAAACCGCGAAGGAGGAGAGACCCGTCTCAAGGGCGTTTTGCGCCATGAACCAGAAGAGGATACCCGCCAGCACGTACAAAATGCTCTTATCCGGGTTGGCCAGCACAGCCCTGATGTTTTCCAGCACGCCCGGCGCTTTTTCTTTTTTCTCGCCCTGAATCTCCTTCGGCTCTTTGACCAGCACCACCGCCACATCCAGCGCCACCAGCATAGCAATCGCGCCGGCAATGAACGGGGCATTTCTACCAAGTGACGTGAACAACATGCCGCCAACAAAGTAAGCCAGCAGACCGCCCACCCCACCCATCAGGTTAATCACGCCGTTGGCCTTGCTGCGCTCATCCGATTTGAACAGGTCGCCCAACCAGGCAATGGTGGGCGAGCGGAACAACGCCATGCCAAAGTTGGTGATGAGGATGAAAACCATGACGGCAATCACAGACTGGGCTACGGGGATAAAAATAAACGAAAGGGCCGCAATCGGCGCACCCAGCAGGATCCAGCCCTTGCGGCGACCAAAGCGGTTCCAGGTTCGGTCAGATTTTGCGCCCACCCACGGCTGGACGAAGATATTTATCAGGTTATCCCAGGTCATGACGAACATCGCCAGGCTGGGCGGCAGGGCAAACCCGATGATATCTGGAATTTTGCGACCTTCCGCAGCCAGTTGGGCGTTGAATTCCGGATTGCCCGCCTGCAAAAAGAGCGGGATATACTGGTTGAAGATGGGCCAGATAAGACTGATTCCCAAAAACCCAAAGCCCAGGATGAACGTCTTAGCCCACGGGAAACGACGACTGGTGACCATGTTTAACTCCTCTTCTACAATAGATTTGGGAAAAACCTACCGGGCACCAACCCGACAGGATTTATGACTCATTTTGCGTTTCGGCGCTTATTTTTTTAAGAAACTGCCGTTCTGATTCAGTGAGGTCAGCACTGGCGAGCAAATCCGGGCGGCGCTTGAGCGTGCGCACCAGCGATTGCAGCCGGCGCCATTTTGCAATTTGGGCATGATTGCCCGAGAGCAGCACCTCCGGCACCTTCCAGCCCCGGAATTCCGGCGGGCGGGTGTAATGCGGGTACTCCAGCAGCCCGGAGGCGTGTGAATCATCCAGCGCGCCGTCCGGGTCGCCGAGCACGCCGGGAATCAGGCGAGCCACGGCATCCATCACCATCAGGGCGGGTAATTCACCGCCGGTGAGCACGTAATCGCCGATGGAAATTTCATCCGTCACAAGATGCTCGCGAATGCGCTCATCAATCCCCTCGTACCGCCCGCACAGCAGCGCCAGGCGGGGATGAACAGCCAACTCCCGGGCAATCCGCATGTTAAAAAGCCGTCCCTGAGGGGTGAGCAGCACCACCGGGCAGTCCGGCGGGCTTCCAAGCACAGCTTCAACCGCGGTGAAAACGGGGTCTGGCTTCATCACCATCCCACCACCGCCGCCGTATGGGGCATCGTCAGTAACGTGGTGCTTATCCGTCGTCCAGGCGCGGATATCGTGCAGGTTCACCTCCAGCAGCCCGCGTTCTACGGCCTTTTGCAGGATACTGAATTCAAAATAGGGGGTTACGGCACCCGGGAAAAGGGTGAACACATCAAAACGCATAAGATAATTTTAGATGGAGTTGACACCTGTGGCAAGCATTAAACCCGCCTAAGAGTCGCCTGGCGTACCTTGCGGGCTGTTTTCAAGTTTGGTAAGATGATACTATGTATCTTCGTGGAAGCCGTCTCAGCATGACACGCCGGCGAAAGCCGTCCAATATCCTGCGCATTCTGGTGCTGGTGATTCTGGTGGGCGTTGTTTTGTATATCAACCAGGTGATTGTGCCTGCCACGCCGCCGTTGTTTATTGATACGCCAACCCCCACCCGCGCGCCGGCCTCTTACATCGCCGATGCGCAGAACCTGGCAGCGCAAGGCAAGTACAACCAGGCCATCCTAACCTACCAGCAGGCCATCCAGGCCAATCCTAAGAACGCCGCCGCCTTCCTCGCGTTGGCGCAAATCCAGGTCTATACCGGCGCGTATAAAAATGCTGTCTCTAGCGCGGAAAACGCCCTGCTCATCAACCCCAACAACTCCATGGCGCACGCCATCCGCGGATGGGCGCTCAGCCAGCTTGGCGAATACCTCCAGGCGGAAGGATCGCTCACAACCGCGATTGAGAAGGATAAAACCAATGGGATTGCCTATGCCTTCCTTGCGGAGCTCTACGCCCTGCAATACCAGGCCGGGTTAGACCCCCTCGGCAAGGTGGATAAAGCCCGCGAAGCTTCTCGCACCGCCATGGACCTGGCCCCCAACGCGCTGGAAACCCACCGCGCCCGCGGGCTGGTGCTGGAAATCACCGCCAATTATGAAGAAGCCGCCCGAGAATTTGCCGCAGCCGTCGCCATTAACCCCAACATCGCCGACCTGCACCTGGCCCTGGGGCGCAATTACCGCTTTTTAGAGCAATATGTCAAGGCGGTGGAAGAGTTCAACCGCGCCAACGCCCTCAACCCCTCCGACCCACTCCCCAACACTTACATCTCGCGCACTTATGCCACGCTGGGAGAATACCCCAAGGCCATCCAGTACGCGCAGCAGGCCGTCAAAGTAGCCCCCAGCGATCCCTTCCTCTACGGCAACCTCGGCTCAATGTATTACCGCAACAAGCAATACAACGAAGCCGTTGAACCGCTCAAACTTTCGGTACGCGGTGGGGTAACTGCTGAAGGCATTGAGGTGAAGGGGTTGCCCCTGGAAGGCGGGCGGGTCACCGAATATTATTACATCTACGGGCTAACCCAGGCTCGCCTGGGAGCCTGCAACGAAGCCATTCAGGTATCTCAGATACTCATCCAGGGCGTACCCAGCGATGAAACCGCGGTCTTCAATGCCAACGAGATGGTGCGCATCTGCCAGCAGTACGTGCAGGGCACGCCCACGCCCACCCGTCCTGCCACGCCCGGAGCCGCCACACCTACCCCCACCAAAAAACCATGAAAGAGCCCATCCAGCTCACCGGCAAGCGCCTGTCACTGCGCCAGCAGCGCGGAACGAGTTCTATCTTTCTGTTGATTCTTCTGCTGCTGACGGCTGCCAGCCTGTTTGTGCTGCGGGCAGTGAGCCAGAAACAAATCGTCTCCCCGTTTGAAGCCACGCCCGTCCCCACGCGCACCTCGTATTCCTTTGCGCTGGAGGGCGAAACCCAGTTCAACGCCGGAAACCTGCCAGCAGCCATCGAAGCCTACAATAAAGCCACCCAGCTCGATCCCAAGAATGCCCAGTTATGGTCTGAACTGGCCCGCATTCAAACCTACTCATCCGCCACGCTGGCCACAGATGCTGAACGCCGCGTCCGCATGCAGGAGGCGCTGGCATCCATTGACATGGCGGTTAAACTCGCCCCGGAGGATGGGGCGGTGCACGCTTACCGGGCCTTTATCCTCGATTGGAGCGCCCCCGCGGTGCTTTCCGGTGATAAATCTCAGGCGCTGCTCACCGAAGCCGAACAGGAAGCCGTGCGCGGCCTGCAGCTCGATAACCAGAATGCGCTGGCGCTGGCGTATTACGCCGAGATTTTGGTCGACCAGCAAAAATGGGTGCAGGCTGAGCAGGTCATCGCGCAAGCCAAAGAAAAGAACCCCAATCTGATGGACGTCCACCGGGTGAGCGCGGTGGTGCAGGAATCGCTGGCTAACTACGCTGAAGCCATCCGCTCCTATAAGCGCGCAGCTGAACTGGCGCCCAACATGACCTTTCTCTATATCAGCATTGGGGCCAACTACCGGCAACTGCGCCAGTACGAGGTGGCGCTGGAATGGTTTGCAAAAGCCGCCACCATCAATAAGCAGCTCGGAATCAGCGACCCCATCCCTTACCTTGCCATCGGGCGCACCTACTCGCAGATTGGCGAGTTCTTCGCCGCGGCGCGCAATGTGCGCACAGCGCTGGACCTCACCCCGCGCAACCCGGAAGTTTACGGCTCGCTGGGGGTGGTTTACTTCAAATCCCGCAATTATGAGAGCGCCATCCCTGCCCTGCAGTGCGCGGTGCGCGGGTGCGATAAAACCATCAGTTGCGAAGTGCGCCAGTGTGATGACGAAAACAACCCGGCGATTGAAATCACTGGCATGGAGCTGACCGCCAACACAGCCGTGTACTATTACACCTACGGCTCGGTTCTGGCTGGCATGCACCGCCCCTATAACAACTATTGCGAAGAGGGCGTTAAGGTGCTTAAAGAAGTGCGCCAGGCCTTCGGCGGTGACCGCGACATCATCGCCATCATCACCCCCTCCGAGCAGATTTGCGCCGGCTTTGATTATAAGTAATATCAGAATTGTATAAGAATTCAGATTCTCTCTTGACTTTCCCCCTGAACCCGATTAAACTAAGCATCGGTTTAGCACTCAGATAATGAGATTGCTAAATCGAAAAATTATGTCAACTCATATCCTAGCAGGAGGAAACCCTATGGCACTAAATCTCAAACCTTTGGGCGGACGGCTGGTGGTGGAACCCACCGAGCAGGAAGACGTAACCACCGGCGGCATTTTCTTGCCGGAAACCGCCAAAGAAAAACCCCAAAAGGGTATCGTTTTGGCCGCTGGCCCTGGCGAACGGGATGACAAAGGCAAGTATATCCCGATGGAAGTCAAAGTTGGAGATAGCATCCTCTTCAATAAATACGCCGGCACCGAAATCAAGGTGGATGGCAAGAAACTCATCATCCTGCGAGAAAATGAAGTTCTCGCAATCATTGAACACTAATTTTTTCCGAAGGAGAAACATATGGCCGCTAAGCAATTAGTTTTTGCCGAAGACGCTCGCCGCCGGTTGAAGGCCGGTATTGACGTTCTGGCGAACGCTGTCGCCACCACCCTGGGCCCCAAGGGGCGCAATGTGGCGTTGGATCGCAAATTTGGTTCCCCCACCATCACCCATGACGGCGTGACGGTTGCCAAGGAAATTGAACTGGAAGACCCCTTTGAGAACATGGGTGCCCAGCTTTTGAAGGAAGCCGCCACCAAGACCAACGACATCGCTGGCGACGGCACCACCACCTCAACCGTCCTGGCTCACGCCATTGTCACCGAAGGCTTGAAGACCCTGGCCGCCGGCGCCAACCCGATGCTGCTCAAGCGCGGGATCGAAGCCGCCGCCAAGGCTGTTGCTGACCAAATCAAGAGCCAGTCCATCAGCATTTCCACCAAAGAAGATATTGCCAACGTTGCGTCCATTTCTGCTCAGGACCGCGCCATCGGCGACTTGATTGCCGACGTGATGGATAAAGTTGGTAAAGACGGCGTCATCACCGTTGAAGAATCCAAAGGCCTGGAATTTGAACAGGAATACGTAGAAGGTATGCAGTTTGACCGCGGTTACATCTCGGCTTACTTCATCACCGACGCTGACCACATGGAAGCCTCGATCAGCGAACCCTACATCCTGATTTACGACAAGAAAATCTCCGCTGCCCAGGATATCGTTCCCCTGCTGGAAAAACTGGTGCAGATTGGCAAGCGCGAACTGCTCATCATCGCCGAAGATGTTGACGGCGAAGCCCTGGCCACCATGGTGCTGAACAAACTGCGCGGTATGCTCAACGTTCTGGCTGTCAAAGCCCCCGGCTTTGGCGACCGCCGCAAGGCCATGCTGCAGGATATCGCCATCCTCACCGGCGCCCAGCTCATCTCGGATGAAACCGGCCGCAAGTTGGAAACCACCACCCTGGCCGACCTCGGCCGCTGCGAGAAGGTTGTCTCCGATAAGGATAACACCACGATTATTGGCGGCAAGGGCGAAGAGAAAGCCATCAAAGGCCGCATCGACCAGATCCGCGTGGAAATTGATAAGACCACCAGCGATTACGATCGCGAAAAACTGCAGGAACGCCTGGCCAAGCTCTCCGGCGGGGTTGCCATCATCCGTGTTGGCGCCGCCACCGAAACCGAGCTGAAGGAAAAGAAGCACCGCGTTGAAGATGCTCTTTCCGCCACCCGCGCTGCAGTTGAAGAAGGTATCGTCCCCGGCGGCGGCGTTGCCCTGATTAACGCCATGCCCATCCTGGATACCGTCAAGATGTCCAACGAAGACGAAAAAATCGGCGTCAACATTGTGCGCAAAGCCCTGGAAGTTCCCATGCGCAAGATTACCGAAAACGCCGGTAAAGATGGCTCTGTCATCATCGAGAACGTGCGCCAGGCTCAGAAGCGCGCCAAGAGCAAGCAAATTGGTTACGATGTTCTGCGTGACGAATACATTGACATGGTCAAGGGCGGCGTGATTGATCCCGCCAAAGTGACCCGCGGCGCCCTGGAAAACGCGGCCTCTATCGCCGCCATGATCCTGACGACCGAAGCTCTGGTGACCGACGTCCCCGAAAAAGACAAGCCGGCTGCCCCGCCTCCTCCTGAGTACTAAACCACAACACAAACCGAACAGGCCTCACCCACGTGAGGCCTGTTTTCTTTTATTTTTATTCAGGTATAATCAACCCAATGTTCAAAAAATACCTGCTCGCCGCCCTTTTTTGCCTTGCGCTGGTTGCCGGCTGCCAGAATCCCACCCCAACCCCGCCTGCCGCCACAGCCACTGCCAGTTCGGTTCCCGCCACTGCCACCCCAACCCCCA
>CAYVOX010000073.1:0-15002 GCA_964453035.1 uncultured Anaerolineaceae bacterium
CAACAGTGATGTGGATGGTTAATTCAGCGTTGGGATTGAGTACATTTTGATTGGTGAGCATTTCAAAACGCATACGGTTAAGCGCATCAGAGGCGTTGGAAAGCACCTCACGCAGAAAAACCTCGCGGTCCTTGTAAAGTGAGTGAATGAGGATGTTGAGCAGCTGGCGGGTTTCTGCCTTGAAGGCGAAGGATTGACTTTCAGGAGGGGTGGTTGGTTCTGACATTGGATTCTCCATTTTAGTTTTTACATTCAGCAATGATGATTGTAATAAAATTCAAGAATCTGTGGAAGATGTTTACATGTAAGAAGTTTATTAGAGTGATTCCGATTCTGGCATAGGTTCTCGGGATGAGCAAGGTTATGGGGGGATGCCAGCGGAGAGGTCAATTTTGTGATTTGGAGATATACTGATAGGTAGTAGATGAGTGTAAAAAAGGCTTGCTGGCCCTGAAAAGGTTTAGAGGAAAAGGTTATGAGAAGCGATGAGGTTGTTTTTGTTACCCTGGTTGATTCGCTGGCAGGCAAAGCGAACGCAAGATTGCTCATCAACAGCCTGAGAAGATTTGGAGGGAACCTGAGGGGGGCACCCTTCCGTGTTTTTGAGCTGGATAGCCGCGTAACGGCCTGCGGCGACCTGGTGGGTGAGGCAGTGAGCGTGATTCCACTGGCGGTGGCGAAAGAGTTGCGGGGGTATCCTTTTAGTGGTGTGGTGGAGGCTTGCGCTCAGGTGGAGCAGATGGAAGTGGGCGAGGGGGGAACGGTGGCGTGGATTGATTCGAGCTGCCTGGTGATTCAACCGCCGAAACTTCTCAGGTTAGGAGAAGATGCAGATGCCGCCGTGAGACGGGTACATCTGCGCACCGTGGGGTTGTGAGTCGGGGATGATCCGGACGGTTACTGGCGCGGAATCTATCGGGCGGTGGGGGTGGGTGAAATTGATGGCTGCGTGGAGAGTTTTGTGGATGGCGAAGTGCTTAAGCCTTATTTCAACTCCCATTGCTTAAGCTTTAATCCCAGAATGGGACTCATGAGGCAGTGGAGAGAAAGGTATGAGGCTCTGGTCGGAGATGAGAAGTTCCAGAAGGAGACCTGCCAGGATGGACTGCACCAGACATTTTTATTCCAGGCGGTGCTGAGCGCGCTGCTGGCGAACCGCATCTTGCGCAATCGCCTGCGGCTGCTGCCGCCGACATATAACTATCCCCTGCACCTGCACGGTCGGGTGCCAGGAGAACGCCAGGCGAAATTTGTGAATGAGCTGGTGATTGCGACTAATGAAGGCGAGCGGATTTCGGCAGGTTCTATCCCCGGAATTAAAATTTGCGAGCCGATGGCAGCATGGCTTGAGGGGCAATACACAATGTGGCACAACGGAGGAACACTTGAATAACCGCCAACGATTCCTGGCTGCAATGCATTACCAACCGGTTGACCGATCGCCCCTGGTGGATTTTGGCTTCTGGGATGAAACCATCATCATCTGGCGCAATCAGGGACTTCCCAGCCTGGTGAAAAACTATAGACCGCAGACCTGGGTAAATTACTTTGGGGTGGATTTTTCTCTGCGCAAAGAACATACCCGCGTGAAGGTAAAATGGGGGCTTTCCCCGGAGTTTAAAAAAATTGTGGTTGAAGAGCGTGGGGAGGAGGAGATATTTCAACAGGCGGATGGCGTGCAGGTTTTGAGGCAAAAATTCATGCGGTCTATTCCCAAGCCACAGCGGTATTTGTTGCACGACCGGGAGAGCTGGAAGAAGCATTACCTGCCGAGGCTGAACCCTGACCGTATGGAGAGGTATCCTAAGGATTGGGCGGAGCAGGAAAAGAAGTGGCGGGACAAAGAGCGCAAAGAACCTGTGTTTTTATCTGGGGGGAGTCTTTACGGGGTGCTGCGCAATTGGATGGGGTTGGAGAATCTCTCGATGGTGGTGTATGATGACCCAGCATGGTTTGAAGAAATGGTCGCCACCCTGGGTGATCTTTACACCGGGCAATTAAGGCGGTTTTTGGAAACCGGCGGGCAGTTTGACGCATGCCATATGTGGGAGGATATGTGCTACAACGCTGGCCCTCTCCTGAGTCCCCGGCATTTTAAGAAATATCTTTCACCGCAATACCGGCGCATCACGGACCTCTTGCACCAGTATGGAGTGGATATCGTTTACCTGGATTGCGATGGAAATATCGAGGCGCTCATGCCATTATGGTTGGATGCAGGGGTGAACTGTATGTTCCCGGTTGAGATTGGCACCTGGGGCGCTGACCCGATTAAATACCGAAAGCAGTACGGCAAAGATTTGCTGTTGATTGGCGGATTTGACAAGCACATTCTGGCGGGGGATAAGCGTGGGATTGAAAAAGAAGTGTACCGCTTGCTGCCACTGGTTGAAGAGGGTGGATTTATTGGCTGTTGTGACCACCTGGTGCCACCGGATGTGCCCTATGAGAACTATTTGTTTTATATGAAGATGGTGCGCAAGGTGTGGGGAAGAAATATTAACCTGCCTGATGCTCAGCGGTGATTTATGGAGAGAACAGGTTAAAATTGGGAGAAAATTCGGTCTGATGAGCAATTAATGAACTGGATTACCCTGGCTATTGTTGGGCTGACTTATTTTGGGATTGCGATTGGCCGGTGGCCGAAGATAAAATCTAACCGGGCGACGGTGGCGATGATGGGGGTGGGGCTGCTGGTGGTGACCGGCCAGGTGAGGTTTGACGAACTGCCGGGCCTGTTGGATTTTGACACGATTATCCTGCTGTTCAGCATGATGGTTATCAATGCTAACCTGCGCCTGGCGGGGTTCTTCACACTGGCGGGCAGAAGCTTGCTTCGGTTGGCACGCTCGCCGAGGATGCTACTGGCGGTGGAAATTTTGCTGGTGGGTTTGCTGAGTGCCCTGTTTTTGAATGATACGATTTGCCTGATGCTCACTCCGCTGATGCTGGAAATATTGGTCGCATTAGAGCGCAATCCGATTCCATACTTGATTGCGCTGGCAACAGCATCTAATATCGGTTCAACCGCAACCCTTACGGGCA
The DNA here is from genome assembly GCA_964453035.1 of uncultured Anaerolineaceae bacterium. Lineage (GTDB taxonomy): Bacteria > Chloroflexota > Anaerolineae > Anaerolineales > Anaerolineaceae > CAYVOX01. The sequence goes on from CAYVOX010000073.1 coordinate 3,046, forward strand.
ATCCGCAGAATATGATTATCGGGGTGGCTTCAGGGATACCTTATATATCCTTCGCTGCAGCCTTGCTGCCGGTAGCGCTGCTGGGATTGGGGGCTATCTGGTTGGTGTTGGTGAAGCTCTACCCGTATGACTTCAGGCATGATGAGCGCCTGGGATTGCCCGAGAGTGAGGTTGTGGTTGACCGCTGGATGGTGATTAAAACGCTGCTGGTGGTAGCTGGTCTACTGGCAGCGTTTTTACTGGGGGTGCCGGTGGCAGAGGCGGCGTTTCTGGCGGCATGTGTGTTGTTATTCACGCGCCGAACGCAACCGCACCTGGTTTTTGCAGAATTTGATTGGGGGTTGCTGGTTTTTTTTGCGGGTCTGTTTGTGGTGAGTGGGTCGCTGGAGCGCAATGGAATCACCACGCAGCTTTTTAGCCTCATCAACTTTACACCGCAGACGAACCCATGGGTTTTTTCGGGGATGACGGTGGTGCTGAGCAATTTGGTTTCGAATGTGCCGGCGGTGCTACTGTTAAAATCAGTAGTGCTGGGCATGGCTGAACCGCAGAGCGGGTGGTTGACCCTTGCGGCAGCTTCAACGCTGGCGGGGAACCTGACTTTGCTGGGATCCGTGGCGAACCTGATTGTGGTCGAAATTGCCGCTCGTTGGCGGGTGGAACTGCGCTTCTGGGATTACACCAAAGCCGGGCTGATCATCACCGGGCTGAGCCTGTTAACCGGGTTGGGATGGCTGCAACTGTTTGTGTGGTGATTGGTCGGGTTAAATGGGGGTGACATTAATCGGGTATAATTCAGTCAATCATCACAGAATTATGTAATGCCTCTTTTCTATGAACTTTGTCTATTTATCTCCCCACTTTCCACCTCAGTATAGAGCCTTCCCGATTGCGCTAAAGCGCCTGGGCGCAACCGTGCTGGGATTGGCAGATGAGCCTTACGAGCAAATCCCAGGTGAGCTGAAGTCGGCGTTGAGCGAATATTACCGCGTGCCGGATATGCTGCATTACGACCAGATGGTGCGGGCGATGGGTTATTTAACTCACCGCTATGGAAAAATCGGGGGGATAGACTCGCATAATGAGTTCTGGCTGGAAACCGAAGCGCGCTTGAGGACTGACTTTAACATTGAGGGTTACAAAGCTGAGGATATTCCGCGCATCAAGAAAAAATCGGTGATGAAGAAGGTGTTTGAAAAATCTGGGCTGCCTGCGGCAAGAGGCAAGGTCCTGCGCAGCCTGCGAGGGGCGCTGGCTTTTGCGGAGGAGGTGGGCTATCCGCTGGTAGCCAAGCCGGATATGGGAGTTGGCGCAAGCCACACGTATAAAATTACCAACCCGACGGAAATGGTGAATCTGTTTGAAGCCGGGTTACCTGCAGATTTCATTTTTGAGGAATTTATCCAGGGGGGGATCATTTCATTTGACGGACTGGCGGATGAGCGTTGCGAGCCGGTGTTCTTCACCTCGCACATCTTCAGCCAGGGGATCATGGAGACCGTCAATGATGATATGGATATTTTTTATTATTCGGTAAGGGAGATTCCCGTTGACCTGGAACGAGCAGGGCGCGCGCTGCTAAAGGCTTTCAGGGTGCAAAAGCGGTTTTTCCATTTTGAATTCTTCCGCACGAATGACCACCAGCTGGTTCCGCTGGAGGTCAACATGCGCCCTCCGGGTGGTTTGACGACCGATATGTTCAATTATGCGAACGACATGGATATTTATGCTGGGTGGGCTAATTTAATCGTCAATAACCGGTTTGACCTGGCTTATGAGCGCTCGTATTATTGCGCGTATGTGGGGCGGAAGAATAACCTGGCTTATGCGCATAACCACATTGAAATTGTCAGCCGATTTGGACAGCGCGTTGTGCATTTCCAGCCCATCGAGGGCGTTTTCAGGGGAGCGATTGGCGATTTTGGTTACCTGGTGCGCTCGACTGACCTTTCAGAAATCTTCGCGATGTCTGCTTACATCCGGCAAAAGGCATAAGATGAATATTACTTATCAAAAATGGTGGAGTTCTCACCTTGCACAGGAGATGGAGTTTAAGGTCTACGGTGGTTCCGGAAAGCCGATCCTGGTATTTCCAACTCAGGCCGGACGGTTCTATGATTATGAAGATTTTGGCATGGTTGAGGCGTGTAAACCGTTCATTGAGGATGGAAGGATAACCCTGTTTACGGTGGACAGCATTGATCATCAATCCTGGGCGAACTGGATTGCGCTGCCCCCTGAGCGGGCGAAACGGCACGAAGATTACGACAAGTATATTGTGCGCGAGGTCGTACCATTCATTAATGCCATGTGCGGGGAGCAAAAAATCATCACGACCGGATGCAGCATGGGGGGGTATCACTCGGCAAATTTCTTTTTCCGGCATCCCGAGCAATTTGATGGGGTCATCTGTTTGAGTGGGGTGCTGCAGTTAAAAATGTTTGTTGGCGAGTACATGGATGACCTGGTTTACTTTAATTCGCCGCTCTATTTTATGAGAAATATGACCGATTCCCACCTGCTGGATATGTTTCGCAAGAGCCGGATCATGATTTGCGTGGGGCAAGGCGCGTGGGAAGACGAAATGCTGCGCGACGCCAGGCAAATGCAGGCGATTCTGGATAGTAAAGTGATTCCTCACTGGGTGGATTACTGGGGGCAAGATGTGAACCACGATTGGCCGTGGTGGCGCAAGCAGATGCCGTACTTCCTGGAAAAAATATTAGCCCCGTAGAGTTAATCCCCCTTCAGAGCGAGGAGCTATGAGCTTTCGTGAGTACGTGCGGAAATTAGAAGACGCCGGCGCGTTGTTACAAGCATCCGGTGAATGTTCAACGCGGTATGAGGTAGCTGGAGCTTTAAAAGCGCTGGAGCCAAAGCCGGTTTTATTCACCCATCTGATCGAATCGTCATTTGCGGCAGCAGGCAACCTGTTCTGTACCAAGGCAAGCGTGGCTGAATACCTGGGGTTCCCGGTCGCAGAGATGATTCCGCGGCTGGCAAAAGCCATTCAGGAGAGCAAACCGTGCGAGGTGGTGAAGGATGCGCCTTGCCAGGATGTGGTAGAGCTTGCACCAGACCTGGACCGGCTGCCAATATTGCGCCACTGCGAGCAAGACGGCGGCAATTACATCAGCTCGGGAGTGATGGCGGCGCGGCATCCGCAATGGGGATTGAACCTGGATTTTCACCGGCTGATGCAGCTTTCGAAAACGGAGATGGCGGTGCGCGTGGTGCGCAACCGCCACTTTGACGCATACTTGCGTGATTTAAAGGTGGTGGAGGTGGCAGTGTGCGTGGGGGTGGCACCGAATGTGCTGGTGGCTGCGGCAACTTCTGTTGAGCGCGGTGTGAATGAGATGGATATCGCCAATGCGCTGGCGCCGCTCAAGTTGGTGAAAGCGAGAACAGTGGATGTTCTGATTCCAGCGGAGGCAGAATTTGTTCTGGAGGGCAAGGTTTACCTGGAGCGAACCCATGCCGAAGGGCCGTTTGTTGACCTGACCGAGACTTATGATGTGGTGCGAGAGGAGCCGGTATTTGAGGTGCAGGCCATTACTCACCGCAGTGATGCCATCTGGCACGCGCTTCTGCCGGGAGGTTTGGAGCACAAGCTGCTGATGGGGATGCCGAGAGAACCAACCATCATGGCAAAAGTGAACCAGGTGGCGCGCTGCCTGGATGTGCATATCAACCCGGGTGGTTGTTCCTGGCTGCACGCCATCGTCAAAATCAGGAAGGAACACGAGGACGACGGAAAAAAGGCTATCCGCGCTGCGTTTGAAGGACATAAATCCTGCAAGCATGTCTTTGTGGTGGATGAAGATATTGATATCTATAACCCTCAGGAGGTGGAATGGGCTATGGCAACCCGCTTCCAGGCAGACCGCGACCTGGTGATGGTTGGAAGAGAAGCGGGTTCCAGCCTGGATCCAAGCGCTGAGGTGGGCAGCTCTGTGACCTGCAAAGTGGGCTTTGACCTGACCAGGCCACTGGAGACGAAGGGGAAAACTTATACGAAGGCGGCGTTTCCGGTTGTGGAACTTAAAAGGATTCTGGGAGACTGATAATGATGAACCTTTCTCCGAATGAACTGGCAATGCTGAATGGGGAAGAGGGCAGAGCCACGCGCAAGGCAATGGAAATTTTGACGGCGCTGGGCACCATCTACGGCGCGCGGCGCATGATTGCGGTAAGCTCGGTGCAGATTGCCGGGGTGAGTTTTGAAAACCTGGGTGAAGCCGGGCTGGAATTTCTGAGCGAGATGGCTGAAGGCGGGGGGAAGACCCGCGTGAAAACGACATTGAACCCGGCGGGGATGGATATTGAGAACTGGCGGGCGATGGGTATCAGCGCAGAATTTGCGGAAAAACAAACGCAGGTCATCGAGGCATTTACGCGAATGGGTGTGATTGCGACTTGCACCTGTACGCCGTACCTGGCGGGGAACCTGCCCGCGGCAGGAGAGCATATCGCGTGGGCGGAAAGCTCGGCGGTGTGTTATGCCAATGCGGTGCTGGGGGCGCGCAGCAACCGGGAGGGAGGCCCCAGCGCGCTGGCGGCTGCTCTGACGGGGGTGACGGCGGAATACGGCCTGCACCTGGATGAAAACCGCAAGCCTGGGATCACCATCCGGGTTGAGACACCGGTGGCAGGGACGGAAGCTTTTGGCACGCTTGGCAAGGCGATCGGTGAACGAATTGAAAAGCTCTCGCCAAAACCTGTGCCCTATGTGACAGGAATTGAATATGCTTCCACCGAGGAAATAAAATCATTTTGCGCCAGTATTGCTACTTACGGCGGGGTGGGTTTGTTTCATATGCGGGGGATCACGGCGGAAGCAGAAGATTACGCCGCGCCCGAAGAAACCATCCGCATTGGTTCTGCAGAGCTGGATGCGGCGAGACTTTCGATAATCAACGCAGGGGATGATGAGATTGATTTTGTGAGCCTGGGATGCCCGCATCTGACATTGGAGGAAATTAGTCGGATCGCTGAATTATTAGAGGGCAGAATCGTGCGGAAAACTTTCTGGATAACAACCAGCCGGCCAGTTAAGCACGAGGCGGATCGGTTGGGATATTCGAGGGTCATTGAAGCGGCCGGGGCGATTTTTGCGACGGATACCTGCTGCGTGGTGGCGCCTATTGTGGGGAGGTTCAAAGGGCTGGCGACCGACAGCGCCAAGGCGTGCTATTACGCGGCAGCGCGGAACAAATTTAGAACGGTGATCAAGCCTTTCGACCAGGTGGTTGAGGATGCATTACGATGATGCGAGGGAGAAAAATCTTTGGCGGATGGACTGAAGGGGAGGCGCTGGTAACAGCAATGGGCATCTCCTTCTACGGCGGGGTGGACCCGGACTCTGGGGTGATTGTTGAAAAGGGGCATGAACTGGAGGGGAAGTGCGTGGCTGGAAAAATACTGGTGTTTCCGAGCGGGAAGGGCTCAACGGTGGGGTCTTACACGCTGTACAGGCTGAAGAAGGCTGGCAAAGCTCCGCTGGCTATCCTCAACAAGGAATGCGAACCTATTACAGCGGTGGGGTGTATCATTTCTGAAATTCCATGCGTGGACCAGCTTGACCTGGCTCAAATTGGCATGGGCAGCTGGGTTGAGGTTGTTGGCGATGAAGGAATCGTAAGAGTGCTTGACAGTCGTCCAGGTCAAGGTTAATATTGCGCTATATTATCGAAGTTGAGCGAGGAAAAAATGAGAAAGCTTTTTTACTTACTGATGGTTGCCAGCATTTTGCTTTTGGCTCTGGCTGGTTGTGAAGAATTACCCGAAAATAAGCAAACCCCAACGGTTAAGGTCAATGCTTCCACGGCGTACCCGAGCGGGGGAAAAACCCTTGCGCCATCTTCTGGGTATCCGGTTTCCACCACCACTGGCGGCGGGGCTTATCCGGCTCCTGGGTCTCCGATGCTGTTTCAAATTGCCAAGGCGGATAACTCAACATTTGCGTTTACCAAAGCGGTTTACGATAAATTGACTAAGGTCAAGGTTACGATTGATGGAAAGGATGTGACCGGGGTGAAGTTGCTGGATGTGCTTAAAGAAGCCAACATCACGTCTTTCACAAAAATTACCCTGGGGGGTTCTAATGGAAAAGTTGAACTGGAAGCCGGACAGGTTGATGACAAGTTAATCCTGACATTGGGAGAGTCGGTCGTGATCCAATCTCCTTCACTGGGGAGCGATAAGTGGATCAAGGATATTTCGCTCTTCAAAGTGAATTAAAGTAACTGTCTCGGATAATTATGTGAGATAGCACCTGAGAATTGGAATGCCGCGCTAAACCCGGCAGGAATTATTGATTGAAAAATTTATCGCAACAAATATTACAGGAAACCTTAAGCGCGGTGCGTGTGGCACCAGATGACCGGCGCGTGGCTCTGATTTTGCGGCATTCGGTGCGTTACCCTATTGTTGATGAGGAATCAGTCATCACGGCGGGGCTTACCCCTGAGGGCGTGCGCCTGGCTGAGGAATTAGGAGCCAGGTTAGCCGAAATCCGCCCGGTGCAGTGGATTATCACCAACTACATCAATCGCTGTATTGATACGGCAAAGGCCATCAGTAGGGGGGCTGAATTTGTGAGTGGATTGGTGCAGGATCACCGCTTGAGCCATCCGTTCATTGGGCCGGTTTGGGATGCACTGCCCATTGCTTGGCCGAAAGATCCCATGCCGCACCAGGTGAGAGAAGTTCTGGAAATGGTGTTCTCGACCGAGGATGTTCCGGGGGCGCTGGATGTGTATGTAACTCACGATACCATCGTGGGGGTGATGGCGGGTTATTTCATGGATGAAGATTTTGACCCTTCAAACTGGCCTGAATACCTGGAAGGGATTTTACTGTGGCAGGACCAGGATGAACTGTGCGCGATGTGGCGGGGCAAGGTGAGACGATTCGCCGGGGTTATACCATCGGTAGAATAATTGAACCCTGGCGCTGGTACTTGCCTTTTTTATCCGCATAGGAAGTTTCACATTCCTCATCAGCCTCGAAAAAGAGAACCTGGGCAATGCCTTCGTTGGCATAGATACGGGCAGGCAAGGGAGAGGTGTTGGAGATTTCCAGGGTAACGTAACCTTCCCATTCAGGCTCAAAGGGGGTGACGTTCACAATAATGCCGCAGCGGGCGTACGTGCTTTTTCCAAAACAGATTGTTAAGACGCCGCGAGGGATGCGAAAGTATTCAAGGGAGCGCGCCAGGACAAATGAATTGGGAGGGATGACGCATACATCGCCTTTGTAATCTGCCAGGGCGCGTGGGTCAAAGTGCTTGGGGTCAACTTCAGTGGAAAAGGTGCTGGAAAAAACCTTAAACTCATCGGCAATGCGCATATCGTAGCCATAGGAGGAAACACCGTAAGAAATGACTCCCTGGCGAACCTGGGCATCGGCAAAGGGCTCAATCATGCCGTAATCCAGCGCCATTTTTCGAATCCAGCGATCGTTTTTGAGACCCATGATGGTTATCCTTCAAATGTAAGGTTGATGCGTTCTGTGAGGACTGCCTCCAGGGCTGATTCTAGCTTTCGAGCCTCAGCATGCAGCACGGTGAGGTCGCTGTGGATTTCAGCGGCGGGAGATTGATCCTGCAGTGAAAGTAGGTTAACGCGCACATTGAGACTTGCACTGGTCAAAGCGGCGCGCGCCAGGGCAAATCCGCTGGAGGCATCAGAAATGGCATTGACGTTGCCCAAAGAGGCAGCCTGGACGGCCAGTTCCAGCACCTCAACAACCTTTCGGCAGACCTCAAGGGGTACCCGGGCAGCTTGAAGCGTGGCCTTTTCCAGGGCAGCAGAGCGGGCGGATTGTTCTTCGGGGGTGTTTTTGGGGAGGCGGGAGGCGATCAGGATGGCGTCGAAGGCGGCGGCATCTTCCTCGACAGCTGTGGTCAGGCTGGAGCGGAGGGCTTCAGCGCGGTCGATGAGCGCCCACATTTGAGGTTCGACGGCGACGTATTTCTTTTTGCCGACCGTCAGGCGGGCAACCATGGCGACCAGGGCAGCTGCTGCCGCGCCGGTGTGCGCGGCGGCTGAACCCCCTCCGGGGGTGGGGGTGCCGCTGGCAAGCCGGTCGAGGAAGGTGGGCTGGGGGGCTTCGGTTGTATGGGGGGAGCTTTGTTGGGACTGGTAGAGCCTGTTCTCAAGAATTTGAGCAGGTTCGAATTGGTCTAACTGAAGATACCAGGTAGCGGAATCCACAAGGGCTTCCTGTGGGATCAAACCAACCAGCTCAGAATGATGGATGGCGACGCCGTAACGAAGGGCTTCGCGCCGGACCATCTCCACGACATGAGGAACGGAAGTCTGGCGGTAATTGGTGAGATTCATCGAAACTTGAGCGCGACCTTCGACGAGAACGCCCATGGCTTTGACAAAGCGCAAACCGCCTGAAGAATTCCGTACGGCTTTGGCTATCTTCTGGGCGATGCTGACATCATCGGTGGTGAGGTAAACGTTAAAGGCAATGAGAGGGTTGCGGGCTCCGATGACGGTGGCGCCAGCGGGACCAAGAATGGAAGGACCAAAATCAGGGGCGCGATCGGGATTGGAGGTGATCTCGGTTTTGAGACCTTCGTACTGACCTCGGCGAATATTTTCGAGATTTTGCCGGTCGGGACGAGTAGCGGCTTCTTCGTATAGATAAACGGGAATAGAGCAACCGGTTGCAACGCGTTTTGCCAACCGGCGAGCCATCTCAACGCAATCTTGCATGGTGACATCGTTTATGGGAACAAATGGCACGACATCAGTGGCTCCGATACGCGGATGTTCGCCGGTGTGGTGATTAAGGTCAATCAGCTGCGCTGCGCGGTTAATCGCCTGGAAGGCAGCTTCTTCGACAGCGGCAGGGGTACCGATGTAGGTAACAACGGTGCGATTGTGGTCCAAATCGGAGTGGCGGTCAAGAACCTGAACGCCAGGAACAGCCTGGATGGTGCGGAGAATATCATCAATAATCTCGGGGCGGCGGGCTTCGGAGAAGTTGGGAATGCATTCAACCAAAGGGGATGGCATGAGAAACCTCTGGAAAGTTGGAATTAACCAATTATACCTGTCTTTAGGTGTAATTTGTGCTATACTAGAAAAAATGGTCTATGTATTCGCCTGGAATTGCGGTAAACCGGGAGGTAAGATATGTGCGGAAGATTCACCATCATGTTGGATGCAAGCGAAGCCAAAGAAGCGTTTGATTTGCAGGCTGTACCAGCAGATTGGAAGCCCAGGTTTAACGTGGCGCCAAGTCAACCGGTTGCCGTGGTTGTGAGCGCCGACGAGCGGAAAGCGGAATGGATGCGGTGGGGATTAATCCCTTCCTGGGCGAAGGATGCAAGCATTGGCAGCCGGTTAATTAATGCCCGGTCTGAGACGGTGATGGAGAAGCCATCCTTCCGAGCAGCTTTTAGCAAGCGGCGCTGCCTGATCCTGGCAGATGGCTTTTATGAGTGGAAGCGCGAAGATGGACGCGGCGCAACGCCATTTCTTTTTCAGCGGGTGGAAGCAAAACCTTTTGCACTGGCGGGATTGTGGGAGGTTTGGCGGTCACCGGAAGGGGAGGATGTGCGTAGCTGCACAATATTGACAACAGCGGCGAACGGGGTGGTGACTCCAGTTCACGAACGGATGCCGGTGATGATGAGGCCAGAAAATGGCTGGAAATGGCTGCGCGAAAAGGATCCGATGGTGTTAAGGTCCATGCTGGTTAAGTTCCCGGAAGAGGATATGAAGCGGGTGATGGTCTCGAGAATTGTGAATGACCCGGCTAATGATGCACCGGCGTGTGTAAGAGCGATGTAAAGACAGGCATCTGCTGCTTGCGCAAGCTCGAGGCTTGTGATAAAATCTGGGCGTTCATGGTGGCTGTAGCTCAATGGCAGAGCGCTTGACTGTGGATCAAGATGTTGTGGGTTCGACCCCCATCAGCCACCCCTAAATATGGGTTCTACCGTTCAAATTGGCGGTAGAACTCTTTATTTGGGGGTGCTTTTAAGGGGTGTTTTAGAGGTTTTCCGGGTCGTGTGCAACCGTGTGCAACGGAATTGCGATAGGGGAAATCAGTTCGTCAATTAACTCAGCAGCTTCTTCCTGCATCTCGGGAATCAGGTGCCCGTAGATATCCAACGTCATGCTGACCTTGTAATGCCCCAACCTTTTTGAAACGATAATCGGGGGCACGCCGTGGTTGAGCATGATGGTGGCTGCGGAGTGACGAAGGTCATGGAATCTGATCCGGGGCAGTCCAACCACTGCAAGGAACTGGGTGAATTCGCGGTACAGGTTGCTTTGATTCTTTGGCGTTCCTATCGGTGTTGGGAAGATCAAATCGTTTTCCTGCCAGGAATCTCCGGCAACGATGCGTTCCAGATTCTGCCTCTGCCTGTGCTCTTTGAGTTGCGCTATTGCGGCTTTCCCTAGCACAACGCTCCGACACCCGTTCTTCGTCTTCGGCTGCGAAAAGTAATCGCCTTTTTTGAATTCCCGCTTTAACTGGCGTTGTACCTTGATGTGTTTCTTCGGCCAATCCACATCTGACCACTTAAGACCCAATAATTCAGATTGGCGTAATCCCGTGGCGATGGCCAGGTAATAAAGGGCTTCATTGCGGTTTCCCTTCGCAGCCAACAGCAGCTGATTGGCCTGATTCTCATCATAGAACTGCATTTCCTTTGAAGGAGCTTTCGGTGGTGTGGTTGCGTCAACCGGATTCCGTTCAAGGATCTCCAGCTTGATAGCCTGCTCAAACGCCCGGTGAAGCACTGCCTTGATCACTTCAACCGTTCTGGCTCCAATCCCACTTTGGAGCTTGCTGGCGTAGAGCTTCTGGATCAATGCTGGCTTCACCTCTCCCAACCTCAGGTTTCCCAGTGATGGAAGGATGTGATTTTTGCATGTCATCCGGTACTGGTATAAGGTTCCAGGACGCACCGAATTCTGAATGCTGGCCAACCAGGTTTCCAGATAGTCTGCAAGAGTCTGTTGGGAGGCTCTGGAGAATCTTCCCGAAGCAACCAGGGTGTTCTGTTCTCTAAGCCATTCAACGCATTCGCGTTTCGTATTTGTTGTGAAGCTTTCGCGCTTTCCGTACAGGTTGAATTGAGCTCTCCAATGCTTACTAGGAAGTTGATAGATGCTTCCTTCGTGATTCGCTCGTTTCGCCATCTCATGTTCTCCTTTCCAGGTCATGAGAAAGGCGGCTCGACAAACCCTGCGCTCTGTCATATTCGGTTGTTAAGGTACAGCCATCCTGCTGATATTCTAGCACGATTATTCCAGGCTGTACCTTAATGCTACCGAGTTTATTCATTACATCCATTCTCCAGGATTAATCCAACGGCTCAGCTCGTATGATCCTGGATGTAAATCATCAGGTCTTCCATGCGCACCCTCACAGCATGGTTCACTCTGATGGTTCGAATCGCGTTGGATTGCATCAATTTATACGCCAACGATTTGCTGATGTTCAAAACATGAGCAACATCTTCAGCCCTGAGCAGGCAGAAGGGCGTGTTCGTTTTGATATCCGATTCTGTCATAGTCTTCCTCACTTTCTTGTTATAGAAAATTCTGAACCCTGATCCTTCCTGTGGTGCTATTCCACCTTTGATGGACCCATTAAGGTTCATCGGTCGTTTGGTGTCTTTTTCTCTTCTGCGGTTTGCTGTACCGCCTGCCAAAAAGGTTTGCCCGGTGTCCGGTCACCTCCTCACACTCCTGCTCGAACTGCTCGATGAACTCCTCTGCCGAAAGCGGCGTGAAGGGCTTTCCTTCGTTGTAGATGATGTTCTCTTTGGTCTGCATCTCGATCGCCCATTCCTCCAGGTCAAAATCCTCCGGTTGCTTGGCTTCCAGCCGCTCAATACGGCTTTTGATTCTTCTCATCTTTCGCGCTCCTTTCCAGTTGGCCCAGCCTGGCCTCCAGGTCAGCCAGCTCATAGATCT
>CAYVOX010000074.1:0-15000 GCA_964453035.1 uncultured Anaerolineaceae bacterium
TTCTTATCCGCCTCAGCGAACCCCTTACCCTTTTCCACCAGGGCTTTCAACGGCGCTTCAGCCAGGAAGTCAGGGTCAAACCAGGCCAGGTTGAACCACATCTGTAAATCGCGGAAATCCTGCTCGCTGAAAGAGGTAAGCGCACTGGTGATAGCCTTTTCATCGGAGCCGTTGCGCTTATCGAGCAATTCCTGGTAACGGGGGAAGCGAGCGATAATCTTCTTGTAGTTGGCGTCAAAAAAGCGCTGCAGGATAAAGGTCTTATCCTCATCGGTGAGCTTATCGGCAGGCTTCTCTGCCAGTACCCAATACAGGTCTTTAGCTCCAGCGGCATAATCATCCAGCTGGCGGATGAGCACCGGGGTGATATTGAAGGTCACCTTAACGCCGGGATATTTGGCCACCACCGCCGCCATATCGTAGTAATCTTTGGTGGCATGCACACGCACCCAGGGACGGGTGTAAACCCCGTCTGCGTTCTTATAATACAACGGCTGGTGCTGATGCCACACCAGGTTGACGTACAGCACATCCGCGGCAGCCGCCGCCGTGGCTGAAGGAACAACAGTCGGCGCCAGGGTGGGCTTTGGTGCCGTCGGCGCGCTGGTGGGAACTGCTGTGGGCGCAGGTGTTGGCGTTCCACAGGCCGCCAAAATGAAAGCGGCAGCAGCCAGGATGCAAATGAGACGATAAAGTGGTTTCATTCTTTTCCTCCGTATAAACCAGGTTTACTTGCCAGATTGAAGCTCGTAGATGGACGCGCCATCCACTTTGGTGCCAATCCACAGGCGGTTTTCGGCGTCGAAAGCCAGGGCGGCGGGTTCACCACCCGAATAGCCAGATGTTTTAAGCGAGTAAGAGCGCCAGTTTTCTCCATCGAAGGCAGCAATAAAGCCCCCGGGCTCGCTGGAATAGGCCATGCCGAACCACATCTCCCCGCCTGGGCTTTGCTGGATGCGGGTAATCGCGTTGCCAGGAATACCTGAGTTGCTGGTGCGGTAAGTGATCCAGGTTTCGCCATCAGTTTTACTGACCCCATCTCCCAGGGTTGCCACCCATAAAACACCTTGCCGGTCAACAAACAGGTCAGAAACACCCATCCAGCCAAAGCCGTACCGGCTCATATCAACCGTCTGCCATTTTTGAGGTGAAAGGAAGTAAGCACTCACCCCGTTTTGCGTGGCAAACCAGATAGCTTCAGGCTGAGTAGCAATGGAAAAAATTGGCCCGGCTGGCAGCCCTGAATTCTTTTCTGTGAGCGGCTGCCAGGATTGCCCTGCCAGCAGATGCGCAGCACCTTTGCGAGTACCCACCCATAACCCGCCGCTGCTGTCTTCTGTCAGAGCAAAAATCTCGTCACTTTCCAGCCCCAGGTCGACGGCGTGATAGGTTATCCAGTTACCGTCCGGTGCCAGCATGCTCAGGCCAGCCTGCGTGCCAAACCACCACCTGCCAGAACGGTCAAGCAGCAGGCAGCGAACAACGGGGTGCGCCAGGCCGGAATTGGAGGGGTGAATTACTTTTGCCGCGCTGCCCCAGGGGGAGCGAACATCCGGTTTCCAGAATGCCACCCCCTGGTTGGTTGCCAGCGCCACCCATCCTTCAAGCGTCACGAGCAAGTCATTGACGGCATTACTGGGTAGCGGCGTGAATTCCGCCTGCATCTGGATCCATCCCCTGCGAGCCCGAGCCAAATCAAACTCATACCACAGCTTTCCGATGAGCAGCAACACCACAAAAATCACGACGGCATAATAAAACAATTTTCCCGGCCTGGGGATGACCGTCTCACCGAAGTGCCAGTTGGATTCAAACCCGCGCACTTTATCCACAATCACCTTCACCCCACTGCTGGCTGCCAGGCAAATCGCCGGGATGAGCACCAGGGTGTATTGAGGCCATTTGGTAGGCCAGAGCAGCAGGGTCAGGAAGGTGGTTGCCATCCAGACCAGGCTCCAGGGTCGCTGACGCGCTTCCCGCAACAGGCCAAAAAAGAGCAGGATAAATATCAATAGATCCGTGGTGGGAAAGAAAAAAACGTTGGCGTGCCAGGGAACGCGATCTGTAATCCAGTTGACAGCCTGGTACCACGGGTAGTTGGCGCGCAGCACGTCCGTCCCGGATGTGTAACCGGCGTGAAAGGTGAGCGATTGCCACAGCCGGTTGATGGGATCAGCCCACAGGGAAGGGTTAAAAGCCCAGAAAGCCAGCGCTGCCGCGAAAAGATAAAGAAACAGGTCCAGCCAGCGCGGTTTACGCCGCCAGAAGAAAATCATCAGCAGCGGAATGCCTGCCAGTAAGTAAAGATATTTACCCGCCCCCGCCGCGCCAATCGCAACCGCTGAAATCCAGAACCATCCGTTCCTGCCCTCAACGATGACGGCGCGGCGCAGGGAATAAATTGCCAACAGAGATGCAAACAGGGGGATGGATTCCAGATACACCTCACTGGTGTACTTGATGACCATCGAATCGAGCGCCAGGAAGGCACCGGCTAACGGGTCAATCAGAGCGAGCACGAGCACCGCAAGTGTGCCAAAAACTACCGAAACCACCCGGTTAAAGGTGCGCTCGACGGTTGAACCAAACGTCGGTTCGTACACCAGGTAGGGAATTGCATAAACCAGCTTAACCAGCGCGGGATGCTCACGGTTGCCCTCGTAATTAATCACCCCCTGCCAGTCTCCGGCCTTGATCAAATTGGCATAAGCCTGGCCCGCGTTGAGGTAAACCGGCTCGTCGGCATCCAGAGGGAGCTGCCAGGCAGCCCACAGGCGCACCAACCCCGCCAGCAGCACAACTGCCACAATCCACACCCAGTGGCGAGGAAACCTGGAAGAACGAGAGGGTGAGCGAAGGCCACTTTCCATATCAAGGGGTTTTTTTGAGCAGCAGAACCAGGCTGGTATTAGCAGGCAAGTCAGGCAGCGGTTGATAGCCAGAGACGGTGCCATCCTCCGGGATGGAAAGGGGCGCAAAGCTGCCCTCCCCCAGCAACGCTTCAACCGTGAAGTTGCCTTTCAAGCCCGTGAGGGTGAAATCAAGCGCGTAGTCGGATATCTCAGTTTTTTCCAGGTTAATGAGCACCACAACCGTCTCATTTGCGGACTGGCGGACTGCCGCATAGATCGAATCGTTGTTTGGATCCACTTTAATATATTTGCCTATGCGCAAAGCGGCATGGCGGTTGCGCGCCTGGATCAGCGCCCGGTAATGCGCAAGCAGCGAAGCCGGATCTTTATCTTGCACGGCTACATTTACAGTCTCGATGTTGTCATTGAGCGAGATCCACGGCGACCCCGTGGTGAAACCTGCTTTTTCCGTACTATCCCACTGCATCGGCGTGCGGATTTTTTCATCCGGCTTGATGCCGGTCATGCCGATTTCTTCACCATAGTAGATGAAAGGCACCCCCGGCGAGGTGAGCAGCAATGTGGCGGCAGCTTTTGCCTTGTCAAAATCGCGCCCCAGTTGAGACATGATACGGTTGATGTCGTGATTGGTCAGGAAGATAGCCACCTGCTGGTTTTCAAAGGTGGAAGTCTCCGAAGTGGTGATGCTGCGCAGCTTGCGCCCATCGCGGTTCATCACCCCGCTCACCCAGGCAGAGGCTAAATCAAAATCAAAGGCCAGGTCCACCTCATCCCCTTTGATGTATTTAACCACCGCAAAGGATGAAGTCCAGACTTCAGCCACCACCATAGCCTGGGGGTTTACGGATTTATAGAACGGGCGAAATTGCTTAAACCAGGCATGCGTTGAGGCGGTATCCGCCTGGTTTTCACCTTCCTCAATCAGGTGACGCGCGCCGTCCACCCTGAAACCGTCCACGCCCAGATCCAGCCAGAATCTGGCAACTTTTTTCACTTCCTCCACCACCTGGGGGTTATTGTGGTTAAGGTCTGGCATCTGATCCCAGAAAACCGCATAATAGTATCCCCCACCCAACGCGGGATACCACACCTTTTGCCCCCACGGACCCAGGTACTCGCCGGGAGCCTCGGCCCAAACATACCAATCACGCTTGTTCGAAGTGGGGTCTTTGGAGGCAATGAACCAGGGGTGCTCGCTGGAGGTATGGTTGATGACAAAGTCAATATTGACGCGAATCCCGCGTTTATGTGCTTCACTCAGCAGGCGTTTGAACTCGTCCATTGTGCCGTATTCCGGGTTGACGTCATAATAATCCACGACATCATACCCGTGATACGAAGGCGAAGGATGGATGGGCATCAACCACAGGCCGGTGATGCCCAGGTCAGTGGTGGTTTGCGGATTACCGTCATTGAGATAATCCAGTTTAGCGGTGATGCCGTTAAAATCGCCAATGCCATCTCCATTGCTGTCATAAAAGCTGCGCACAAAGATCTCGTAATAAACCGAATCATTCCACCACGGAAAGCCCTCAGTCCCCCGGGGAAAAAGTGACGGTTTGGCTGTAGGCGTGGCAGGCACCTGCGTGGGCGCTGCAGTAGGCGCGGAACAGGCAGTTATCACCAGGATTAAGCAAAGGCTGGCCCACATCAGGCGCAGCTTGAAGTCAGCAAGGGTTATCACTGGTCTCTCCTTGGAAAATGGGCGCAAAAATAGCGCGTTCAGCGTATCAAGACACCGGAAAAGGGCGGCAGATCCAGGCAAACCTGGTTCGGTAGCAATTCCATCTTGCAAGCGCTATCCGTTGCCAGTAGAAGATGGTTACAGTCAACCGCCAGTTGCAGGGATTGGCTCTCAGCAGAAAGATTGAGCGCGACAATGCAGCGCTCCTCAGGTAAGGCGCGGGCATACACCAGAGTATCTCGCCCGGCCTGCACAACAGCAAATTCGCCGCGTATAAGGCAGGCATGATGCTGGCGCTGCGCCGTTAAACACCGGTAAAATACCGCAAGTTCCACATCTTGCGCTTCAGGCTCCCAGGGCATGGGCAAACGAGCTTCCTCCGGTTTGCCAAAGTCATCCTGGCGCACATCGCGCTCCTGTGAAAGGCCCACCTCGGTGCCGTAATACACCACCGGCGGCCCCGAAAGGGTGAACTGGCACAGCGCAGCTAACCGCAGCCGGCGCTTATCCCCCCCGGCAGCCCACAGGAAGCGGTTCATATCGTGGTTATCAATAAATGAGAGACGCGAAAAATCCTCCGGGAAGTAGGCTTCGTGCCGTTCCAGAAAGCCTGCCAGTTGCGCGCCGTCCCAGTTTCCAAACGCTGTCGCCTGGCGCAGGGCTTCGAGCAGCATAAAATCGAGGCTGCCGTCAATTTGCCCGGCAAACCCAAGTTGCACATCTGAAGGATCCACAATCTCGCCGAATGTCCAGCAATCGGGCTTTACAGAGCGTGAAACGCGCCGGAAGTCTGCCCAGAAATCAGGCACGGGACCGATGGCGTAATCCAGCCGGTAACCGTCTGCACCAAATTCCAGCCAGTAGCGCACCGCATCCAGCATGTATTGCCGTGCAGCGGGGTTGCGCAGGTTTACCTGGGGCAGCTCTTTGACGCCAAAGAAAGCCTCGTAGTCGTCCGGCCAGTGGTAAAAGGTGTACCAATCACGGAAGGGACTATCGGGAACGGTCAACGCCTGCTGGAAGGTAGGGTGCAGGTTGGACCAGTGGTTGGGCACAAAATCCAGCAACACGCGCATGCCGCGCTGGTGAGCATCATCCAGCAGGTGCCGAAGATCCGCTTTGCTGCCCAATCTCGGCTCAACTTCGAACAGGTCGGAGGCATCATAGCCATGGTGGGAGGGGCTGGGAAAGATGGGACTGAGCCAGAGGGTATTGAAGCCCATGTCCTGGATATAATCCAGCTTTTCGGTGACCCCTGCAATCCGCCCGCCGTAAAAGCCCAGCAAATTATCGGGCTTTTTCCAGCCTGACCCTGCCCCCGGGTTGAAGCGGTCCACAAAGATGTGATAAACCCGTGCATGTCGTGTCCATTCGGGCAGCGGATCGTCATCAACAAAAAACGCATGCAGCGCACCACCATCTGCAAACACCTCGCCCGCGCCGTAAACCTCCAGGCTCAGGCGGTAACGCACCACGGTTTTGGCCGAAAATCCGGGCAAATCGACTGTAAAGCGAGCCAGGTAGCCCCAAAGTTCCACATCCCACAGGGTGGATTCGAGCTGTAGAGGCAGCACGCTGCCGTTTTGCGCTTTTCCACCCGCCCCCACCGGTTCGCTGCCGTCCTCTGTCCAATACACCCAGGCGCACCGGCCCGCAAAGCGCGGTCCGGCTATGAGGGTCAATCGCACCGGCTGAGAGGGACGCGGGTCGCGCGGTTGGCGGTTAAATTGATGCACCACGCCAGACCGCAGAGACTGCGATCTGGCGCGGCGAAGTTCTTCGGTTGCCAGTGTGCCAAAGATAAAATCGTTCATTACCCTTTAACACCACCAGCCATGAGACCCGATTCGAAATATTTCTGCACGTAAAGGAACACCAGCAAGGTCGGGATAATCACGATCACAGCGCCTGCGGCAAAGTATCCCCAGGGCGTGCTCTGGCTGCCCGCCATGGCATACAGGGCAGGCACAGCCAGCTTCATGCTATCCGGTGCGGGCACCAGCACGGAGGCGAAGACAAAGTCGCCCCAGCCGCTCAGGAAGGCCAGCAGCGCCGTCACCGCCAGCGCCGGACGCACCATCGGTAGCGCCACCAGCAGGAAGGCCTGTACCGGTCCGCAGCCGTCAATGCGCGCAGCTTCTTCCAGGTCAATTGGGATGGAGTCGAAGTAGCCTTTCAGGTTCCAGGTACAGAACACCAGCGAGCCGGTGGTGTAAGCCAGGATCAGACCCAGGTGCTTGCCGTACAGGCCAATCGCGGTCAACACCTGGGCAATCGCCACCAGAGAGAGCAGGCCCGGGAAGGTGGAAAGCGCCAACAGGAAGACCAGGATAAATTCGCGCCCTTTGAACTTGAACCGCGAAAGCGCAAAGGCCGCCGAGGTGGTCACCAGCAGCGAAGCCACGGTGGTCACCAGGGCGACGTACAGGCTGTTACCTAACCAGGTCAGGAAGGGTTTATCAAACAGCATAGCCCGGTAGTTTTCAAAGGTCCATTCCACCGGGAAGAACATGCCCGCCACATTGAGGGTGTATAAGCGCTCGCCCAACCGGCCAGAGGCCAGGATGGCAAACCACACCGGGTAGAGGGCAAAGATGGTCGCAGCGACCAGGATGACATATTGGACAACTCGGACAAGGGGTGGAGTTTTTCTCATGTCAGCCCTCCTCAGGACTCATAAGCGGACTTGGTCATCTTGGTCAGGCGCAGGCTGTAGAGCGTGGCCGCGAAGAGCATGATGAAGATGATGACCGCAAAAGCCGTCGCCAGGCCGTAATTCTGGGTGCGGAAAATCAACTTGTAGGCGTAAATCATCACAAAGTCCGTCGCGCCCGGTTTACCCGCATCCACCAGAGGACCGCCAGCGGTGATACCATAAGCTGTACCGAACATCTGGAAGGCACTGATGGATGTCAGCACAATCGCCGGAATGACCGCCACCCGAATCAAGGGCAGGGTGATCGAAGTGAGCTGCTTCCACCAGCCGGCGCCGTCCACTTCAGCCGCTTCGTAGGTCTCACCTGGGATAGACTGCAGCGCGCCCAGAATGGAAACCATGAAGAAACCGTAGGAGAAGTAGACATCCGCCAGTACCACCACGCCAAAAGCGCTGGTCGGGTCGTTGAGCCAAACCGGGCCGGTGATTCCCAACAGGGTCAGTAACTGGTTGATGACACCCTGTTCGCGGAAGATGAACTGCCAGATCAGGGCGATCAGGATGGCAACGGAAGAGGCTGCCCACGGCACAAAGAGAGCCACCCGGAAAAAGGTTTTTCCGGGCAGGTTTTTGCTGTTCAAAATCAGGGCCAGCACCAATCCCAGCAGGAAGCTGAGCGGTACGCGCACCACAACAAACAAAACCGTGCGCATAATGACCACCAGGAAATCACCGGTCTCCATCAGGGTATCTACCGCGCCGCTGAATCCCAGGATCAACGCAAGGATTATGACCCCGGCGACGCCTCCCAGCCACACGAGGATACTGGGCACCTCGCGCGTTAGCCCCTGCCCCAGGCGTTTATCCAGGATGCCGGCAACCACCAGAGGCACAATACACAGAATAATCTTAAAAAGCGCGAACAACGACTCGCCGTTGAACAACGTGCCGAGCAGAGTTTCGTAGTTCTTGTAAACCGGGTCAACCGGCCGGTATGGTGAACCAATCCCAACCGGAGCTCTATCTTTAAAAACAGGCCAGCACATCGGATCCAGCAATCCGGTCAAAGCAATTTCACAATCCGGGTTGGGACGATTGCTGTTGCGGTTGGTGAAAGAAATATAGGTGTTGAACAGAATGGGGTAAACGTTGAAAACCAGTAATCCGAGGATTGTGGGTAACAAAAACAGGAAAACCGTAAGCATTGTGCGGCGACCTGACCAACCGACCATAACGCACCCTCCTCTCTTAAGTTGAAAAAAGTGGGGAGAGCCTTGAGCGACTCTCCCTACCGGGTTACATCAGATTACTTGATTTGAGCAACAGCTTCTTCGATCTTCTTCTGACCGGCGGCCAGGGCATCGGCCGGCTTCTGCTTGCCAGACCAGATGGTGGTCACGGAGTCACCCACAGGACCCCACTGAGCATCGGCGAAGGGCGAGGAGCTCATCGGGATACCCACGGCCAGGGCTTTGCCGAAACCGATCACGGTCGGCAGTTTGGAGACTTCGGCGTCCTTGAGGGCAGCCGACGCAGCCGGGATGGTCTTGTTGACCAGGACGATTTTCTTCTGAACTTCGGCGCTGGTGAAGTACTTGATGATATCAATCGCAACGTCGGTGTTCTTGCGGTCAACAGCGTTCTTGCTCATCATGAGGGTCTTGATGCCTACGAAGGGCTTGCCCATCTGCAAAATGCCGTATTCAATCTTGGCTTTTTCGATGTCGGCAATGGCCCACGGACCGGTCCACCACATGCCAACCTTGCCCTCTTTGAATCCAGCACCGCACAGGTCGTTGGTCTGTTCCTTGTTCAGGAACTTGGAGACGCTCACCAGCCATTCCATAGCTTTCACACCTTCGGGGGTGTTGAGGGTTACTTTGCCAGCTTCGTCAACATAGCTGGGAACACCGAAGCCGAAGAAAACAGGGGCAATGTGATAGGCATCGCCGCCGGGGAAGCCCTGGTTGCAGATGAGGGTCTTGCCGGGGTTGTCCTTCTGGAAGGCTTCAGCAGCCGCCAGCAGGCCAGCGAAGTCGTTCATATCCTTGGGCAGGTATTTGTCGGTCACGAGCTTCTTGTTGTAGACCAGCGCAACACCTTCCATCGATTCGGGGAGACCCCAGATCTTGCCCTTGTAGGACATAGCGGAAACGGCGGAGGCTTCGAAGTTGGCTTTCAGGTAAGCAGCGTCAATCTTGTAGTCATCCAGGGGAACGATGTTGCCCTTAATGGCCTGCTTGCCGATCTGGTCGTTGGCCCAGCCGATGATGTCGGGACCTTCGCCAGCCGGGATGGCAATCGCCAGAGCGTTGGCGGTGTCTTCGGGTTTGGAGAGGTCAATGGTTACATTCGGGTGCGCCTTGGTGTAGTCGGCGAAAGCGGCTTCAATAGCCTTGAGGTAACCGCCATCCCACTGGTGCCAGATTTTAATCTTGACAGCCTTGGGGGCAGCCGTGGCAGCCGGAGCTGTGGTAGCCGCGGGTTTGGTGGGCGCGGCGGTGGCAGCGGGGGCCGAGGTTGCGGCGGGTTTCGTCGGCGCCGTGGTGGCGGCCGGGGCAGCGGTCGGCGTTGCGCACGCGGCCAGGACAAATGTTGCGACCAGCAGGATGCTGATCAGGGTCAAAAGCTTTTTCGACATCTCTTTCCTCCAATAGAATTGAATAGGTTTTCTGCACTGACCTCAACAGTCAGCTGCTCACAAAAGTTATGAAAGGTGAAACGAGGTTGCGGTCATTTTCTACGGGTTCGAAAACCACCTCCTCTCAACTTTCTTCGGCTATCTGGTGCATCACAATGGACAATGCCTGCACCACGGCTCCCATTCCAGAGGCTCTCCGGCCCAGTAACGCTTCAGTGATGCGCAACGAACGGGAGGCCACCTTCAAACTGCGTTGTTGTACTGTGCGGCGGATGGGTTCGAGCAGGTAATTACCAATCTGCGAAAGCCCACCGCCGATAACCACCATACTTGGATTAAAAATATTAACCACGCTGGCGATGGCAGTTCCCAGATGAGCGCCTGCATCTGCCACAATTTGCTGCGCCACCAGGTCTCCGCGCCGGGCGGCATGCACCACGTTGCGCCAGGTCATGTTTTCCAGCGGCGTCACTTCCGCAAGGATGGTGCGCTGACCCTTGCGCACGGATTCAACTGCGCGCTGAGCCACCGCGCGCCCGCCTGCCAGGGCTTCCAGGCAGCCGCGGTTGCCGCACACGCACAGCGGACCGTTTTCCTCAATCGTGGTGTGGCCAATCTCACCGGCGCTGCCGGAGGTGCCGTGGTAGATTTGGCCGTCCAGCAGTAAACCCGCGCCAATCCCGGTGCCCACCTTGACGTAAACCAGCTGGTGCTCGCCCCGCCCTGCCCCGTAGGACCACTCTCCCAACGCACCCAGTTCGGCATCGTTGTTTAACGAGACCGGGCAGCGCCACAGGGATTGCAGGTGCTCGCGGATGGGGTAACCATCCCAGCCCGGCATAATCGGCGGACCGCTCACCATACCCGCTTCAATCACAGTGGGACCTGGCACGCCAACGCCTATTGATAAGATTTGTTCAATTCCTAACCCGGCCTGAACCAGCAGTTCACCCATTTTGCGGTCCACCACATCCAGGCAGGGTTCGGGTCCCATGTTAATGTCCAGTGGTTCTTCCAGCTCCAGGATGAGCCTGGCAGAAAAGTCCGCCAGCAGCAGGGTGACGTGGGTTGCGCCCATGTCAACCCCCACCACAAAACCGCGCCGGGGGTTGACCTCAAGCACAATCGGCGTTCTTCCGCCAGCAGAGGAACCTTCCACTTCGCGCACCAGGCCTGCATTTTGCAGGTCGTTGATGATGCCGGTCACAGCAGCACGGGTGAGGTTCACCTGGCGTGCCAATTCCACGCGAGAGATTCCTCCCGGCGTGAAGCGGATAAGATCTAAAATCGCATGCTTGTTAAGGCTCCTGACATTTTGAGGCAGTACAGGCCACCGGATGACGTTAGATTGCTGCCATGACCCCAATTTCATAAACTGGATTATAGCAGAAAATCTCTTTTAGTCAAGTTAGTTAACACAAAAGTGCTGTGCGCTCAAAATGTTTACAATTTTCAGCTTCAGGACAGGCAAAAGTTAGTGTTCGCGACGAAATTTCACAATGATGGAATGATGATACCCACTTTTCCTAACAGTTCTATTTATTATAGCATAGTTGTACAACATTTCAATTATAATCTGGCTATCCCTCACCCCCGGAGCCGCTCTTGCCGCACACCCCCTGGCGATTAATCCAATCCCCCCCCGCCCAAGGCGCCTGGAACATGGCAGTTGATGAAGCTATCCTGGATGCGATTAATGCGCACCAGGCTCCTCCTACCCTGCGCCTGTATGCCTGGCAACCGGCCTGCCTTTCGCTGGGATACGCCCAACCCGCCGCAGATGTTGACCTGGAGGCGATCACAGAGCGGGGCTGGACGCTGGTGCGCCGCCCGACGGGTGGGCGCGCCATCTTGCACATAGATGAATTAACTTACGCGGTGATTGGCCCAACCAGCGATCCGCGCCTGAGCGGCGGGGTGCTGGAAAGCTACCGGCGGCTCTCCCTGGCGCTGCTGGAAGCGCTGCGCCAGCTTGGTTTGCCCGCGCAGGCAGAAAAAGAATACACCGCGCCTTCTTCCATCAACCCGCACGGTCCGGTCTGTTTTGAAGTACCCTCCAATTATGAAATCACCGTCCTCGGCAAGAAGTTAATTGGCAGCGCCCAGGCCCGGCGTAAAGAGGGCGTGCTGCAGCATGGCTCCCTGCCCCTCACTGGCGACCTGACGCGCATCACCCAGGGGCTGCGTTTTGCGGATCAAGCCAGCCGCCAAACGGCCGCGCAGCGCCTGCTGCAGCGCGCCCTGACGGTAGAAACCGCGCTAAACCAGGTGGTCTCATGGCAGCAGGCTGCCCGGGCATTTGTCAACGCCTTTGAGAGCGTCCTCGAGCTCGAACTCCAACCCGGCGACCTCTCTCCCTACGAAATCCAACGCGCCCATGAATTGCAGGCTATAAAATACGCTGCTTCGGAATGGACAAATCGGGTTTAGCTTATAATTAGGGTACTCATGCTGCTGCAAAAAGGCGCCACCCACACAAAACCGTTCTCGCTGATTCCTGCAGCGCTTTTCGCCTGGACTGTGCTTTCTATGCTGGCCGGATGCACTAATCCAACCCCGACGCCAACCCTCACCCCCACACCCAGAACGCCCACCCCGTCCCAGTCCTCCACCCCCGCGCCAACCCGCACACCCACCCCTCACCCGCTCGGCAGCGAGTCCAATCCCATCATCTTCGCCGTCGTCTCCGAGACCTCTGACCCCAAAGCCGGCACCGCCGCGGATGAGGTTGTCTTGCGCCTCAAGCAGATTACCGCTTTCAACATTAAGGCACGCGTTTACACCACCTACAGTGCGCTCATGGCAGACCTGCAATCCGGTAGAGCGCACATTCTCTTCCTGCCGCCGGTCACTTACCTGCTCGCCAGGCAGCAGAACCTGGCTCAGGTTGCGCTGATGACCAATCATTTTGGCGTTTATCAATACGGTGCGCAATTCCTTGCCAATGTCAGCAGCAAATTTACGCTGTACTTTGACCCGGCTCGCAACCAGAACACCGCCAACCCAGCCACCGCGCTCAAACAATTAACGGGTAAGCGCCCCTGCTGGGTTGATCCGCAATCGGCTTCGGGGTATATCCAGGCGCTCGGTGTGCTAAACGAAAACGGCATCAAGGTCAATGACGGTGCTTTTCTAATGAGTCACAGCGGCGTGGTGCGCGCCCTTTACATCACCGGCATCTGTGATTTTGGCGTAACCTTTGCCACCACCGGCGACCCGCGCACCTCAAGCGCCGTCACAGCCGACCTGACGGATGTGATGAACCGGGTGGTTATCCTCTGGCAAACCGATGCCATCATCCCCAATCTCAACATCTCGCTGTGGAGCGGAATGGCTCCGGCGATGCGTGAAGACCTCATTTTTGCGCTGCAGGATGTGGCCAAAACCGAAAAGGGTCGCGCCAACCTGACCGCCGCAAATGCCTACGAGATCCTGGATGTCAAAGTCGTCAACGACAGCTTCTATGACGCCTTTGCCGCCTCGCTCAAGAACGCCAAAATCCCCCTCGAATCCCTGATAGGCAAATAATCGCCGCGCAGGATGCAACGCCTCCACGGATTGCTTTCAGCGATTTTAAGAATGGTAAAATCAACCCGTGTTTAAAAAAATCATCCAGATAATCATTCGCATGCTTTTCTACCTGATAATTGCTGCAATCGTAGTTCTTGGTTTACCTCGCCTGCTGGTGACGCTGTATGCCTCGCCACTGACTTATACCCCGCAAACCGCGCCAAAAGCCAGGGTAGCCGTCGTTTTTGGCGCTGGTCTGCAGCGTGACGGCACCCCCAGCGTCGTGCTGCGCGACAGGGTTGCAGCCGCCGCCGATTTATATAAAGCGGGCAAGGTTGAAAAAATCCTGATGAGCGGTGATAACCGCTTTATTTACTACAACGAACCTGGCGCCATGCTGGAATACGCCCTCGACCTGGGCATCCCCCGCGAGGCAATCGTGTTAGATTACGCTGGCAGGCGCACCTATGATACCTGCTACCGCGCGCGGGATATTTTCAAGGTCAACGAGGTGCTCCTGGTGACGCAAAACTTCCACCTGCCGCGCGCGCTTTTCACGTGCAATGCGCTGGGGGTCGCGGCTTATGGCGTTTCCGCCGACCGCACCCGCTACCAGACTTCCTACCAGACCCTGTGGGAGGTGCGCGAGGTTGGCGCAACCCTGGCGGCTGTGTGGGACGTGTGGCTTGGAAAACCCGAACCGGTGCTTGGCAACCCTGAACCCATTTTCAGCCAGGCTCTCCCCGCGCAGAGCAGCCACAACAATTCGCCCCACCCCCAACCCTGAGGAGCCAATCCATGAATCGAGATCAAGCACTTGCGATTGTCAACACTTACATTAAGAATCCTAACCTGGTCAACCACATGCTGTGCGTTGAGGCTGCACTGCGTTTTTATGCCCAAAAACTGGGAGAAGACGAGGAATTGTGGGGTGTCACCGGTCTGCTGCATGACTTTGACTGGGAAATTCACCCCACCTTGGAGGAACATCCCCAGGCAGGGGCGCCTATCCTGAGGGAACTCGGCGTACCTGAAGTGATCGTTGAAGCCATTCTAAGCCATGGCGATCACCTTGGCATCCCGCGCGATACCCTGCTTAAAAAGGCACTCTTCGCCTGCGACGAAGTCACCGGCCTGGTGACAGCCGTAGCCCTGGTGCGGCCTTCCCGCTCACTGTATGATCTGGAAGCTTCCTCAGTCAAAAAGAAGTGGAAAGACCGCGCATTTGCCGCCGGGGCTAACCGCGAGGAAATCGCCAAATCGGCTGAAGCCTTCGGCGTGGAATTGTGGGAACACGTGCAGAACATTATCCTCGCGCTGCGCGTCATCGCACCACAACTCGGCCTGGAAGGCAACCTGCCCCGCCCATAACCATCTTTGAGGTCAGAAAAATTCCTCAGCTCTTCTTTGACCGGCTCGAAGCAGCGGGCTTCTTTTGGGTTGCGGGGGTTGTTTTCCTGCCGGTGCCTTTCCTGGCGGGTTTAGCCGGCAGCGGCTGTTCCGGTTCAGGCGGCGCTTGAGTTTTTTCAGTCGCTCGAGGGCTTGCAGGCGCCTTTTTGGCAGCTTTTGGCGCTGGCTTTGCAGCTTCCGGCAACTCTGGCAGGCTTTCCTGCTTGGTTTGCGCTGCTGCTCTGGA
>CAYVOX010000075.1:0-14961 GCA_964453035.1 uncultured Anaerolineaceae bacterium
GCCACGAAAGGAGAAATATGAACGACATCCCACCCAAAGATCCTAAGAGTCCGGTGTTATTGATGGCTGTGGTGCAATCTCAGGATGCTGAAGCGGCTGAGAGCGCGCTTGTGAAAGCCGGAAATACCGTCGGGAGGCTGCCGAGCGCGGGCGGGTTCCTCGGTCGAAGGAACGTCACCCTGCTCATCGGGCTGCCGTACGAGAAGATCGCTGAGGCGAACGAATTGCTCAATAAGAATTGCCGCCAGCGGATCGAATACATAGCCGTGCCATTAGAAAGCGCCCCCCTGCCGATGCCTGCGCCAACCCCCATCACCATTGGCGGAGCGACGATTTTTGCACTGGATGTTGACCACTTTGAGGAGTTTTAGCCATGAAAATGATTATTGCCATCTTACGCGATGTTGATAACGACCCGGTTTCGCACGCGCTGACGGCGGCGAACTTCCGCGTGACGGTGATTGCCTCGACAGGCGGTTTTTTGCGGCGCGGCAACACCACGCTGCTGGTTGGCACCGAAGATAACCTGGTGGAAGATGCCCTGGCTATCATCCGCGCGAGCTGCACACCGCCCTCAGAACCGGGCGCCAAACGCGCTACCATTTTTGTGATTAAAGTAGACCAGTTCATCCACTTCTGATAGCCTGCAAGGAGCGAGAAACCCGGGGAGCAGTGTGCTTGCTGCCAGGGTGAATAGAGGTTTCGGACTGAAAGACGTATGAACCAGCTTCCAGGGGCACTATTTACACTGTGCCCCTGGTTTTTTATGCATATTGGTGGGGAAAAACAGTGTGAAATCAAAAGAGGCGACGATGGGACACCTGCCCCCTGCGGGGTTTGAACCCATGATCTGGCTGTTTAAATCAAAAGAGGCGACGATGGGACACCTGCCCCCCTGCGGGGTTTGAACCCATAATCTGGCTGTTTAAATCAAAAGAGGCGACGATGGGATTTGAACCCATGATCAGGGTTTTGCAGACCCTTGCCTTGCCACTTGGCCACGTCGCCCTACTGTTGTTGCAGGGGGATTTTACACGCGAACGATGGATTGGTCAAGTAAAAAAGGAAGGGGGAAGAGAAGTAAAAAGAATTCCCCCTCTCGGGGGAATTTTGAGCGGGCGATGGGACTCGAATTTCACACCCTCATGGGTGCCCACGACCTTTTTAAATCAAGAATTCCCCCTCTCGGGGGAATTTTGAGCGGGCGATGGGACTCGAACCCACGACCTTCTCCTTGGCAAGGAGACGTTCTACCAACTGAACCACGCCCGCGCCTGGCTGTTTCCAGCGAGGCAGAGTATAGCAGAGACCTCAAAAAACGTCAAGGACTGGTACGAAAAACTTACCGGTCAATAACCTACTGCGGCTGGCGGTCGCGCAGCAGTATGGCGGTGTAGCGCGTGTTTTCTTCCAGGTTGATGAGCAGGTAAAGGGCTTCGCCGATGGCAAAAATACCCAGTGCGCCAAGCCCCCCGCCCAGCAGCGTCGAAAGAACGGCTATAGCCATTACTTCCGTTCCCACGCCCCGCAAACCGTATGCCGAAAGCTGGTTTGAGCCCGACGACATGCTCACCACCATCAGCACCACCGCCAAAACGGTGAGGAGCGCAACCAGCACGCCAATAATCTTATATATTGTGGCAATGACCCTCAAAGCTGTGTAGCGTTTTTCCATATTACCCTCCCATAAATCTAACAGGATGTCATTATTGTACAGGCAAGCGCCTGTTTAAACAATCGCTGCGCGTATGGATTGCAACAATCATGCCGAAAGACCAGATGAGGCGCCCTGGCGGGAGGCAAGGCGGGCTTTTTCCATAGCAAAGATGCGCCGCAGAATGGCAACCGAGGTGGCATAGGTGGAATCCATGCCGAAATAGGAGAGGGTACCGGCGCCCAGGTTTTTACCCTTGCTGAGGGGCGTGTCCGAGGCGTAGTGCAGAATGCCAATATCAAACGGCGCGCCGTAGAGGTTGACAATCTCGTTGACCGGGTGGCGCTGGGGGCGAACCATCTCGCAAATAGCGCTGAGGTAAGGCCCGGCTTCCATTTCAATATCGGTGTAACCTTCGCGGTAGATGACGTCCATCACGCGGGCATTCTGCAGGAAGGTGCCGAGCACCGAGACGGCTTTCTGGTTATCAAGGACGGTGCCGTAAACCAGGAAGGGAGCGATATCCGCAGCGCTGAAGGCGTTTTGGAACAGGTAGGTGTTGCGCGAGTGTTCGTCCTGGACGACGGAGGGAATCAACACATCACCGCGCACGCCGTTGAGCGTGGCCGATTTGCCCATGATATAGACGCCGAGAATCTTGCCGGTGTGCTCGGCCACCTTTGCCAGCAGGTTATACGCGGCAAAACCCAGCGGGTAGTCAATATTAATCAGCAGGGCATCGCTCTGCCTGAGAAAATCGGCATCCTGCGGGCACAGGCGGGGGTCAAGCCAATCCGGAAAGAGGTTGGAAAGCTCAACAATCTGGGCTTCGAGATCCAGCGAGTGAATGCTGGAAACACGCAGAATGCCTACTGCCTGTTCCGCCTGGCGCTGCGCCTCGATGAGCCCCCGGCCAGCCTCCGTCTGCTGGTATTTTTTGAGCACGTAATAGAGAAAGTTCTCCTCGCTGGAGGGCAGGCGCCGCGCGCGGATTTCTTCCCACTCCGTAAGCAACGAAGTGTTTTCAGGCTGGTGTAAAAAAGAGACCAGTTCGTCCTGGTGTTGCAGGGCAAAACCGGTGAGTAAATTGATCACGCTGTGGGGGTTGCTGGAAATAAAATAGACAGGACGGTTGAGCACCTGAGGGCAGGCGCGCTCCACATCGTCCCACCAGGCACGCGTGGCGCGCCAGTACTCGCTGAGCGATCCGCTCAGCAGGCGCAGGCGCAGGGCGCAGCGCCGCGAGGAAATCATCTCCAACATAGGGATGAAACGGTCGCCCCAGATCACCTGCAAGCGCTCAAGGTCCTCAACGGAAAGCATCAGCTGCTGGGCCAGGGCTGCGAACAGGGCTTTATCT
The DNA here is from genome assembly GCA_964453035.1 of uncultured Anaerolineaceae bacterium. Classification (GTDB taxonomy): domain Bacteria; phylum Chloroflexota; class Anaerolineae; order Anaerolineales; family Anaerolineaceae; genus CAYVOX01. Next base: position 3,015 of record CAYVOX010000075.1, read on the forward strand.
GCCAGCAGCTGAGGCGAAAGCATCCCAAGCGGGCAGCGCTCCAGCAGGTAGTTGAGTTTGTTCCACTCAATCTGGTACGCGGTGAGGGCCGGGAGCATATCGTCAATATCAGAGCGGCTGGCGATGAAACAGGCGAGGGTATCCTTGCCGTTAAAGAATGAGCGCCGGCGGCGGGCGCGGGCGGTGACCGGTAGCCAGGTATCCAGGTTGGGATAGCCGTGTTCGGCAAACAGGTCGTAGCTCTGACCGAGCACCACGGTTTGCACGTCGGGCATGCAATCCGGCAATCGCAGCAGGCTGTAGATGAACGCTGAGGTATCCGGAGCCTGGCGGCGCGCATCGGGGTGCAGGGAGGAATTCATCCCGCCGTGAACCTCTTCCAGGGTGCGGATTTGCACTTCGGCGGTGGTGCGGAGCAGGGAGTAAATCGTGCGCAGGTAAAGCTCAATTTCTTCAGAGGCGGTGGAAGGGACGGTGCGCTCCATGATTCATCTCCGGGGTTGGCGAGGGTTAACCTTCTGCCAGTTCTTCTTTAATATAGTCGGCAGGGTTGGGTTCGCGTTTCTGGGCAATGGGGTTCCAGGTCAGACCGCAATCAAGGGACTGGTAAAACTCAAAGTCGCCCCAGTAGCCAAAACCCTCGATATGGAGCATCAACTCGTTGCTGCTCCTGTGGCGGTAGAGCAGGTCAATGCGGTCGCCCCACGATCGGCCGCTTTCCAGGGAAAGCTGAAGGACATCCTGCCACCCGGAACCGTCATTGCGCTGGACGTGAAACACGCTCACGCTGTCTTCCTCATCCTCAAAGAGCGTTTGTCCTTTTCTGACTCTAAACTGGGCCTGGCAGGCTGGCAGCATCTTAATCAGTGTCCTCCGGGCACTCCACTATAAGTGACTATCGCCCCAAGTATATGCGACTTGCCCCCATCCCGCAATAGTCAAACATGTTAGAATCAAAGCAACAACGGCAGGCCGGGTTGCGGCTGACCTGTGACAATAGTTTCAGGTAAGCGCGACCGGTCGGGCAAGTTCTTGCCGGAATGTGAAATCTATTACTCAAAGAGGTGAACGATGCTAAAAGTTGGCTATATCGGATTAGGAATAATGGGGAAATCCATCGCCCGCAACATCCTCAAGGCCGGGTTTGGGTTGGTGGTGCACAACCGCAGCCAGGGGGCGGTACAGGAACTTGTCGCTGAAGGGGCAAAAGCAGCCGCTTCACCCGCAGAGGTTGCCGGGCAGGTAGATGTAGTTTTTACCAACCTGCCGGATTCGCCCGATGTAGAAATAGTGGCGCTGGGACCCGGGGGCGTGATCGAAGGAGCCCATACGGGGCTGGTGTTTGTGGATAATTCGACTATCAAACCCGCCACAGCCCGTCTGGTTGCCTCCCGACTGGCGCAGGCCGGGGTGGCTGCATTGGATGCACCGGTGAGCGGCGGGGATGTGGGCGCGCGCAATGGGACGCTGACCATCATGGTGGGGGGAGAGGCGAGCGCCGTTGAGAAAGTGATGCCGGTGTTTGAAGCCATGGGCAAGAAAATCACCCACATCGGGGAGGCTGGCACCGGGCAGGTGGCTAAAGCCGCCAACCAGATTATGGTGGCAGCGCAAATGGTAGCCATGGGCGAACTGCTCGTGTTTGCGCAAAAGGCAGGCGCAGACCCGCGTAAGGTAGTGGAATCAATCCGCGCCGGGGCGGCGCAGTGCTGGGCGCTGGATATCAAGCCGCCCAGGTTGTTTGCTGGCAACCGCAAACCGGGCTTCAAAGCCTACATGCAGGCCAAAGATTTGAACATTGTGGTCGAGACCGCCCGCGAGTACGGCATTGCGCTACCCTCGCTGGCGCTGGATGCGCAGCTTTACAACGCTGCCGTGCAGATGGGTCTGGCCGAGCTGGATAATTCAGCCATCATCGGTGTGCTGGAGCAAATGGCGGGCATTCGCCTGCGCGAATACCCGGAAGCATAAGTTCAGTCAGCGCACCAGCGAGCAAAGATCGCCGTGGAGAGCAATCTCCCGGCGCTTTGTTCTTTAAGAGCAATCTCGCCCGCCTGCACCTGCCCCCCCAAGCCTGCTGTCATCTCCGCGACAGCGGCGTGCAGGGTGAGAGCGCTGGCTTTAACGGCGTACGCGGTGAGCAGGATAAATATCGGGCGCGGGGTGAGCACAGCGCGGCAGGCTTTGAGTAATTCCGGGATGAGCTTGTAAAACTCCCACACTTCGCCTTTGGGTCCGCGCCCAAACTTAGGAGGGTCGAGGATGAGACCATCGTAGAAGGATTGGCGGCGGGCTTCGCGTTCCACAAACTTGAGCGCGTCATCAACCATCCAGCGGATGGGCTTTTCACCCAAACCCGAAAGCTCCTGGTTCTGGCGGGCCCAGGCAACCACCTTGGGCGATGCATCCACATGGGTGACCTGCGCTCCGGCTTTGGCAGCTGCCAGGGAAGCCAATCCGGTGTAGCCAAACAGGTTAAGCACCCGCGTCGGGCGATTTACCGTAGAAATCCGCTCCATAATCCAATCCCAGCCGCTGGCCTGCTCCGGAAAGACGCCGACATGGCGCGAGGCGGAGGTTTGCAGCCAGAGCTTAAGCCCGTGATATTCCACCTGCCAGCGCTCCGGTAAGGATTGCAGGCGCTCCCAGTGACCGCCGTTTTCTTCCGGGGCAGGGTGGAAGACGGCATGAGCGCTACTCCACTCTTTTTGAGGCAGGGCGGGCTGCCAGATGGCCTCGGCCTCAGGGCGGACCAGGCGGTAGGGTCCGTAGCGTTCCAACTTGTTGCCGCCGCCGCTATCCAGCAGGGCATAGTCTTTCCAATCTGGCGAGGTGAGGATGAGAAGTTGCGGGGTGGATGTGGGACTCATGTGAGGACTCGATTTGCAGCCGTATTTTCCGGGCTAAAAGGGTGTTCAACACTGAGAGTGTAACCTTGACCGGGGAGGATTGTCAAGCTGTATTCCCTGGCGAGGTAAAACAAAAAAACTTTGTACAAAAAACCCTATACATTTTACAAAGATTCGATTATGATTAGGCAAATGGATAAGTGACCGCAAGTAAAAAGGAGCTAAAAATGGCAACCATCCTTGATTATTCCGACGAACCAAAATTTACCATCAAGAGCGTGTTTGCGCAGACCGGCATCCGTCCGGTGACGTTGCGGGCCTGGGAACGGCGCTACGAGGTGCTGAACCCCCACCGCTCCGATAACCGCTACCGGCTTTACTCGGAACGAGACGTAGCCATTTTGCGCTGGTTAAAGAACCGCGTGGATAACGACACAGCCATCAGCTCGGCAGTGCAGGAGTTGCGCTCGATGATGGTGAATGGGATGTTTCCTGATGCAGTTCCGGGCAGACCCTCAACGCTGCCGGTGCAGCGCGGCACACCTCCGGCCCAGTATGCCAGACAGCTCTACCAGGCTCTCGTCGCTCATGAGGAAGGGCGTGCCAGCGACCTGTTGCGCGAGGCGCAAGCCCTGTTTGACCTGAATACCATCCTGATGCAAATCATCACCCCGGCGATGGTTGACATCGGCAACGACTGGTACCTGGGCAGAATCCGCATCACCACAGAGCACTTCGCCAGCGCGCTCATCAGGGGCAAGCTGCTCACGCTGCTGCAGGCTTACCCCACCCGGCGTGGTTCGGTCTATCTACTGGTGGGCTGCGCGCCCACGGAGCAGCATGAAATCAGCAGCCTGATGTTCGCGGTGCTGCTGCGCTCTGCCGGTTACCGGGTGGAATACCTCGGACCAGATATTCCGCTTGACGACCTGGTGGATTACGCGGCGGAGCAACGCCCCGACATGATTATCCTGACCGCTTCCATGAAAGAAGCCGCCCTGGAGTTGACGCGCATGCAGGAAAAACTGAGCAAGCTGCCTAAAGCGCCGCTCTTTGGTTATGGTGGGGCGGCCTTCAACCAGGTGCCTGAATTACGCAAGAAGGTCGCGGGAGTATTCCTGGGGGAATCGATGGAACAGGCGGTGAAGGAGCTGCGCGGGTTACTGCAAAAGAGCCGCAGTGCAAAGAGCTAACCAGATCCACTGGTTGAGACGGGGTCCTGGTCCCGTCTCAACCGCACAAAGCCTATACAAACTATCGACGTTTCTTCTCAAGGGGAGTAACATTAAGCGGAAAGAGAAAAAATGGACGAACCTAACCTGAGATTCACTGTTCCTGTTTATAACATCAAGGCCGCGGCGCGCATGCTGGGCTTGTTACCTGTCACTCTTCGTGCCTGGGAACGGCGCTACGGCTTGCCCCAACCGCAACGGGGAGGCCAGGGCTACCGGTTGTATTCGGAATACGACCTGCAAACTTTGCGCTGGATCAAGAACCAGCTGGAAGCCGGCATGAGCATCAGCCGGGCGGTTGAATACCTGACGGAATTGCGCCAGGCCGGAAAAGATCCCGCAGCCCCGCCGGCGGAGCTCTCTGCAGCGTTACCCACCCGACTGCAGGATATGAGCGGGCAGCTTTACCAGGCACTGCTCAGGTTTGATGAGCCCGCCGCAGCGGAAATTATCCGCCGGGCCTTCACCCTCTACTCGCTCGATCAGGTGCTCATCGAGGTTATCCAGCCTGTGCTGGTGGAAATGGGCGAAGCCTGGCACCGCGGCGAACTGCCCATCGCGGTTGAACATTTTGCAACGCAATACTGTATGCAGCACATGATGAGCATGCTCGCCTCTTCCGCACCGCCTACCCGCGAGGGATTAATCGTGGCAGCCTGTGCCCCCGGAGAGATGCACCAGATTGGCCTGCTGATGCTGGTGGTGATGCTGCGCTGGCGCGGCTGGAACGTCAAATACCTTGGCCCTGACCTGAAACTGGAGGGTCTGGCAGAGGCTCTGGCTCCGATGCGCCCGAAGTTACTCATGTTCAGCGCCACCCGCCCTGAAGCGGCTCAGAAACTTGAAGAACTACCCCGGGTGCTGGCTTCTTTTGATGAACCTCGCCCGATGGTGGTGCTGGGGGGATCGGCTTTTAAGTCGCTGCGTCTGCCGGATGAAGTCCGCGCCTTTTACCTGGATTCAAGCCCGACGGCAGTGGTTAGCACGATCGAGCGCCTGCTCTACCAATCTTGATCAATCACAGGAACACCACCATGACCAACAACAAGCAACTCAGTTCCATCTTTCTCATCGTTTTTATTGATCTATTGGGTTTTAGCCTCATCTTGCCGCTGCTGCCCTACTACGCGGAAACCTTTGGCGCCTCACCGTTCATCACCGGGCTGTTGGTAGCTGTCTATGCCGCCGCGCAGTTGATTGGCGCTCCGCTGCTGGGAAGGTTATCTGACCGGTTGGGCCGCCGCCCGGTGCTGCTGGTGAGCATCGCGGGCAACTTGCTGGGTTTTGTCATCCTGGCAATGGCTAACAGCCTGTGGATCCTTTTCCTGGCGCGGATCCTGGCGGGCCTGACGGGAGGCAACATCAGCGTGGCGCAGGCTTACATCAGCGACGTGACCGATCAGAGCAACCGGGCAAAAGGGCTGGGATTAATTGGCGCGGCTTTTGGGTTAGGTTTCATCATCGGCCCGGCGCTCGGCGGCATCCTCAGCAAGTGGGGATTTGCCGTACCCGCCCTGCTGGCTGCAGCGCTTTCGCTGCTCAACCTGGTCCTGGTCTGGCGCTGGCTGCCCGAATCGCTGACGCCTGAAAAACGCGCGCAATTATCCATCCAGTCCAAACCTTCGTTTAGCATTGGGCTGCTCTTTCAGACTCTGCGCCGCCCGGTGGTTGGACCGCTGCTGCACACCCGTTTCTTCTACGGCATGGCCTTCACGCTGCTCACCACCATCTTTCCGCTCTTCGGACAGATGCGTTTTGACCTGGATTCAACTTCAACGGGTTATGTTTTGGCCTACGTCGGCCTACTTTCGACCATCACGCAGGGTTTCTTAATTGGAAAGATGACCAAACGCTTCAGTGAGAGCAATCTCATTTTCTGGGCAGTTCTGACCCTGGTTTTTGCCATGTTAGGCTGGGCATTAGCGCCGAGCATCGCCTGGTTGCTGGTGGTGATGGCGCCTGTTTCGGTGGCGGGAGGGGTGCTCAACACAGTGATTAACAGCGCCTTGAGCAAAGCAGTGACGCCGGGTGAAGTTGGCGGAACGCTGGGGCTGTCATCCTCTCTGGAAGCCCTGACCCGGGTGATTTCACCCTCCATCGGCGGCCTGATGCTGGAACGGCTGGGCACCGCTGCGCCTGGGTTGTTCGCAGCCGCCATTCTGGCGCTGCTGACGGTTTACGTTGGCAGAACCATCTGGCACAAACATTCTGAACTAATAGCGCAGGCAGCCGCCGGATAAGCTGCCACAGGAAAAGAGGACGCCATGCCAGTTTTTGATACCTCCTTCACGGTGCCAGCGCCACTGCAAAAAGTGGCTGAGTTTCACCGTGATACGCGCGCCCTCAAGCGCCTGACGCCGCCGCCGGTTTTTGTGCAGATTCACAGCATGGAACCGCTGGCGGAAGGTTCGCGCTCAGTGTTCACCATGTGGTTTGGGCCGCTACCGCTGCGCTGGACGGCTATCCACTCCAACGTGGACACGATGCACGGCTTCACCGACACCCAGGAAAAGGGTCCGCTGCAAAGCTGGCAGCACACCCACCACTTCGAGGCCATTGATGAGCGAACCAGCCAGGTTACCGAGCACATCGTTTACAGCCATAAAAGCGGTTGGTGGGGAATCTTCACCCGCCTGGCGTTTGCCCCCCTGGGGCTGAAGCTGATGTTTGCCTACCGGGCAGTGGTGACGCGCCTGGCCTGCCAGAGATGAAGCGCACGCTGGTGGTTATCGGCGGCGGTGTGGGCGGATTGACCACCGCGGCCCTGCTGCTCAAAGCCGGCTGGGAAGTGACCGTGCTGGAAGCCCATGTTTACCCGGGCGGCAGCGCGGGAACTTTTTTTCATAAAGGCTACCGCTTTGATGCCGGCGCAACCCTGGCAGGTGGTTTCAACCCCGGCGGTCCGCATGCGCGGGTGGCGGATAGTCTTGGGCTTTCATGGGCGATAGAACCGGTTGACCCGGCCTGGGTGGTGCACCTACCAGAGCGCAGCATCACGCAATGGGCACAACCGGAACGCTGGCAGGAGGAGCGGCGGGCAGCCTTTCCGGAGGGGGAGCGCTTCTGGAAGACTCAGGAACGCCTGGGTGAAATCTCCTGGCAAATTTCAAGCAGAAATTTTCCGTGGCCGCCGACGGGCGCGCAAGACCTGGTGGATGTGATGGCTTCCCTGCGCCCTTCAACCGTGCTGGCTGCGCCTTACCTGGCTCGAACGGTTGCCAGCCTGATTCCAAAGCAAGCCGGGCAGGCGTTGCGTACCTTTATTGACGCGCAACTGCTCATCTCCGCACAGACGACAGCCCAGTATGCCAACGCTTTATACGGCAGTGCCGCGCTCGACCTGCCCAGGCGAGGCGTCAACCTGGTGCGCGGTGGTATTGGCGGGCTGGCAAAGACCCTCGCAGATTGGATCACCTCAAATGGAGGTAAGGTGTTGTACCGTCAGGCGGTGGAGCGCATCCTGGTACGCGGCACGCGCGCGGTGGCGGTGCGCACCCGCAAAGGCCTGGAAGTTGAGGCGGATGCCTTCGCCGCCAACCTGACCCCCGCAGCCCTCAACGCCCTGCTGCCTGAGCCGCAGCCCGTAATATTACGGAAAAAGCCATCCCACTCAGGCACCGGTTGGGGCGCATTCACGCTCTACCTGGGGCTGGAGGCGAGCGCATTACCCACAGAGCTCGCAGATCACCACCAGGTGGTGGTGGACCCCTCCAAACCCCTGGGCGAAGGCAACAGCGTGTTCATTTCGCTTTCACCTCAGGCAGATGCCAGCCGCGTGCCAGAAGGTAAACGAGCGGCAACCCTTTCGAGCCACACGGCAGTGGAGCCCTGGTGGCAGCTGGCTCAAAACGACCCGCAGGGTTATGCCGCCCGCAAGGAGGACTACACGCAGCGTTTGCTGGCCGCAGCTGAACGCGCCATCCCCGGGATTCGTTCAGCGGTGCGCCTGGCGCTTCCGGGTACTCCCCTCACCTGGCAATTTTATACCGGTCGTCCGCTGGGACAGGTCGGTGGGTACGCCCAAACCTCCATTCTTAACGCCCGCGGCCCGGCTACCGGGATAGAAAACGTCTGGCTGGTGGGCGATTCCATCTTTCCCGGGCAATCAACCGCCGGCGTCACCCTCGGAGCCATGCGCGTAGCGCGCACCATCAACCGTTAAAACCAGCCCTGCCCCATGCAGGCAAATTTCCCGTCCTGTAACCCCAACTTTACGATACAATATTCTTATGCAAATCATCCTGACCCACGAACAGGCCGATTTTGACGCGCTGGGAGCCCTGCTGGGAGCGGCTTTATTGAATGAAAAAGCCGCAGCCGTGCTTCCCAGGCGGGTGAACCGCAACGTGCGCGCCTTTCTAACCCTCTACGGGGAGGACCTGCCGTTTGTGGATGCACGCGACCTGCCCGGTGAGTCCATCGAAGCGGTGACGCTGGTGGATACCCAGTCGCTCATCACGTTGAAGGGCATCAGCGCTAAAACGCAGGTGCACGTGGTGGATCACCACCAGAAGCGCAGCGAGTTGCCTGTTGAGTGGAACCTGACCGGTGAGCGCGTGGGAGCCTGCACCACGCTGCTGGTGGAAAACCTGCGCGATCAAAACGGCGGCTTGAACTGGCTGCACGCTACGTTGATGCTACTGGGCATTTACGAGGATACCGGTTCGCTCACGTACGTTTCCACCACGCCGCGCGATGTGCGGGCGGCAGCCTTTTTGCTCGAATCAGGAGCCAGCCTGAGAATTGCCACCAGTTACCTCAACCCACCGCTTTCTGCCGAGCAGCGTGCGCTGTATGACCGCCTGCAGACCGGGGCGCGCACTTTGAACATCCACGGGCAGAGGGTAATGATTGCCTGCGCAGATGCGGGAGAGATGGGTGAGGAAATCTCCAGCGTGGCGCACAAACTACGCGACCTGTTAGACCCGGACGCACTCTTTCTCATCATCAACACCGTGGAAGGGATGCGCCTGGTGGGAAGGTCAACCTCCGACCGGGTTAACGTTGCCAAAATTGCCGCGAAGTTCGGCGGCGGGGGTCATGAACGGGCGGCAGCAGCGTTGATTAAAACGCCCTACCCGTTCCCTGTGCCGGAGGGTGGAAACGCCCTGCAGGAAGCCTGCCGCGAAGTGGAGCGGTTGCTGGTACTGACCATCCAGCCATCAGTGACGGTGGGCGAGATCATGTCCGGGCGGCCGCGGGTGTTGAGCCCGCAAACCAGCGCGCAGGAAGCCGGGGCGCTGATGCAGCGCTACGGGTACGAAGGCTACCCGGTGGTTGATGATGGCAAGGTGGTTGGGCTGCTCACGCGCCGGGCAGTGGACCGGGCGCTGGCACATAAACTCAACCTGCCGGCAGCCAGCCTCATGGAAGCCGGGGAAGTGGCCGTTCACCCGGAAGATTCGATTGAGCACTTGCAGCGCGTGATGATTTCCAGCGGGTGGGGGCAGGTGCCGGTGGTGGATGCTAAAAGCGAGCGAATTATCGGCATTGCCACGCGCACTGACCTGCTTAAAACCATGACTGGTGAAAGCGAAGCGCTGCCGGGCAAGATGAATCTGTCAGCCGAACTGGATGGGGCGTTACCTGCAGCGCGACTGGCTCTGTTGAAAGAAATTGCAGCCCAGGCCCGTGAACTACGCACGGCAGTTTACGTGGTGGGTGGCTTTGTGCGCGACCTGGTGCTGGACCTTCCCAGCCTGGATTTTGACGTGGTGGTGGAAGGCGACGCCATCACCCTTGCAAAGGCGCTGGCAAAAACCTTCGGCGGGCGGATTGTGGCGCACGGGCGGTTTGGCACGGCAAAATGGTGGACAGACGAACTGCGCCAGACGCTTGCCGAGCGCCTGCAGCCCGGGGCGGGCTTGAATCCCACTGATTTGCCTGATAGCCTGGATTTAATCAGCGCGCGGACGGAGTTTTACGATTACCCCACCGCCCTGCCGGTGGTGGAACGCTCCAGCATCAAGCTTGATTTGCACCGGCGCGACTTTACCATTAACACCATGGCTATCCGGCTGGATGGGCGGCATTACGGTGACCTTTATGACTACTGGGGCGGGCTGAACGACCTCAAAAAGGGGCTGGTGCGCGTGCTGCACTCGCTTTCCTTTGTTGATGATCCCACGCGCATGCTGCGGGCAGTGCGTTTTGAGCAGCGTTTTGGTTTCAGCATTGAGGCACGCACCTTGAAGTTGATGGCAGATGCTCACCCGTTGGTCAAACAGCTCTCCGGCGACCGATTGCGCCACGAGCTTGACCTGATCCTGGGGGAGCCAAAGGCGCTCGAGATGCTGGCGCGGCTGCACGCGCTGCGGCTGCTGGAAGCTATCCACCCCCAGCTCAAGTGGGAACCGCGCATGGCTGTAGCACTGCAGGCAGCGTTATTTGAGCGCATTGACAGCGATTGGAGCCTGCCAGCCCGGCTGGGGCACCTTCCCTTACGGCGGGCGCTGGCCTACCTCACCTGGTTCCTGCAGCTTGAGCCGGAAGGGGCCAGCGCCGCTGCCAGGCTGCTGCGGCTGCCCGCTCACTGGCAGGAGATGTTAAGCAGCGCCTCTGAAGCGCGCGCCAGGTTGCCCGAATTGGTCAACCGCCCTGCCAGCGAGGTGGTGCAGGCGCTGGAAAGCGTGCCCCTTGCGGGGCTTTACGCGCTCAACATTGTACTCGAAGAACCAGACCAGCGCCTCCTGCTGAGGCGCTACGCAGTGGAATGGTCGCACATCCAGCCGCGCACGGATGGCAAGAATCTGCTTGCATGCGGCATTCCACCAGGCCCGGCCTACCGGCAGATCCTGAGTGAGTTGCGCCGGGCATGGTTGGATGGCGATGTGGAATCGGTGGAGGAAGAGGAAGCGCTGCTGAGCAGGCTTCTTCACGGATCAGCGTCGGGCCAGGTTTAGCCGGTTAAAACGCACCGTTCCTGGCAACCAGAATGGCGCCAATTACCCCCAGCATCAAGGTGATGGCAATGTAGCTGTTGATGTTGAAGAAAGCCAGGTTGATTTTTGAGAGGTCATCCGGCTTAACCAGGCTGTGTTCCCAGGCGAGAAAACCCGCTGTGATAAGCAGCGCTAGCCAGTAGGGCCAGGCCAGCCCCATCACCCATCCCAATCCAACCAGCAGGAGCATCATCACGGCATGGCACGCTTTAGCCAGGGTAAGGGCAAAGGCAGCTCCGCGCTCCGCGGGGATGCTGTGCAGGCCGTACTGGCGGTCAAAGTCGATATCCTGGCAGGCATAAAGCAAGTCAAAGCCACCAATCCACAGGGTGACGATCGCTAATAGCAGCCACGCGGGCAGGTCTTGCAGCGTAAAAAGCGATCCGCGCACCGCCACCCAGGCGCCCACCGGCGCCAGCCCATCGGTAAAGCCGAGGATGAAGTGCGACATGCTGGTGAAGCGCTTGGTGTAGGAATAGCCGACAAGGAAACCAGCCGCGACGGGCAGCAGGATGAGCGGCAGAGGTCCCAGCAGCCCTGCAGCCAGGATGAGCAATGCACCTGAGAGGATCGTGCCCACCCACGCGGTGCGCATGGAGGTAGCGCCGGTAACCAGCGGGCGCTGGTTGGTGCGAGGGTTGCGGGAATCCCACCAGCGGTCAATGATGCGGTTGAGCGCCATCGCCAGGGTGCGCGCAGCTGCCATTGCCAGGGTAATCCACAGGAACTTCCACCAGCCAGGCCAGCCGTTGGCAGCCAGCAACATGCCCAGGTAGGCAAAAGGCAGGGCAAAGATGGTGTGCTCAAATTTGATCAGCTCAAGGAAGCGGCGAACGGCTTTCATACAGGCTACTTTTTCTCCATCCACGGACACCACCACTTTTCAAGCGCATCCACCGAGAAGTACAAAATCATGCCCAGCAGG
>CAYVOX010000076.1:0-13506 GCA_964453035.1 uncultured Anaerolineaceae bacterium
GGTCAATCTGGGTGGATTTTCCGCTTCCATCAATTCCTTCCACCACAATCAACTTGCCCTGGTACGGATTTGGTTTAAGCATCATCCCTCCTTCTATTCAATTATTGCTTCTCTATATTATAAGGATATTTGACAATTTTCGTATGGTTAATGCCCCGAAAATCTTAGACAGAGCGCAAAATTGGGAAAAGACGGCATATAATAAAAACAGTCACATGAAGAAGGAGCGCTATTATGAAAACCAACAAACCAGTGATTCAAGCGCTGGCCGTTTTCTTGCTGATCATTGTCCTCGCGGGATGCAGCCCAGCCACCCCGCAGCCGACCGCTGACCTGCAGCCCACGCTCAACGCCGTCCGCACCGAAGCTGCCCGCACGGTCATCGCCGATATGACGCGCAGTGCTCCGGCAGCCTCACCCACCCTGCACGCTACGCCCACCCCCACTGCCATGCCTACCAGCACACCAACAGCTTCCAGCACGCCCTCTCCCACCCCCACTATTACCGCCACCTACATCCCCTGGACGGCTACCCCCACCCAGGCTGCTTTTAGCTGCATTGTGACCAGCTTCTCGCCTGCGCTGAATGCCACCATCGCTCCAGATAGCGACTTTGACGCCACCTGGGTGATTAAGAACACCGGCAAACAAACCTGGATCCGCAGCGATATTGATATCTTCTATTCATCGGGAACCAAACTGCAAAAACTGGTGGATGGACTGGATTTAAAGAACGACGTTGCCAGTGGTGAAAGCTACACCGCAGCCGTGGATATGCACACCCCCACCACCGCGGGAACTTACTCCACCACCTGGGTGGTAGGGCGCGGCAGCGAGGTGTTTTGCAGCATGATGTTTACCATCATCGTCAAATAAGCCGGGGGAGTGCCGCTCCCTGGCTCACGCCATCTCGTCGTCTTCGTCGGTCTCCAGCTCCAAAAGCTCGCCCGTGACGATAAACACGGTGCGCTCGCAAATATTCGAAACCCGGTCAGCCATGCGTTCCAGGTCGTGTGCCACCCACATCAACAGGGTGGCTTGGTCAATAATTTCCGGGTCGGCGATCATCGCAGTAATCAGCGCCTGCAGCGAGCGGTTGAAAATTGCGTCAACCTGATTGTCCTCCGCGGGGATCTGGCTGGCAGCAGAGGCATCCTCGGCAATGAAGGCACTCAAGGCGCGGTGGAGCATGGAAATGGCCAGGTCAGCCATCTGCGAGAACTCCCGCATGGGGATGGGACCGGTGTAATCTCCCAGGCGAATGGTCACTTTGGCCACGGTTTTAGCGTAATCCCCCATGCGCTCCAGTTCAACGCTCACTTCCAGCAGGGCTGCCAGCAGGCGCAGGTCGTGCGCCATGGGCTGCTGAGTCGCCATCAGAATCATGATATTGTTTTCAATCGCATAACGCCGGGCGTTAATGGCAAGGTCATTCTCAAACACGCGCCTGGCCAGCGCAACATCACGGTTTTTCAGGGCTTCCATTGCCAGCAGCATGGCCTGCTCCACCATGCTGCCCAGGGCAAGCACTTCATCCTGGACAAGATGAATTTGACGGTCTAGAGTGGGTCTTGGCATGTTTTTACCTGTTTAGCCAAACCGGCCGGTCACGTAATCTTCCGTCCGTTTATCCTGCGGGCGGGTGAAGATGGCCTGGGTCTGATTATACTCAATCACCTGCCCGGCGCGCTGTTCATCTACCATCATCATCGCGGTGAAATCCGAAACGCGGGCAGCCTGCTGCATGTTGTGGGTGACGATGACGATAGTGTAGTTCTGCTTGAGCTCCTGCATGAGCTCCTCAATTTTAAGGGTGGCAACCGGGTCCAGGGCGGAGGCGGGCTCATCCATCAGAATCACCTCCGGTTCAACCGCGATGGCACGGGCAATGCACAGGCGCTGCTGCTGTCCACCGGAGAGCGACAAACCCGACTGGTGTAACTTGTCCTTCACTTCTGCCCAAAGCGCTGCCTGGGTGAGGCTGCGCTCAACAATCTCATTGAGCAGCGACCGGCGGTGTATGCCGTACAGGCGCGGACCGAAGGCAACGTTTTCAAAGATGGATTTGGGAAAGGGGTTAGGGCGCTGAAAAACCATGCCCACCCGGCGCCGAACATCCACCACGTCCACGGCAGCGCCGAGCAAGTCTCCCCCCTCCAATAGGATGCGCCCTTCCACGCGCGCAGATGGGGTAAGATCGGTCATGCGGTTGATTGAGCGCAGCAGGGTAGACTTGCCGCAGCCAGAAGGACCGATAATCGCGGTAATTTTTCCAGCGGGGATATCCAGATCCACATCACGCAGCGCGCGGAAGGCACCGTAATAAACGCTCAGCTTTTGAAGCCGCACCTTGATCTCCCGCAGCGCATCAATATCTTTTACCTCAGCAGCTTCTACCGCAGCAAGTTGGATCACCGTCTCTAAACCAGGTTTATTGACCATCACGTTCATCATCATAACCTCACTGTTTCCGCATCCCGCGGGCACGCCAACCTACCCAGGCGCGCGCCAGGATGTTCAATGTAAACACCAGGATCATCAACACCAGCGCCACCGCCCAGGCTTGCTCCACCCGCTCGGGATAGGGCTGCTGGGCATATTTCCACAATTTCAGCGGCAGCGAATCCATCGGCTGAGAAATCAGCGATGAGAGAATCTCAAACAGGCTGCTGCCGTTTTGAGTGCCGCCCTGGATGAGCCTGCCAACCTCGAACTGGTCATTGCCCAGGGCAGTGAAGAGCAGCGGGGCGGTCTCGCCTCCGGCGCGGGCAATGCCCAGCAGCACGCCGGTGACAATGCCGTTGACGGCTGCCGGGAGGATGACGCTCAGGGCGGTTTTCCACTCCGGCGCGCCCAGCGCCAGCGAAGCCTCGCGCAGCGAATGCGGAACCAGCTTGACCATCTCCTCAGTGGTGCGGATGATGGTCGGCAGCATAATCATCGCCAGGGCTACGGCCCCCGCAAACCCGGAATAGTGCCCCTGCGGTTTGACAATCACCGCGTAACAAAACAGGCCAATCACAATAGAAGGCACACCCGAAAGCACATCGGTGCCGAAGCGCAGGGCAATGCCCAGCGGTGTGTTGGGGTGGCGGGCAGCGTAGATAGCCGCCAGGATCGCCGGCGGGATGGCGATCAGGCAGGCCAGCAGGGTCATCAACAGGGTGCCCTCGATGGCCGAAAGAACCCCACCGCCCTCCACGCCCAGTGGTCGAGGCAATTCCGTGAAAAAAGCCAGGTCGAGCGAGCCAGAACCCCGGTAAATGACGTAACCGACAATCCAGAAGAGCGGGACCAGAGCTGAGAGGGTCAGAAGCACTGTCAAAATCAGCATCAACCGGTTGGCAGCGCGCCGCCGCGACCGGCCAGCCTGCGGGTTAATGTGAGCAACGCGGGCAGGTAATGTAGCGCTCATACCCGTGCCTCCGCGGGAACCTTGCGCGCCACCTGCCAGACCAGCAACCTTGCCAGCGAGTTGAGCGCCAGGGTGAGAATGAACAGCACCAATCCAATTTCAATCAGCGCCTGGCTGTGCAGCACCGTCACCGCCTCGGCAAACTCATTGGCAATGATGCTGGACATGGTGTATCCCGGCCGGAGAAGTGAGAGCGAGCCCTCAATGCTATTGCCAATCACCATGGTAACGGCCATCGTCTCGCCCAGCGCCCTCCCCAGGCCCAAAATGCCCGCTCCCAGGATGCCGGATAACCCGTAAGGCAGCACCACTTTCCAGATGGTCTCCCAGCGGGTGGCGCCCAGGGCCAGGGAAGCCTCGCGCTGGGCGGTGGGCACAGCCAGCAAAACATCTCGGGTGACGGATGCAATGGTGGGAATAATCATCACGCTCAAAATCATGCTGGCTGCCAGGCGGCTGGCGCCGTTCAAAGGCATCGGCCCGCTGAAAAAAGCGCTGACGCCAGGAAGAGAACCAAACGTTGAGAGCAAAAAGTTGCCGACAGGAACAATCACCCCGGGCAGCACCACAAAGATCCCCCACAGGCCGTACACCACGCTGGGAATAGCCGCCAGCAGTTCCAGCAGCCAGCTCAAGGGTTGGCGAAGCCAGGCCGGGCAGAGCTCAGCGAGAAAAATGGCCGCCCCCAGGCTGACAGGCACAGCCAGCAAAATGGCCACCAGCGCGGTGAGCAGCGTGCCGTAAATGAACGGCCAGGCCTGGTAAGCATCCGTGACGGGATTCCAGGTCACATCTGCGGTGGGCTGTAGAAATTCCACACCAAAAGCCTCACGCGCGGCAGCTGATTCCTGCCAGAGCATCATCCCTACCGCAACCACCAGCCCAAGCACCAGCAGCGCCATCGCAACCAGCACAGCCCGCCAAAGACGGTCGCCGTGCTGCCACAATTTACGCATCCTCTGGGCTATTAAGGAATTATTTCGCTGGTTTGAAGGTTTATCATTTAGCATTCAGGCACCGCAGCTTGTCTTTCAAATCTCTACCAATTTTTTTGATGGTATAAAAGGCCAAAACGCATTTGCATCTATCCGAATTCTCTGATGAGTCAAGGGGTGGAACTTGTCCACCCCTATTTCTCAATCTCAGCAGGGGGTTACCAGCCTCACTGGCCCAACACAACCTTACCGTTGCAGGTCACTTCAGCCAGTTTTGCCAGCACCAGTTTTTGAACCGCAGTCGGAAGGGGCGCATAACCCAGTTCTTCCGCTTTCTTGCTGGCGCCCGCATCGGTCAACGACCACTTGACGTAGTTGAGCAGCGCAGCGGCTTTATTGCAATCTTTCATCGAGGTGGTGTGTAGGATCAGGTAGGTGTATCCCAGGATCGGCCAGGATTTCTCGCCGGCGGCATCCACCACATTGGCGGTCAATTTGGCGTCAAAAGCACTGGCGAAGTCCGTCATGGCAGACTGGACAGAGGCGGCATCCGCCTTGACCACCTTGCCAGCCTTGTTGAGCATCGAAGCATAGGCGATTTTATTGGAGACCGCGTAGGAGAGCTCAACGTAACCGATGGAATTGGGGGTATTCTGCACGGCCGCAGCCACGCCCTGGTTACCCTTGCCGCCCACGCCGTTACCGGCTTTATCAGCAGGCCACTGCACAGAAGAACCCGCGCCAACTTCCGCTTTCCACTTCTCATCAAAGGCCGAGAGCGCCTTGGTGAAAATTTCCGTGGTGCCAGAGCCATCCGAGCGGTGAACCACCGTGATGGTTTTCTCGGGCAGCTTTCCAACCAGATCAGGGTTGGTCTTGGCGATGGCAGCATCGCTCCATTTATTGATTGTGCCGTTGTAAATGCCCACCAGGGTGGCGCGATCTAAAACCAGCACTTTATCAGCCGGAAAGCCCTCGATATTGTAGATGGGCACAACCGCCCCTGCCAGGGTGGGATACATCTGCAGGTCTTTTCCGGTGGTGTATTCGGCATCCGTGACCAGCGAGTCGCTGCCGGCGAAGTCCACGGTGTTATCCACAATGGCTTTCTTTCCGCCGCCAGAACCAACGCCCTGGTAGTTAATCGTCACACTGGGAACCACATAGCTGTAGGCAAAAATCCATTCCTTGTAAATGGGTTCCGGGAAGGTGGCTCCAGAGCCGGTCAACTGCACGGCGACAGCGGCGGGTTTGGTCGCAGCCTGAGGCGCAGCGGTGGTGGCAGCGGCCGGGGCGCAAGCCGCCAGGAAGAGGCTGCCGATAATCACAACAAAAACGAGCTTCATAATATTCTGAAACATTTCTCTTTTCTCCTTAGTTACCCCTATGATACCCGGCGCGCATTAACACCCTTGCGCGGGCAGGTTAACAAAGCGTAAATATCTGGTAAAGGTGTGTGTTGTGGAGAAAATGGCCGGGGGAAGACCCTCAGGCTACCGGTAGCGAAAAGAAAAACGTGCTGCCCTGCCCCGGGGTGCTCTCCGCCCAAATGCGCCCGCCGTGCGCCTCAATCATGTGGCGCGCAATGGAAAGCCCCAGCCCTGTTCCCCCACCTGAGCGGCTGCGGTCGGCTTTGAAGAAGCGCTCAAAAATGCGCGATAAATCTTCCGCGGTAATCCCCACCCCCGTATCGCGCACCAGGAAAACAACCATGCGGCTTTCCCGGTAAGCTGAGAGGAAGATTTCGCCTTTGGGCGTGAATTTAATGGCATTGTGTACCAGGTTCACAAGCACCTGCTCGATTCGGGAGCGGTCAGCATTGACGGGGGGCAAATCCGCCGGACATTCCACGCGCAAGGCCAGCCCCACGCGGGCCGCCTGGATTTGCATGCGCTCGGCCACCAGTCCCAGAAGCTCTTCCGGGCGGGTGGCGCGCTGCTCAAGCGGCACTTTGCCAGATTCGATGCGCGAAAGCTCCAGCAGCTCGTGGACGAGCTGAGTGAGGTTGTCAATCTCATCATCCATGCGCAACAAAAAGCGCCGCGCAGCGGGGGGGTCTTCCAGGGCGCCCTCCTGCAGGGTTTCCGTCAGCGCTTTAAGCGAAGCCAGCGGCGTGCGCAGCTCATGCGAGACGTTGCTCACAAAATCGCGCCGGACGCTTTCCAGGCGGCGAATGCGGGTGAGGTCCTGAAAAATCAGCAGGGTTGAGCCAGGGATCTCAGGGCTGAGGGGCGTGGCAATCCCCTGGATAAACAACCGTTCCAGGGTGGTTTCCAGCGTCACCATCTGCTGCTCGCGGGTGAGTTCACATTTGCGCCACAATTCAACCAGTTGGTGATGGCGCACCACCTCAATCAGCGCAGCGCCCTCGCCAGAACCAGCCGCAACGTTGAACAGGCGGCGCGCAGCCTGGTTAATCAGGCGCACTTTGCCCTGCTCATCCACAATCAGCACCCCATCGGCCATCGAGCCGAGCACCGCCGTCAACGTGCCGCGCTCATTGGAGAGCGCTGCAATCTGCGCATTGAGTTGCCCGGAAAGGCGGTGAAAAGCCTCATCCAGCTGTTGCACCTCGTCCACGCGGTCTGAAACTCGAATCTGCCCCCCTTCACCGGCGCTCATTTGCAGCACCGTCTGGGTCAATCCGCGCAGCGGGCGGGTGGTGCGGTCAGTGAGCAAAATCGCCAGCACAATCGCCAGAAAAATCCCCGCCAGCGTCACCAGCAGAATGGTGTTCTGGGCGCTGGTCAGGTGGCTTTGCACAGCTGACATTGATAAGGACAGGCGGCTGACGCCGACAACCTTGCCGGAGAGCTGGATGGGCACGGCAACGTACATCATGTTCTGCTTCAACGTCTGGCTGTAACGAATCTCGGAGCCTTCACCCCCGGCCAGGGCCTTGAGCACCTCGGGGCGGTTATCATGCGGCTCCATCAGGGCGGAATCGTATTGCGATTCCCCAACAACAGTGCCCTGCAGGTCAATAAAGGTGACGCGCGCCTTGAAGATGGCGGCGTATTTGTTGGCAAGCTGGTTCAAACGCTCGCGCCCGCCTTGTGCCTGCCAGGTTTCAGCCACCTCGCTGGCCACCAGCCGGTTTTCTGCCAGCAGCTGGCTGCGGGTGGTCTCGATAATCTGATTGGAGATAAATTCGCTGAGAATCAACCCCATGCCGCCCAGCATGAGCACCAGCAGCAACACAAAGGTGACGGCAACCCTCAGGCGCAGCGAGTAGCGCACAGGTTAGCCCTCAAAGCGGTAGCCA
The DNA here is from genome assembly GCA_964453035.1 of uncultured Anaerolineaceae bacterium. GTDB lineage: Bacteria > Chloroflexota > Anaerolineae > Anaerolineales > Anaerolineaceae > CAYVOX01. Next base: position 7,616 of record CAYVOX010000076.1, read on the forward strand.
GCCCCGCGCACCGTCACAATGCGCTGGGGATTGGCGGAATCTTTCTCAATTTTTTCGCGCAGCCAGCGCACATGCACATCCACGGTGCGGCTGTCGCCAATGAAATCCCAGCCCCACACCCGCTCCAGGATGTGTTCGCGCGAGAGCACCTGCCCGCGGTGCTGGGCAAGGAAGAGGAGCAACTCGTACTCCTTGGGCTTGAGCGCAAGGGGTGTGCCATCCAGCCGCACCTCACGGCGGGTAAGATCCAACAGAAGATTATCAAATTCCAGAATCTGCGCTGGCGCAGCCAACGAACCGGTGGTGGATTCGATATCCTCGCGGATAAGGCGCACGCGCCGCAGCATGGCTTTCACGCGCGCCATCAACTCACGCATGGAGAAGGGTTTGGTAAGGTAATCATCTGCGCCCACTTCCAGGCCCACCACGCGGTCAATCTCATCATCGCGGGCGGTCAACATCAGAATTGGCGTGTTCATCTCCTGGCGCAGGATGCGGCACACCTCAAAGCCGTCCATACCCGGCAGCATGATATCCAGCAGGATGAGGTCGGGATGGGTGTAGCGAGCCAGTTGCAGCGCAGTGGGGCCGTCGCCAGCCACTTCCACCTCATATCCCTGGCGGCGCAGGTTGTAAGCCAGCGTCTCCTGCAGCGAAACCTCATCTTCCACCACAAGGATTTTCTCTGCCATCACGTCCTCCTCATTTCCTCAAATACCCGCTCCAGTTGAGCTGCCAGTTGTTCGCGGTTGAAATGCGCTTCCACGTGTCGCCGCCCGGCCAGGCCCATGGCGCGCGCCGCTGCGGGGTCACCGGCCAGTTGCGCGGCTGCCCGCGCCAGCGCTTGCGGGTCGCCGGGCTGGCAGAAGATCCCCGCGCCAGCTTCATCCACCACCTGCCGGATAACGCCATCAATCACCAGCAGCAGTGGTTTGCCCGCCGCCATGTAATCAAACACCTTGTTTGGATAAGTGGTTTTATAGAGCTCAATCGGCTTGAGGATGGCGATGCAGGCATCTGCCGCCGCCAGGGTGGCTTGCATGGCCTGCTTGGCAACCGGTGGCAAGAACAGGACGTTTGGCAGCGCCATCTGCTCAGCCTGCCGCTGAAGGTCATTTTTCTCTTTTCCATCGCCAAGGAAAACAAATTGAATCTTGGGTTGGTCAGATAACAACTGTGCCGCCTGCAGCACCACGCCCAGGTCGTTGGAAAGCCCGTGCGCGCCGGCGTACAGGACGATGAATTTATCCTCAAGCTGGTGCTGGGCGCGGAAATCTGCGCCGCTGATGGAGGGATCAAACATCGCCGGGTCCGCGCCGTTGGGTACCAATACAACGTTGCGCGCTCCTCGCTCAGTGACGTGTTGAATGAACCCGGGAGAATTGACCATCACGCGGTCGGCGCGGTGGTAAAGAAAGCGCTCCAGCCAGAGCGAGAGCCTGATGAGCAGCGGATTCTTAAGCACGCCAACGGCGATGGCAAAGGCGGGCCACAGGTCACGCACCTCAAAGAGGAAAGGGACGCCTTTGAGGCGCGCCAGTAACCAGGCGGTGACGCCCTGGAAGATGGGCGGCGAAGTGCCCCACACCAGGTCAACCTTGTGAACGCTGAGCCCGACCAGGAAGGAAGAAACCATGAAACTGAGAAAACTTAAGACACGGTGGATAAAGCTGCGGTGGTAGGCCGCGTAGGTGTAGGTGCGCAGGATGGTGATGCCCGCTTCGGGCTGCTGCTCCTGTTTCCAGGCGGTCCGCTCCAGGCGAGATTTCCCCGTGAGGTAGCTCACCGGGCTGGCGATGATGGTCACACGGTGACCGCGGCGCGCCAGAAACGCAGCCAGCTCGTAATGGCGCGTTCCGCCCGCTTCATCCAGGGCAGCAAAGGCCTGGTGGACCAGGAGAATATGCATGAATGAATTTTACCCTTATTTACCCTTTACACGGCTTTGATTCAACGGGGTGTCATAGCAAAATGGTGACAAAAAACGCTTTTCTTTCCGGCGTTCTGGCATACAATATATTCATAATCATGAATACGTTATTTAAGGAGAATCACATGAACAAGGAAGCCTCTGTATCAAAACGTCTCTCAACGCTCGACCGCTACCTGACCCTGTGGATTTTCCTGGCCATGGCAATTGGCGTGGGGTTAGGCGCGCTTATCCCTGGCACCAAAGATTTCATCAACCAGTTCCAGGTTGATACCACCAACATCCCCATCGCCATCGGCCTGATCCTGATGATGTACCCGCCGCTGGCAAAAGTTCATTATGACGAGCTGGGAGATGTTTTTCGCAACTGGAAAGTGCTGGGGCTCTCCCTGGTTCAAAACTGGGTCATTGGCCCCATCCTGATGTTTGCACTGGCCATCCTGTTTCTGGCGGATTTGCCCGGCTACATGGAAGGGCTCATCATGATTGGCCTGGCGCGCTGCATTGCCATGGTGATTGTGTGGAACGACCTGGCAAAGGGCGATACCGAATACGCTGCCGGGTTGGTGGCTTTCAACAGCATCTTCCAGGTGGTGTTCTACAGCGTTTATGCCTACCTTTTCATCACCGTACTACCCACCGTGTTTGGTTTGGCCAAAGGCAGCACAGTGAACGTGAGCATCGGCCAGATTGCGCAAAGCGTTTTCATTTACCTTGGAATTCCTTTCCTGGCGGGCTTCTTCACGCGTCTGATTTTGGTGCGTCTGAAGGGCAAGGAATGGTATTACTCAAAGTTCATTCCAAAAATCAGTCCTGTAACGCTTATTGCTCTGCTCTTCACCATCGTTGTGATGTTCAGCCTTAAAGGGCAGCTCATCCTGACCATCCCGGGCGATGTGGTGCGGATTGCCATACCGCTGCTGGTCTATTTTGTGGTCATGTTCATGGTCAGCTTCTGGATGGGTAAGCTGGTTGGCGCCGGGTATAAAAAGACAACCACCCTTTCCTTTACCGCAGCCAGCAACAACTTTGAACTGGCCATTGCGGTGGCAGTGGCTGTTTTCGGGCTGGAATCGCAGCAAGCTTTTGCCGCCGTGATTGGCCCGCTGGTGGAGGTGCCCGTCATGATTGCCCTGGTCAATGTTGCCTTCTGGTTAAAGCGAAAGTGGTTTGACGGCCAGGCTACTTGAGCAGCGTCGCTGGCAACCTCATTCTTACCCCGACACGGAAATCCATATTGCCGCCAGGCAGTATACTTAAGCTATGCCTGCTGACCTCAACCTTACGGACGTAAGTCTCATTATGAACCCGCGCGATAACGTTGCCGTTGCCAGGCAAGCTATCACCGCGGGTAACACGCTGCACGCGCAGGCGGGAACCCTCGCCATTCGGCAGGCTATCCCCACCGGACACAAGCTGGCCCTGACTGCCATCGCGCCCGGCGAGACCGTTTTGCGTTACGGCGCGCCGATTGGGGTTGCCTCTCAGCCCATCCAGGCCGGGGATTGGGTGCACACCCACAACGTGACCCTTCCTTCCCAACCGCGCCAGATGGGGTTTACGCTGTGGGAGGGAGACCAACCAACAGGCAATTTGCCCGAGTTGAGCTTTATGGGCTTCCGGCGCGCAGATGGGCAGGTGGGCACGCGCAACCTCATCGCGGTCATTTCCACCGTCAGTTGCTCCGCGCAGACGGCGCTGGCTATCGCCGCGCACTTCACCCCGCAACAGCTGGCTGAATATCCCAACGTGGACGGCGTGGTGGCGGTGGTTCACCACACCGGATGCAGCATCACCCCGGATGGGTTAGCATACACCTACCTTCAGCGCTGCCTGACCAACCTGGCTCGCCATCCCAACATTGGCGGGGTGGTATTTATCAGCCTGGGCTGCGAGGTGATGCAGCTGGAGGGCTGCCAGGAAGCCGGCGGAGATTTACCCTTACGATTAGCGCAGCAAATGGCCCCTTGCGCGCCCGTCTTATCCATCCAGGAATTGGGCGGGATTGATGCCACGCTGCAGGCGGGTATTCGCGCGGTTGAAGAGCTGCTGGCAAAAGTCAACACGGCGCGGCGCAGCCGGCAACCCGTTGCCGGGTTAAAAATTGCGCTGCAGTGCGGTGGGTCTGATGGCTGGTCGGGCGTGACAGCCAATCCGCTGCTGGGCATGGTTGTTGATGAGCTCGTCAGCCGGGGTGGGACGGCGGTACTCTCTGAAACGCCTGAAATCTACGGCGCCGAGCAGCTACTGCTTGGGCGGGTGAAGAGCGAAGCCGCGGCGCTCAAGTTGATACGCCAGATCCGCTGGTGGGAAGAACAGGCCAGGCTGCTGGGCTTCAGCCTGGATAACAACCCCACACCCGGCAACAAAGCCGGGGGTCTCACCACCATCTACGAGAAATCCCTGGGGGCGGTCGCCAAGGGCGGCAGCCGTGCGCTATCAGCGGTTTACGACTACGCCGAGCTCCTTGACGCAGCCGGGCTGGTTTTTATGGATAGCCCCGGTAACGACCCGGTGTCTATCACCGGGCAGCTGGCGGGAGGCTGTAACCTGGTAGCCTTCACCACCGGGCGCGGCTCTGTTTTTGGCAGCGGGCTGGCTCCAACGGTGAAAATTGCCTCCAACAGCGCCTTGTTTACGCGCATGCGCGGCGATATGGACTTTAACGCCGGGGCGCTGCTGGAAGGACAGCCCATCCAGGCGGCGCGCGATGAGCTGCTTGAGCTGATCCTGCGGTCGGCATCAGGAGCACGCACCTCCAGCGAGCGGCACGGTCACCGCCAGGCAGAATTTGTGCCCTGGCAGCCCGGAGCGGTGCTCTAACCCCGCCGTGCAGCTTTCTGGCCGGAAAAAATTTTACTCTTCTTATAAATACCTTATACAAAACTTATTCAAATCCTTGATTGTGCAGCGCAAGACGATACAATCAAAGTATGAACAGCGAACCCGAACCTAAATCACCGGGTAAAACTACGGAATTACTGGAAGAATTAAGACTGGTTTTCACCGGTCGCGGCTCCATCCTGGACGCTATTTTACCGGCCCTGTTATTCGTGATCATCAATGCCGCCTGGGGTTTTACCAACGCTTTGTGGGTTTCGCTGGCAGTGGCGGTGGCCTTTGCTCTGTATCGGATGATTAAGCGCCAATCGCTGCTCTATGTGTTACTGGGGCTGGCTGGCGCCGCGCTCACCGTCTTTTTATCGCTCACCAACGGGCTGGGAGGGTACATCCTCTCAGATGTGGTCACCGGGTTGCTCACCATCGGCACCGCCCTGCTGAGCGTGCTTCTCAGGCGCCCAATGGTAGCCTGGACCAGTTACCTGGTGAGGCGTTGGCCGCGCGAGTGGTACTGGCATCCGCGCGTGCGCCCCGCCTACAGTGAAGTAACCCTGGCATGGGCAGTTTTCTTTGCCGCGCGGCTGGGGCTGCAACTGGCGCTGGCGCAAAGCGAGAATGCCGTGCTGCTTTCAGCGGCAAAACTGCTGGGTGGGTGGCCTGCTACCATCTTGCTGCTCATCGGCAGTTACCTTTACGGGTTGTGGCGCCTGCGCCGGTTAGCCGGTCCGAGTGTTGAGGAATACATCACCAAGATTGCGCCGCCGTGGAAAAGCCAGACGCGGGGATTTTAACCGTGGACATGGGATATAATTCGTGGTGGATTAAACCAATCAATATTGAAATCAATGGGGAATGAAATGACCATAAAAATCGTCACAGACAGCACCTGCGATCTGCCGCAGGATATCATCCAGCAATATGATATCTCGGTAATTCCATGTTACATCAACGTGGATGGCAAAAGTTTCCTGGATGGGGTGGAAATCACCCGGCAAGAGTTCTACGAGAGATTGCCCGGCTACCGCTCCATGCCCACCACCTCAGCCCCGGGGTTGGGCACCTTTATGCAGCTCTACAACCGCCTGGCAGCCGAAGGCGCCACGGCCATCATCTCCATTCA
>CAYVOX010000076.1:13606-14705 GCA_964453035.1 uncultured Anaerolineaceae bacterium
ACGGCGTCTCCGCCGCGGAGCGGGTGCGCACCAGCCAGAAAGCCGTCCAGCGCCTGCTCGAACTGATCACCGCCCTGGGGCCGCTCGAGCACCTTTCGGTGGTGCATACCCATTCACTCGAGCGCGCCGCTCACCTGCGTGAACTGGCCAGCCATCTCTTCCCGGCCGGGGAGCCCTCATTCACCGGAGAGGTTACCCCCACCATCGGTTCCCACATCGGGCCCAACGCCGCCGGGTTTGTCTGTATTGCAAAAGCATAGGAGCAAACATGAGCATGAAAATCGCAAAAATTGTGGCTGCTTTGGGCGTGCTGGCCATGACGGCCGCCATCGGCAACGGCTTTATCAACGGGGATTTTGGCGCGGAAGGCGCCATCCTCACCGCTATGCCGTGGGGCATTGTCTCGCTGGTTGACCTGTACGTTGGGTTCATCCTCTTTTCAGGATGGATTATCTACCGCGAAAAATCACCCCTTGCCACGGTCATCTGGGTGGTTTTGATGATGGTGCTGGGGTTCTTCACCGGCGCTCTGTATGCCTTCATTGCCCTGCAAACCAGCGGCGGAAGCTGGAAAAAGTTCTGGCTGGGCAAACACGCCGTTTGAAAGGATAGCCAATGCTCAATATTTTAGCCATTCTGAGAACCATCGCCCTGGTGGGCACCATTGGAACCGGGTTGCTGGCTTTGATCAACCCTAACGCGGTGCAATCCTTCACCGGTCTCACCATCCCGGGAGGGCGCGGAAAAACCGAAGTACGCGCCATTTTTGGAGGCTTGTTCATCGCCCTCGGGCTGGTGCCGTTCTTCCTGGGCACGCCGGCTTTCCAGATGCTTGGATTTGCCTACCTGGGGATTGCGCTGGTGCGCCTGCCCGCTATTTTTATTGACCGCTCATCGGTGCAATCCAACTGGATTAGCCTGGTGATTGAATTTATATTTGCCATCTTCTTGTTGTTAGGCTAAGAACGCCGGCAAGGTTTTTTGCCGGTATCATGCTGTTCAAAGCTAAAAGGCGAAAAGAAGGTTTGCTTTTGCCACCTGATAATTTCACGAATCTTAACAAGAGGTGTTGTCATTCTGAGCCTGAGCGCAGCGAAGG
>CAYVOX010000077.1:0-14674 GCA_964453035.1 uncultured Anaerolineaceae bacterium
ATTTTGATGGTTCTAGCGCTTGAGCGCTGACCAGCCCGCATACTTGGCGGTATCTTGCAGTTCGTTTTCGATGCGCAGCAGCTGGTTGTACTTGGCAACCCGGTCGGAACGCGCCGGGGCGCCGGTCTTGATCTGGCCCATGTTGAGCGCCACAGCCAGGTCGGCAATGGTTGCATCTTCCGTTTCACCGGAGCGGTGAGAGGTCACCGCCCGCCAGCCAGCGCGGTGGCAGGTTTCAACGGCTTCAATGGTCTCGGTGAGGCTGCCAATCTGGTTCAACTTGACAAGCAGGGCATTGGCGGCTTTTTCCGCAATGCCGCGGCGCACGCGGGTGGGGTTGGTCACCAGCAGGTCGTCGCCCACAATCTGGATTTTGCCGCCCAGTTCGGCGGTGAGCAGCTTCCAGCTCTCCCAGTCGTCCTGCGCCAGGCCGTCCTCAAGCGAGACGATTGGATATTGCTCCACCCAATTCTTCCAGAAGGCCACCATCTGCTCGCCGGTCAGCTTCTTGCCTTCCTTGCGCAGGTTGTAGGTCTTGGTCTCTTCATCATAAAATTCCGAAGCGGCCGGGTCTAAGGCGATGGCCACCTGCTCGCCGGCTTTGTAGCCCGCTTTGGCAATAGCTTCCAGGATGACTTCCACCGCTTCGGCATTGGTCTTCAGCGCCGGGGCGTAACCGCCTTCGTCGCCAACCAGGGTGGCATAGCCGCGCGCCTTGAGTACGCCCTTGAGTGTGTGGTAGATTTCCGCGCCCCAGCGCAGACCTTCGGCAAAGGAGGGCGCGCCCAGGGGCATGACCATGAATTCCTGCGCGTCGGTTGATTGCCACGCGGTGTGTGCGCCGCCGTTAAGGATGTTCATCATCGGAACGGGCAACACATGCGCGTACACCCCACCGATGTAGCGGTAGAGCGGCAGTCCCAGCGAATTAGCTGCGGCCTTGGCTACTGCCAGGCTCGTTCCCAGGATGGCGTTGGCGCCCAGCTTGGACTTGTTGGGGGTACCGTCAAGATCCAGCATGGTCATATCAATGGCCTTCTGCTCAATTGCGTCCCAGCCAATCAGCGCATCGGCAATCTCGTTGTTGACGTGGTCAACTGCTTTGAGCGTGCCTTTGCCCAGGTAGTGGCTTTTGTCGCCGTCGCGCAGTTCAAGCGCTTCGTGAATGCCGGTTGATGCGCCGGAGGGAACCGCTGCGCGGCCCCAGCTGCCGTCCGCGAGGATCACTTCCACTTCCACTGTGGGGTTTCCGCGCGAATCCAGGATTTGTTGCGCCATAATTGAATCAATTGTCGTGTCCATTGTTTTTCCTCGTCCTTTGAATGATGGCGATGACTCGCCTTTTTTATTAGAAAATCAATCCGAACAAGTATAATCCAAAATTGTGATTTTTATTATTAATCGTACACCTTTTATCACCCACCGTCACGCCATGCCTGCCTTGCGACCGGCAGCCTGCATGAAGGCTTTGAAGAGCGGGTGGGGGCGCTCCGGCCGGGAGAGAAACTCCGGGTGGAATTGCGTGCCCACCATGAAGGGGTGATCCACCAGTTCGGCAATCTCAACCAGGCGGCCATCCGGCGAGAGACCTGAAAAACGCATGCCCTTCTCAATAAAGGCTTCCCGGTAGGCGTTGTTGAACTCCCAGCGGTGGCGGTGGCGTTCCTGAACCACTTCTTCGTTATAGGCCTGAGCCGCCAGCGTGCCCGGTTGCAAGTGGCACGGGTACAGACCCAGCCGCATCGTACCGCCCAGGTCGGCGATGGTTTGCTGCTCCAGCATCAGGTCAATCACCGGCGCGGGCGTGGAGCGGTCAAACTCCGAGCTGTTGGCGGCCTCCAGCCCCAGCATATTGCGGGCAAATTCCACCACCATCAGTTGCATGCCCAGGCACAGGCCCAGGTAGGGCACATTGTGGGTGCGGGCATGCTGCGCTGCCAGCACTTTGCCTTCAATTCCCCGGCTGCCAAACCCGCCCGGGACAATCACGCCGTCGGCCAGGCGCAGTACTTCCCAGCCGCGCCCTTTTTCCAACTCCGCCGAGTGCACCCATTCCAGTTCGAGCTCCACCCCTACGTGCAGGGCGGCATGTTTTAGCGCCTCGCGTACGCTGATGTAGGCATCGTGCAGTTCCACATATTTGCCCACCAGCGCAATTTTTACCGGTGGTTTGGGGCGTTTCACTTCTTGCATCAGCTTTTCCCACAGCGTCCAATCCGGCGGCTTGCGCGCCACCAGTCCCAGGCGCTTCATCACCAGGTCAGCCAGGCCGGCTTTCTCCAGCAGCAGGGGAATTTCATATAATATTGGAACGGTCACCATCGGGATGACCGCCTGTTTTTCGACGTCGCAGAACAGGGCAATTTTTTCACGCAGGGAGGAATCTACGGGGTGATCGGAGCGCGCCACGATGACATCCGGCGAAATACCGATGGAGCGCAGTTCGCGCACCGAGTGCTGGGTGGGTTTGGTCTTTAGCTCGCCGGTGGCGCCGATGTAGGGCAGCCAGGTGACGTGCACGTACATCATGTTCTCGCGCCCAAATTCAAAGCGCAGTTGGCGAATGGCCTCCAAAAAAGGCTGGCTTTCAATATCGCCCACCGTGCCGCCCACTTCCACCAGAACAATCTCAGCGTCCATGGTTTTCGCCACGGCGTTAATCCGGCGTTTGATTTCGTTGGTGATGTGCGGAATTACCTGGATGGTGCCGCCCAGGAAGTCACCGTGACGCTCTTTGCTGATGACCTCGGCATAGACCTGCCCGGTGGTGGTGTTGCAGCCGCGGTTGAGGCGAATATCAATGAAGCGCTCATAATGTCCCAGGTCCAGGTCCGTCTCAGCGCCGTCATCCAGCACAAAAACCTCGCCGTGCTGGTAGGGGCTCATCGTGCCCGGGTCAACATTGATGTAGGGATCCAATTTTTGAATGGCAACCTTGAACCCCCGTTCTTTCAGCAGCCTGCCCAGCGCAGCCGCGGTGACGCCTTTACCCACTGAGCTGACCACGCCGCCGGTGAAAAAAATGAATTTTGTCGCCATTGTCTCTCCTGATGTGGGTTGTTCGGCACTGACTTAAAAAGGATGGGTCTTGGCGGGATTTTGTACCCGCCAAGACCCATCATATCCGGCACCTGAGAGCCTTATGCGCTCTTTGGTTTGTTCACTAAAGTGCGAGATAAGATATCTTCCTGTTCCTGCGAAACGGTCTTGGCCTTGCGGGATTTATCCTCTGCTGCCTGCTTTTTGCTCTTGGCGCGTTCCATTGCTTCGCGGATGGCAATTTCCATCGCGGTAGGCTCTGCTTCTGCAACCGGCTGCTGATCGGAAAGATTCGCCAGCAGTTCAACCGATTCTTCTCCGCCTTCCTGGTTGCGGCGGCGCGGCGCCTTCTTGGGGCGGCGAACAACTTTTTCCCTGGGCTGCAAGGCTTCCACCTGCCGCACGGGTTCTTCCACCTTCACCGGTTCGGGGATCAACGCCTTCATACTCAGTTTAATCTGCTTCTTGCGGCGGTTGACGTCCAGCACCTGGGCTTCAATTTCGTCATCTTCCTTGACCACATCACCGGGCGTGCGCACATAACCGTGAGCCATCTCGCTGATATGCACCAGGCCGGGCCGTTCCGCGCCAATTTCCACAAATGCGCCAAATTTCTCAAGGCGCACCACTTTCCCCTTGACGGTCATGCCTTTTTTGATATCTCGCCATTCCAGGTCGAGCGGTTTAAGCATGGTCAGCTCAACATGGTCTGCGAGGACTTTTTTAACCCAGACTTCAACTTCTTGGCCAACTTGCAGCACATCCTCCACGCGCTTGATCGGCTCGTTATTAGCCGACACCAGCTGCGAGATGTGGATGACTGCGGGTGTGCCGGTACCAATATCCAACACAGCCCCGGCCAGGCTGATTTTTACCACCTTGCCTGTAAAATGTGCTTTTGTTTTTATTCCTACAGCGCGGTCTGTCTCCGCAACGACGCTCGATTCCATAGAGCAACTCTCCCAGATTTATTGATTGCAGCCCCTGATTATACCATCAATGGAGCAACTGTCAAACAACTGGATTGAATTTGTGACATTTTTAACATATTTTAAGGAGGAATGGCGCTCACTCTCTTGCTTGCTCCTCAGACGATTGCATATGCAGGGCTACTACCCGCCGGGTGGCCTCCGTGAGCCGAAAGGCATGCCCCGGCTGGTAACCCGGCGCCCATGCCGCGCGTTCTCCGCTCCACACCAGCGGCCAGGTGGATCGCGCTCGCCGGGAAAGCTTTTTGTTCACCCAGTAATCTGAAAACCTCAAGCTGTGACCGTCCATCCCCAGCGGTTGGAAGCGCTCGCCTTCGCGGGCGGTACGCACCACCAGGGGAAGCTCCAGCTTATCGGCATCCAGCCAGCAGCGAAAGCGGTCAGCCGATTGAGCCAGCAGGCACTCTCGGTCAAATTCCGTCATCAGCTCTGCACTCAGCTGCCAGCCTCCGTCCAGCGTCACCTCCCCCGGAACGGGCAGCAGTACCGGTTTAGCCGGATCCATCCACGGCCAATCGTCATCCAGAATTGGTGCCCCCCAGCGTGCTGTGAAGAGCCTGTCACCCTCAATGAACAGGTAAAGGCCTTTGACCAGGTTGCTCTGCAGGCGGGCGTTGGGGGTGCGCGCAAAGGCCAGCCCGCGCTCAATCACTTCATAGTCAATATCCCGCAAATCCGGCAGCAGGTGGGCTGCAGCCCCACGCAGCAGGCTGCGCTGCTGACCAACCGGCAGGGCCAGAAACGCCACCAGCGCAAAACTCACGTAATGCTTGCGCCGTTGTTCACGGCAGGCTAACCGCGCGGTTGCCAGGGCCTCTTCCACCACGGCGTAATCTCCTGCCAGCGATTGCGCCGCGCGCCACAGCACCTTCTTGATGCGTGGGTTGTAGCTTTGCAGGGTTGGCAGCAGTTCCCAGCGCAGGCGGTTTCTGAAGAAGGCTGTATCCTGGTTGCTTTCGTCCATGCGCGGCTCCAGGTTGCGCTCGCGGCAGTAAGTCAGCACCTCTTCGCGCCAGGTGGCCAGTAAAGGGCGCACCAGCGGCAGCCGCGAGCCCCATTCCCGCCCGCTCGCGTGGAAAACCATGCCCTTCAACCCACCCAGCCCCGCTCCGCGCAGCAGGTGCATCAACACGGTTTCCACCTGGTCATCGGCGGTGTGCGCCACCGCCACGGCCTGCGCTTCAAAGCTGGCGGCTTGCTCAAACAGGAACTGGTAGCGGGCTTTGCGCGCTGCCTCCTCAACCGAAAGACGCGCCTCGCGTGCAAAGACGGCGATATCCCGCTGCGTGCTGGTAAAAGGCAGATGGCGACTCCCGGCTTGCTGGCGAACAAATTCCGCATCCTCGGCGGAGGAAGGCCTGAGGCAGTGGTCGAAATGTGCCACTACCAGCCTGTACCCCAGGACGTGCAGCACATCCATCAGGCACAGGCTATCCGGTCCGCCCGAGACGCCCACCAGCACCACCTGCGCGGTGGAAAGATGGCATTCCTCTTGCAATACGTATCGAAGGCGAGCCAGATCCATGTTAAAGATTATAGCATTGCACGCCGATTTTCTCTTGCCTCTCGCTTAATCTTATGCTAGACTGGCTTCAGCACAGCCGGTGATGTCAGAACGAGGTTGACGATGCCCGAAAAAGTCTTGATTGTTGATGATGACCTAGAGACCCTGCGCCTGGTAGGGTTGATGTTGCAGCGCCAGGGGTTTGTTATCGTCGCGGCCAACAACGGCACCCAGGCTCTCAACCAGGCCCGCGCAGAACTGCCGGATTTGATTATCCTGGACGTGATGATGCCGGACATGGATGGCTATGCCGTTGCCCGCCAGTTGCGCAAGGAACCCGAGACTGCGTCAATCCCCATTCTCATGTTCACCGCCAAGGGCATGGTGGAGGATAAAGTTGCAGGTTACGAAGCCGGCGCGGATGAGTACCTCACCAAACCCATCCACCCTGTGGAACTGGTGGCGCGCCTGCGCTCGCTGCTCACCCGCGGTAAAAGCCGCCCCGCAGCTCCGCAGCCTTCCACGCCGCAGGGGTATGTCATCGGCGTGGTCTCTCCCAAGGGTGGCGTGGGTGTATCGTCCCTGGTGCTCAACCTGGCTATCAGCTACCACAACAAAACACGCGGGGATGTGATTGCTGCTGAAGTGCGGCCCGGTCACGGCACCTGGGGTTTGGAACTGGGCTTCGCCAACCCCACTGGCCTCAATGATTTGCTGGCCAAGCGTCCCTCGGAAATCACCCCTCAGGTGGTTGAAAAATCCCTGACCCAGACCACCTACGGCGTGCGCTGCCTGTTCTCTTCCCCGCGCGCGCGCGATATTGAAGCCGTGCACGCCTCCGAGCAGTTGGACATCGTCCTCAATACACTGCCCCGCCTTGCCCCCCTGGTATTGCTGGATATCGGCGCCAACATATGGCCCAATTTCGGGTTGGTGCTATCCTCCTGCCAGGAAGCGATGGTCGTCACCGAACCCTACCCCGGGATTATGCCCCTCACACGTGTTTTCATTGAAGAGCTGGTTGACCGCGGTTTTGGCAAGACCAAGCTCATGACCCTCGTCATGGTCAACCGGGTACGCGCCGATGTTCAACTTTCGGTCACCCAGGTGCAGGATACCCTCGGTCGCCAGGTGGTCCAGGTCATCCCCCCCGCACCAGAAATTGCCTACCAGGCTGCGATGCGCAGCGTTCCTTTAATCCTCGTTCAACCCGAAGGTTTGCTGGCGCAGCAGTTCACGCGCCTGGCAGAACTGGTTGCCACCCGCGTTAAACCATGATCTCCGAATCTGACCAACTGAACATCCAGCGTGCGGCCCGGCTGCTCAAATCCGCGCGCCATGCGGTTGCGCTCACCGGCGCCGGGCTCTCAACCCATTCTGGCATCCCGGATTTCCGTTCGCAGGATACCGGCCTGTGGCAGCGCGACGACCCGATGGAAGTCTCGTCTCTCACCACCTTTCGGCGCAACCCTCAGCGCTTTTACAACTGGCTTCGCCCCCTGGCTGCCAGCATGTGGCAGGCTTCTCCCAACCCGGCGCACCATGCCCTGGCAAGCCTGGAACAGCAGGGCGTGTTGAGTGCGCTGCTGACGCAGAACATAGACGGGCTCCATCAGCGCGCCGGTTCGCGGATCGTCCTGGAATTGCACGGCTCGCTGGAAACGCTCTCCTGCCTGGCATGCCGGAAAACCTTCCCCAGCGCCAGTTTTGCAGCCCCCTTTGTTGACCGGGGCATTTTGCCGCGTTGCCCCACTTGCCAGGCTGTGCTTAAACCGGATATCGTCCTCTTTGAAGAGATGCTTCCCCCGATAACCTGGCAACAATCGGAGCGCCACTGCCAGCAGGCTGATGTCATTCTGGTGATTGGGTCTTCCCTGCAGGTGATGCCGGTTGCCCACCTGCCCGCCGTGGCGCTTTCGCGCGGTGCACGATTGATTCTGGTTAACTTTACCCCCACCTACCTCGATGATCAAGCCGAGGTCATCCTGCGGGCGGACCTGGTTGAGGTTGTCCCCGCCATCGTCGCAGCGCTGAATGGCGCCTAACCCCCCGGAATTTTCTCCCACGCCTCCAGTGGAACAAAGGCCACCCCGGCTACCCCAGGACCCGAATGGCAGCCGAAAATGGGCGCCAGCGTGTGGCTTGGCAGCCACTGGCAATCGAATAACTGGCTGAGCCGTTCGCGCACCGGGTCAATCACGGTTCGATCTGCCCCGTAGAGCAGCTGCACCACCAGCCTGGAACCAGGTTTTTGCCAGCGCGTTACCAGGTCGGCCATGCGCAAAATGGCCCGCCGGAAGGTCACCTCCTGCCCGGCCTGTTCCGTTTTTCCGTCAACTTTATCGAAGGTAATTATCGGCTTGATGTTCAACAGCGAGCCCACCCATCCCTTGAGGTGGCCCACCCGCCCACCGTGCACCACATATTTGAGCACCTGCAGCGTGCACATGCCGATGGATTGTTCGCGCAGGTGGTCCAGCAGGGCCAGGATGCGCTCCATAGACCAGCCTGCTTTGGCTGCCCGCGCCGCCGCTACCACCTGCCATCCCAGCGGAGCAGAGAGCAGGCGTGAGTCGAAAATTGTCACGCGCGCCTCGGGCACCATGGCTGCCCCGGCTCGGGCGGCGTTGATGGTGCCGCTGAGCCCTGAAGCCAGGTGAATCGAAAGGATTTCCGGGTCGCTTCTTGCCAGATTGCGGTAAATCTCGGCAAATTCCCCCGCCGAAGGCTGCGTGGTGCTCGGCATGGCGCTGGTCTGGTTCAGCATTTCATAGAATTCAGATGCCTGCACATCCACGCCGCTCAGATATGTTTTCCCATCCAGCGTTAGCCGCAGGGGAATGATGTGAAAATCGAGACCTTGGGTTTGTTCGGCAGCCAGGTCGCAGGCGCCGTCTGTGACGATTTGCATGCTGGGACCTCAATGACAGGATGATTTGCTAATCACAACCCCATGCCCCCAGTTTGGATATGCGATTCACAAGACTGGCTTACCGGTGCTCTCGCTTCATCCCTAGCGGCTGCCGCGCCGCCCAAACTGCCGCTCTAACAACTCCACCGAGAGGTGAATCATCGTCGGACGCCCGTGCGGGCAGGTGCGTGGGGATTGGCACGCTTCCAGGTCGCGCAACAGCTGGCGCTGCTCCTCGCCGGAGAGCGTTTGCCCGCCTTTAACCGCGCTGCGTTTGCAAATCCTGGCGGCGGTCCGGGCTTCAATCTCCGCCTGCAAAGGCGTTTCATCCTCTTCAAAATCCTCCACCACCACGCGTACCGCTGCCAGCGGGTCGCTGCCGGTGAGCAGGGCAGGAATCGCCCGCACGCGGAAGGTGTCCGGTCCAAACGGTTCAACCTCAAAACCCAGGTGGCTTAGGATGGGTAATTGTTCGTTCAACAGGCGGGCGGATTGCGGCGGCAGGTGCAGCAGCGCTGGTTCCAGCAGCGCCTGGGAAGGCAGGGGCTGGTTGCCGTGCTTCATCATGCGCTCAAACAACACCCGCTCATGGGCCGCATGCTGGTCAATCAAATACAGCCCGTCTGGCCCTTCGGCAATGATGTAGGTGCCGCCCACCTGGCCTACCAGGCGCAGCAGCGGCAGTTGCCCGGAAGGCAATTCCGCGCCTTTGGCCTCAGTTGAAGAGGCGGCCTGCGCGGAGCCCTCGGTTTTTTGCTCGCCCGTTTCAAATCCGGACCAATCGGCAGGCGCGGCAGGCAGTTTGGCCTGGGCAGACATCTCCCAGGCCGGGTCAATGACCGGGCCGGTGGGCGGGTAGGCGCGCCAGGTGGTCGGTGAAACTTGCGGCACCGGTGAATAAGCCAGCAGCGCGCGCCGCACTCCACGCTGCACCAGGGCAAACACCCGGTCGGCGTGCCTGAAGCGCACCTCAGCCTTGGCGGGGTGGACGTTGACATCCACTTCTTCGGGCGGCAACTCGATGAATAGCACCGCCATCGGGAAGCGCCCCACCATCAGCAGGGTGTGGTAAGCCTGCATCAAGGCGCTGTTCAGCGCGGCATCCTGCACCCAGCGCCCGTTGACGAAGAAGGTCATCTCGCGGCGATTCGAGCGGGTCAGCGAGATGGGGCTGCTGAAGCCGCTCAGGTGGTAGCCCTCGTCCTCCAGCGTTACCTCGATCATATCCCGGGCGGAATCCACGCCGTAAAGCGCGGATAAAATTTCGCGCCGGTTGCCGTTGCCGCTGGTTTGTAGCACAGCCCGCCCGTCCTGGAAGAGCTGCATACGCACATTCGGGTAAGCCAGGGCGTAGCGCGTCACCAGCCCGTCAATTTGCTGCCGCTCGGTTGAATCTTGCTTTAAAAACTTGAGCCGCGCCGGCACGTTGAAGAACAGGTCCTCCACCAGCACCTGGGTTCCAACCGGCGCGCCGGCTGTCTCCAGCGCGCCCATCCGCCCGGCATCCACCCGCAGGCGGCAGGCGGTGGGGGAATCAACCAGGTGCGAGGTGAGCGTAAAGCGCGAAACCGACCCAATCGAAGCCAGCGCCTCCCCTCTGAACCCCAGCGTGGTGATATGGAATAAATCCTCGGCGTTGCGCAACTTGCTGGTGGCATGCCTGGAGACAGCCAGCGCCATTTCACTGGCAGCGATGCCCGTGCCGTCATCTGTCACTTCGATCAGCCGTTTGCCAGCCTGCTCAATGCGGATGGTGACGGCGCGGGCGCGCGCATCCAGGGCGTTTTCCAGCAGTTCTTTAACCACCGAAGCCGGGCGCTCGACCACCTCTCCGGCTGCAATTTGTGACGCAACTTCATCGGGTAAAAGATGTATCGCCATGCCTGCCTCGTCTCAAAAAGATTATACCTCAACCATGCTATAATTCGGGCGGCGGCGAGTGTTTCGCATCCTGCTGCTGCCCCCGGAGGTGACGCAACATGCCAACAAAAGATTTGCGCCAGTTTATTGAGCTTCTGGACCGCCGCGGTCAGCTTGTGCGTCTCGCCGCGCCGCTCTCGCCGGAGTTAGAGGTCACTGAACTGGTTGACCGACTGAGCAAGGCCCCGGTTGAGCAGAACAAAGCCCTGTTCATTGAGCATCCGGTCGGGTCGCAGGTGCCCATCCTCATCAACGCCTTTGGTTCACAGCAGCGCATGGCCTGGGCTCTCGGCGTGGAAAACCTCGAAGAGCTTAACCAGCGCCTGGCAAAACTCATCAACCCTTCCCTGCCCGGCAGCCTGGGCGGCGCCCTGGGGCGGGGCAAGGATTTGCTCGGTGCGCTGATGGCAGCGGGGGTTAAACCGCGTCGCGTGCGCAGCGGACCTGTCCAACAGGTGGTCAATACCAGCGAACCCTCGCTTGATTTTCTTCCCATCCTCAAGTGCTGGCCCAATGACGGCGGGCGATTTATTACTTTACCCCAGTTCATCACGCGCAACCCGAAGACCGGCGCGCGCAACGTGGGCATGTACCGCTTACAGGTGGTTGACTCGCAAACCCTGCTGGTGCACTGGCAGCGCCACAAGGGCGGCGCAGATCATGCCAGACGCGCCCAGGCTGCCCTGCAGGAACGCATCCCCGCGGCGGTTGTGCTGGGTGGCAGCCCGGCTGCCGTGTGGTGCGCTTCTGCTCCGCTGCCGCCCGAAATTGATGAATACCTGCTGGCCGGTTACCTCAACGGTGAGGCGGTGGAGTTTGTCAAATGCGTGTCTCAGCCGCTGGAAGTGCCCGCCCAGGCCGAAATTGTGATTGAAGGCTATGTTGACCTGGCGGATATGCGCCCCGAAGGCCCCTTTGGCGACCATACCGGTTATTACACCCCGGTTGAATCCTTCCCCACCTTCAAGGTCACTGCCATCACCCACCGCGCCGATCCCATCTACCCCGCCACTGTGGTTGGCATCCCTCCGATGGAGGATGTCTGGATGGGTAAGGCTACCGAGCGCCTCTTTCTGCCGCTGGCGCGGCTCTTCTTGCCGGAGATATTAGACTTCTGCATGCCTGCCGAGGGCGTTTTCCATAACCTGGTGTTGGTGCGCCTTCAAAAACGCTACCCCGGTCATGCTCGCAAGGTTATGCACGGCCTGTGGGGGCTGGGGCTGCTCTCGCTGGCAAAAGCTATCGTGGTGGTGGATGAATGGGTAGACGTGCAAGATTATTCCCAGGTGGCCTGGCAGGTGCTGGGAAACGTGGATTGGAAGCGCGATATCCTCCTCGAGGAGGGAGCGCTCGACCAGCTTGACCATGCTGCCAGTGTTTCCTCCTACGGTGGAAAAATCGGCATTGATGCCACCGCCAAGCTGCCCGAGGAAGGGTATCCGCGCCAGTGGCCTGAGGTTGTCTCCATGTCGCCTGAGGTCAAGGCAAAAATTGACCAAATCTGGGCGAACCTCAAGTTCTAACCAGGTTTTCTCATCACTACTGATTCAAGGTGTGACTTCCCCCCTGAGAAAGGTTTAGATGGTAAAACTACCCCGCTTTTTCTTCTCTGCGCTTGTTCTGGTCTCTGTTTTGTTCTCCCTGGCGGCCTGCGCGCCGCAACCCGCCGCCGATAACGTCACCGTCAGGCTGGTCCTGCTACCCATCCTGGAAGCCATGCCCTTCTACGTTGCCAAAGAGGCCGGGTTGTTCGAAAAAGCCGGCGTCAGGGTGGAATTTGTGCCCGCGGCTTCCGCTGCCGAGCGCGACCAGGTGATGGCGGCTGCCCAGGCAGACGGCATGGTCAACGACCTCTTAGCCACTGCTCTTTTCAACAGGCAAGGGGTGCAGGTTCAGGTGGTGCGTTTTGCCCAGGTAGCTACGGCCAACCAGCCCAACTTCCGCCTGGTTGCCAGCCCGCAGAGCGGCATCAAGTCGGTGAAAGACCTTGCCGGAGTTGAGATTGGCATTTCGCAGGCTTCCATCATCGAGTACATCACCTACCGCATGCTCACCGGCGAAGGTCTTAAACCCGACCAGATAAAAACCCTGGCCGTCCCCAAGATCCCTGACCGCATGGCGCTGTTGCAGTCTGGGCAACTCAAGGCTGCTACCTTGCCGGAGCCGTTCTCCACTTTGGCGGTCAGCCAGGGGGCGGTGGTGCTGGTGGATGACGCGCGTTACTCGGCGGATGGCACCAGCGTCATCACCTTCCGTAAAAAGTTCCTCGATGAGCATCCCACCGCCGTCAAGAATTTACTGACCGCGCTTAGCCAGGCGGTTGAAGCCATTCAGAAGGATCCCCAATCCTGGCGCAAGATTTTTGAGCAGTACAAGCTCGTTCCTGCCAACCTCACCGCCACCTATCCAGTCCCCGCTTTCCCTGCGCCATCCATCCCCTCTCAAAAGCAGTGGGATGATGTGGTGGATTGGGCGGTTGGACGCGCCCTGCTGGATAAAAAATTATCCTACGCCGAGTCGGTCACTGATCAATTCATCAAGTAATCACAGGCGACCAGAATAGTGGTTTCTCGTTACCCAGATGTCCATCGAACTCACCAACCTCTCCTTCACCTATCCTGGGCGCGCTGAGCTTTTCAGCCAGTTTAACCTCAGCATCCAGCGCGGTCAGTCCTGGGTTATCCTGGGTCCTTCTGGCTGCGGAAAAACCACGCTGCTCTACCTGCTGGCCGGACTGCAGTTACCCTCATCTGGAACGGTGAGCATTGATGGTGAACCGCTGCTGCGCCCCCGCCCGCAGACCGGGCTGATTTTACAGGATTACGGCCTGCTGCCCTGGTCCACGGTTGAGGAAAACATCCGCCTCGGGTTGCGCATCCGCAGACTCTACGGACCAGATGGACTGCACGCCCCTGCCAACCCTGTGCCCGCTTCCCGGGCTGACGTTAGCTTCTGGATTGAACGCCTGGGTCTCTCGGGATTAGAGAAAGTTTTCCCCGCCCGGCTCAGCGGGGGGCAGCGCCAACGGGTAGCCATTGCCCGCACCCTGCTGCTGCGCCCCGACCTGCTGTTAATGGATGAGCCGTTTGCCTCGTTGGACCTGCCCACTCGCCAGGATCTGGAAGACCTCACCACGCAGTTGTGGCGCGAGCAGGGCTTTACCCTGGTGGTGGTCACCCACGCCATTGAAGAGGCTGCCGCACTCGGGCAGAATATTCTGGTCATGGGGCAGCCTCCCCACCGCCAGCCGCGCATTGTGTCCAACCCGGTTTTTGCCCTCCCAGGCGCGCGTGAGAGCGACACCTACCGCGCGCTGTGCCGCGACCTGCAAGCTGCCCTGGAGGCTGCATGAAGCGCGCTGCCGTCCTCTGGGCGCTGCTGGCTTTGCTCATCACCTGGCAGGTGCTGGCAGTGCTTATCAACCAGCCGGTGCTGCCGCCGGTGACGCGCGTGGCGCAGGCCTTCGTCAGCGAAGTGCAGCAGGGCGAGATTATCCTCCACTTCCTGGCCAGCCTGTGGCGCGTGGTAGCCTCGATGCTGCTCTCGGTGGCGCTGGCTGCGCCTGCTGGCCTGGCGCTGGGGCAGATGCCGCGCCTCAACCGCTTCTTTTCGCCCCTCATCTACTGGCTTTACCCGATTCCCAAGGTGGTGCTGGTGCCGGTTGTGCTTCTGCTGCTGGGCGTGGGCGACCTGGCTAAGATTGTTATCATTTTTCTCATTCTCTTCTTCCAGATTCTCGTCCTCGTCCGCGACCAGGCTGCCGCCCTGCGGCCTGAACTCATTCTCAGCGTGCGCAGCCTCGGCGCGGGCCGCCGCGCCCTGTTTCGCTATGTTTATCTGCCCGCCTCACTGCCGGGCATCCTCACTGCCCTGCGCCAGTCCGTTGGCACCGCCGTTGCCGTGCTCTACGTGGCTGAATTGTTCGCCACGCGCTACGGCCTGGGGTATTACATTTACCTTAACGGCTCCACCTTGTTCAATTATCCCGCCATGTACGCGGGCATTGTGGTGATGAGCCTGCTGGGCATGATTTTGTACTTCTCGGTGGATGCGCTTGAAAAGTGGTGGTGCCCCTGGATGGAGAAGAAGTAGCCCGCATGAAAGCCGTTCGCCACTTCCTTGAGCTCATCAAATTTGAGCATATTATTTTCGCCCTGCCCTTTGCCTACCTGGGCATGCTGTTGGCTGACAATGGCTGGCCCGGCTGGTGGAAGTTCCTGTGGATTACCCTGGCAATGGCAGCCGCGCGCACCCTGGCGATGGCCCTCAACCGCATCATTGACCGCTGGTGGGATGCCCGCAACCCCCGCA
>CAYVOX010000078.1:0-14616 GCA_964453035.1 uncultured Anaerolineaceae bacterium
GGGCGGTGGTGGCATTCACGTCCCAGCGCAACTGGCAGGCGCTGGAGACTTTATTGACGTTCTGCCCGCCAGGTCCCGAGGAACGGATGAACTCGAGCTGGAACTCAGCATCGTCTAGCTGGAGGGTGGGGGTGATTTCGATCACAGGGCAAGTATAACAGGTCTGAAATGACGGCAGGGAGAAATTGCGCGCCTGGTCGTCCCCGCCCGCTGCTGCGCGTAACGCCCGGGAACATTCACTGTTCTAAGGGTGAGTTTCCAAGTCGATAGTGAAACAAGTGCCGGACCGGCCGAAATTCTATCGCGCCGATTTCAGTGATCTCCCCATTGATGGGCAGCGGCATCTGCAATCCAATTTCCAGAACCTGTGACAGCAACCCGGGTTCCAGGTCTAGCGCCAGGGTGCAGTGTGGAACCCATTTGCCCGGTAAATAGTACTGCGAGGGGTCGATTCCCGTTGGATGCAACGCCTGGTGAACTTCAGCATGCAGGTCAAGCAGCGCGGTGGTGACGGGCGAACTTAAGAAGACGGTTGCCGGTGTGGTTGGAAAGATGCCGATGGATTGGAAGGAGACCGGTAAAGGCTGCCAGGCGGCAGAGAGGGATTGAAGTTTTTGTTCGCACGCTGCCAGGTGAATGCTTTGATAGATGGCCAGCGAGAAGTGCGGGCGATTGGCCGATCGGTGCATATACGGCGCAATTCCGGTTTCAGCCAGTTTCTTCCAGGCTGTTTTTATGATGGCTTCAGTATCTGGGTCGAAGAAAAGGTGAATGGCAAATGGCATTGTGGATTTTCCCTGTCGTTACTCTTCCTGGAAAGGGAGCCAATCAATGGTGTGCGTTCAAGCTGCCGGTAGGCGGCGGGGATGGGAGCAGAATCAGGCTATTCTGGTGAACACCTTGCCGTTCAGGTCCCAGTCGTAGTTGCCCTGCACCTCAAACTGCAGGCCGCGCGCACCTGCCCTGAAGCGCAGCTCCACCGGAAAGGAAATCAGCTCAAACACGCCCTGCGCCGCGCAGCGCATGGGCATGTACGGCCAAAACAGGCTGGTGTAGAGGCACTGATTGGTTTCATCATACGTGATGACCCATTCGTCAACCTCTGCCCCATTTTGCCAGCGATAGGTGCCGGCGTAGGCCTGCAAATCACACGGATGAGGGGCCACCAGTTGATATTCTAAACCCATAACCGAGAGGATTTCCCGAGTATAACCCTCCCACTGCTCCGCGCTGGTATCCACTTTGAGCTTCTGGCACGGCAAGGCGTCGAAGATCTCCATCATCTTTGTTTGTTCAAAGGTGATGGCGTCGAACATACTGGCTTCATCCACGTAAACATGGTCCTTAAAATATATGTGCAGGTCATCCCGCCGGAGCATCAGGTCTCGCCACCATGCTCCGCGGGCGAGGAAGGCTTTCTCCAGGCTCTTGCGCAGGTTGGGGCGGTGGAGAAAGACGATGACCGGATTAAGCTCGCCGATGACCTCGACAACCTGCCGGTAAAAAGCCAGGATCTCCCGCTCTCCCCACAGGCTGTGGATAAAATAGCGGTCGTAGGCGTGCAGCAAACACCCCTCCGTGATGCAAACCTTGCCAGAAGCGCAAATGGCGTCTCGAAAGTCCGCCCACTTCTTCAGCATCCCGGTCCGGTTGCATTCCATCCCCTCGGTGGTATCCAGCGGTCCGAAGCTGAATTCATCCTGCCGGATGGGATGGTTTTCACATTCCTCATGCAGCCAGTAGGCCGGGCGGCGCAGCCTGATCTGTTGATAGACGCTTTTGGAGATGCTGGATTTGCCCACGGAGGAGTGCCCATCCACGATGATCAGTTTTGTGTTCATTGAAGTAATCCTATCATGTTACGCTAAGAAGCAGGCGGGCGGGGGTGACCGTACACCCGCATCGCAACCACGCCTCCATTATACAGATTCGCACCTTCGAAGCAATCAGCCAGGTGTGTGAAATCCCCTTTTGGAAAATCTGGGCGAACCCGCCCTGCTGCTCTCATCTGGCGGCTGGATTATGCTAAGATGGTGTAGGGCTGCGCGCAGCCCTATCAGATGAACCTGGCTTGATAGACTGACCGCATGGGTGATCATGAAAGGAGGCCTCCGCATGGCCGAACGCACCCCGCTTGAGACCAAAAACCTTGATATCTACGGCAACGACCCGCTGCCGTGGAGCCGTCCCCGCGACCTGCTGGCGGCTGGCATCTTCTTCGGCAGGCCGGCCTTCCTGGGAACGGTGCGGCCAGACGGAATACCCCACGCCGCCGCGGTGGCTGCCTTGTGGCTGGATGGTGACGTTTACTTCACCAGCGGGCCGGGGACGCGCAAATCCCGCAATCTGGCGGCCAACCCGGCCTGCACCATCGCTGCCAGCCTGGCGACCATTGACCTCATCCTTGAAGGCGAGGCGGTGCGGGTGACCGATGCGGCCACCCTGGAGCGCCTGGCTGCGCGCTGCCGGGAGAGCGGATGGCCGGTGCAGGTGGAGGGTGACGCCTTCACGGGTCCTTTCAGCGCCCCCAGCGCCGGCCCGCCGCCGTGGCACCTTTACCGCTTCACCTTCCACACCGCCATTGGCAACGCCACGGCCAAACCCAACGGCGCCACGCGCTGGCGGTTTGCGCGGTAGGGGGATGGTTTAATATCCCTTCGGGGGACTGAAGGGAACAAGGCTTACGACTACAGCATTTTTTTCATGGGTTGGTACTGAAGACCTTCTCCATCGAAACTATGCATACTTCTTATACCCGTAGATTTCTTGTATCCCATTGACTGGTAGAACGGAACAGCAAAGAGAGTTGACATCAGGATGATTTTTCTTGATCCCTGTAGTGCACATTCCTGTTCAAATCTGTTGACCAATTTTCGCCCGATTCCCTGGCGATGAACGTCGCCTCTCACAAAGAGACTTTGCAGTTTATCTTTTTTTCCTCTCAACACGCCAACAATAACACCGTCCATCTCGGCGATAAATACCATTGATGCCTTGATTACGTCGGCAATTGCTTCTTGATGTATTTTTTCGGAAGATCTTGCATGCTGAAAGGGACCCAGAAAAGCCTTTCTTTGTTCTGGGGAAGCAAAAGAAAGGTTAAATTCGCTATATGTATCAGCTATGAGAACGCCCACCTGGATGGCGTCACTATCAATGTAATTTCGAATAAGTATCATGTGGTCATCACCCTTTGGAGATTATTCTTTCGGCTTAGATAACTGAGAGGCGCGCCATTCAACACCTCACTGCCGCAGAATCTTATCCAGCGCTTTGCCTTTTGCCAGCTCATCTATCAGCTTATCCAGGTAGCGGATTTTTTGCATCAGCGGGTCTTCGATGTCTTCCACGCGAACGCCGCACACCACGCCTTTGATCAACACGCTGTTGGGATGGAGGGCCGGCGCCTGAGCAAAAAAGGTTTCAAAGTCGTTGCCCCGCTCCATTTGCTGTTGCAGTTGCGCCCGGTCATAGCCGGTTAACCAGCAGATAACCCGGTCAACTTCTTCTTTTGTGCGCCCCTTGCGCTCCGCTTTTTGAACGTAAAGCGGATAGACACTCGCAAATTTCATCGTAAAAATCTTCGGTTTCACCATTGCAAAACCTCCGGCGGGACGGCTAATCCTCTACAGCCGTAACCGCCCATCCATAGGCGCGCACCCGCCACTCACCATCTTCCCGCGCCAGCACGAACGCCCATCCGCCATCTTCTTCAAAACTTTCGCCGTCCTGCGAAATCTTCCAATGGGTGGGCAAGGATAAAAAGGCCAGATCCTCTTGAACGCGCAGATCCTGAGGGGGGCCAAATGTGTGTTTGAGGACAAGATCACTGGGCGGCTTATGCCAGGACAAAATTTTCTGCGACCAGCGTTTGACGGCATCTTCGCCTTCAAAGAGATGGGGCGGAAAGTTTTCGATGATCACTACCCCTTTGCGCGCGAAGGCCGAAAGCAGGGATACATCCCCGGTTTCGATAAACCGCGCAACCTTCTCAATGGGTACCATTAATGCCGGATCAAGATGTTCTGTCATTGCCTCTCCATGAAAAACTTGATTTTTATCAGACCGTGTAACCCGCATGCATTGCTGCCAATGCGCCCATAAGGTTGCATTAACCGCTGCTTTACCGAAGGCGGTCAGGTGGAATTGGTGTCGGGCAGCATTTTGCACCCACACGCCGTGATTCTTCAGGATACTTTCACGAAAATATCGGTTCCTTCAACCTTGACCGTGTAACGCTGTGCGTCCTTCACGCTCATTTTTAGAAACCCAATCCTGGCATTCGCAACCGCTTGCCCGGTCTTTACATCGAATTGAGCGCCATGTTTCGGACAGGTGACAATGCTTCCATCCAGAGAACCTTTTGACAGTGCGCCTCCAAGATGCGTACATTTGTTGGCGATGGCGTAATAGGAGCCGTCAATATTCGCCAGGAGCACTTCCTTGCCGCCGACAACAACCAGGATCATCTTGTTGGCCGGTAATTCGGCCGTATTAGCTACTTTTATGTATTCCATTCTTATCTCCTTAATTATCTAGCGGGTAGGGTGGGTTCGATTTTGAACCCACCGTTTTAGCATAGTTAATTATACGCCCCAACATTGAAGAACCGCCCTCCATCGCTGGAAGGCGGCTTGATTTCAACTATCATGCCGTTAGTGGGCCATCACCGGGCGGAACTTACGCCCGTCTATATAACTCGATCCCTAAAACAGATGTGAGCATGTTGCCATACCGGCATGCCATCCAGCCAAAAATAGACTAAGGCGTACAAAACTACTCGGGGTGTGATGGACCCAAAGCGTCAGTTGCGCGCTCTGTTGTGTTGCCGGCTAGAGACGTTTTCGGTAAATCGTATCACACTTGACAATTTGGAAACCACAACTTTCATATAGCCGGATAACATTGCTTGTGCTACTGCTGTCTGCAACCAGAGCAGATTCTGTCATGCCAGTAGCCTTTTGTGTTAGCAGACTTTGGCTAATCAGAGCACGGGCTACTCCACGCCGGCGCCAATTGTGGTCAACACCAATTCCTTCTGTATAACCACGTTTTCGACTTCGTTGCCTATTTTCGTCACCATCAATAAATGTCAACACATGACCGATAACCTGATTGCTGGCAATGTCCCAAGCCACTTGCCACAGATGTGGCTGAAAATGAGGATCTGTCAGCCATGCTGAAAAATCATTTTCTGTTGATTCTGTGTATCCCCACTCATCCTTGCTTGTTTCATCTACTGATTTCCAGATAGCTTGATAATGTTCGGCGCCAACTGGGCGTGTTTCCAAACCATCTGGCAAAGCGAACTCAACAATATCGTCGAGTGTAGGGCGTACCATTTCATAAAATTTACGGATAGGTTGATAACCTGCACGTTGTAGCATGATGGAAACGCCTTCTTGAAATTGCGTTACAGTGACCTGGAAATACCCTGAGGTTGCGAGATGGGAGTTCGCTAATTCAGAGAGATGGTTTTCCATCCAGAGCAACATAGCCTGACCAATACCTTTCCGCCGCCACTCTGGAATAAGGAAACCATTATGATGATATATGTATCCGGAATTTCCATCACTTTCCCACCAACCACGCGCATACCCAATAATTTGTCCAAAAACTTCAGCAACGATGATATCTTTGAATGGATCGCAGTTGATCAGGTGTTGATAAGCGTCTGCAATATTATCTGCGCTTACATTTCGTGTTACATGATCAGCTGCTTGACTGGCAGCTAATACGGCAGCAATTTGGGCATAATCACGTTGACCTTGAAAGTGCCTGAAATGTAACCCGGGAATAGGTGGTGCATTTATGATCTCTATCATAGATACCCTTCAGACGAGCAGCAGCCGGCAGGGCGGGTTCGAATAAGTGTCCCGAAGGGGTATTGAACCTACCGCTCACACAAGGTTAATTATAGGCTCCAACGCAAAAAACCGCCCTCCATCGCTGGAAGGCGGCTTGATTTCAACTATCATGCCGTTAGTGGGCCATCACCGGTCTAAACTTATACCCGTACACCAATATCCCCTCTTTATTTCCATCCTGCCGGATTTTACGGGTCACCATTTCCACCGGCATGCCAATTTCCACCGCCTGTTCGCCCAGGTCGGTCAGTTGCGCGGTGACCATGGGGCCTTCCACCAGCTTGACCAGCGCCACGGTATAGGGCACCTGCTCTTCAAAGCCGGCGGGGGCGTCGTGCAGGGTGGTGTAGGAGTAAATCTCGCCCTTGCCGCTGAAAGTGTAGGGCGTTTTGGCCTCGCCGCCGCATTCCGGGCAAACATCGCGGGGCGGGAACAGTTTGGTCTGGCAGTGCGGGCAAACCTCGCCCACCAGGGCATAGCGTTGTTTTTTCAATCGCCAGTGGCGCGGAATCTCCATTTTTTAGGTTCTCCTGTCTTTGCGTAATCTGCCCAAAGTGTAGATTGGGAAGACTCTCAAAACCTATCAGGTTAATTGCCCGCTTCCAGCACAACCGTCACTGCTGTGGAGGCTGGACCCGCCAGCGACTGCACCAGGGCGCGGCGCGGGTTACTCAACTGATTGGCGCCCGCCTCGCCGCGCAGTTGCAGGGTGGCTTCGATCACCTGGTACACGCCGGTGGCGCCCAGCGGGTGGCCGCGCGCCTTGAGCCCGCCCATGGTCATGAGGGGCAGCCTGCCACCCAGGCTGAACACGCCTTCCTGGGCAAGGCGCAGCGCCTGCCCGCGCGGGGCAAAACCAGCGGCTTCCAGGCTGAGGGCGGCATACACCGAGAAGGAATCGCACACCTCAAAGAAATCCGCGTCCAGCGGCAAAATACCCGCCTGCCCGCAGGCCCGTTCCATCGAAAGCGCCGCCGCCTCAAATTTGAGCGGGTCGGGGCGGTCGTGCAGGGCTAATGCATCCACCACCACGCTGCTGCCGCGCACGCGCACCTGGCGGTGGGCAAAATCGCGGGGCAGGCGGTCGGCCCGTGTCAGCACCAGGGCTGCGGCGCCGTCGGCGTAGGGGGCCATATCAAAAATGTTCATCGGGTCGGCAAAAATTTCTGCGCGCTCGTAGGACTCGCGGGTGATGGCCTTGCGGAAGAGCGCGTTGGGGTTGTTGACTGCGTTGGCATGCGCCAGCAGGGGAAACTCGGCAAAGGCTTTGCGATCCACGCCGTATTGGTGCATGTAGCGGCGCATCAACAGGGCTCCCTGTCCCATCGGGATGAGCCCGTTGACCGCTTCATAGTCATAATCCAGCGCCTGGGCCAC
The DNA here is from genome assembly GCA_964453035.1 of uncultured Anaerolineaceae bacterium. Lineage (GTDB taxonomy): Bacteria > Chloroflexota > Anaerolineae > Anaerolineales > Anaerolineaceae > CAYVOX01. Next base: position 7,245 of record CAYVOX010000078.1, read on the forward strand.
GGAGGCTTCCAGTTCGGGGCCGACTTTGTCGTTATATTTTTCCGCGCCCACCACCAGGGCTACGTCAATCCAGCCGGAAGCCACCGCCAGGTAAGCCTGGTGCAGAGCTCCCGCGCCGGAGGCGCCCGCCGCCTCGATGGTCACGCCTTCAATGCCCTCCAGCGCGGCGCTTTCAGCCAGCAGCGCGCCCAGGTTGGATTGGTGCGAGGCCATCGGGGCCATATAGTTGCCGATGTACATGGCCTGCGGCGCCAACCCCGCCGAATCACGCAGCGCAGCGCGGATGGCGCGTGCGCCCAGCGTGCGCAGCGAGGTATCCCAGTATTCGCCAACAGGCACCTGTCCCATCCCGGCAATCACAACTTCGGTCATGGCAATCTCCTTTGTCCGGTTGGGTTATTCCAGCGCCAAAATGCCGCGGTAGCGCGTATAGGTGGCGTAATCAATGGGGGTGCGCCGGGCGATGTACTCCTGGGTTTTGGTGGCTTTGCTCTGCCGCTCGGTGAGGGCTTCCGTCACGCGCAGAACAAACGCATCAGAGCCTGCCCCCGAGCCATACGAGATCATCAAAATGCGGTCGCCAGGTTTGGCGATATCCAGCACTGCCGTCAAGCCAATCAGCGCCGCGCCGGCGTAGGTGTTGCCGATGACCGGCACCAGCAACCCCGGCTTGATTTGCTCATCGGTAAAGCCGAGCATCCCCGCCACCCGCTGTGGAAAGCGCGTGTTGGGCTGGTGGAAGACGGCATAGTTGAAATCGGCCGGCTTGAGGTTGGCAGCTTTCATCAGGTTGCGCCCGGCCTGGGTGATATGCTCAAAATAGGCCGGTTCGCCGGTGAAGCGCTGCCCGTGGGAGGGGTATTTAATCTCCGCGCGGCGCCAGAAGTCGGGCGTATCCGTCACGTAGGAGTAATTCATCTCAATCAGCGCCAGGGATTGTTCCGCCGGGCCGATGATGTAGGCTGCCCCGCCCGAAGCCGCGGTGTATTCCAGCGCGTCGCCCGGGCGGCCCTGGGCGGTATCCATGCCAATCGCCAGGGCGTAGTCGGCCATGCGCGAGCCGACCAGCGCCACCGCCGCCACCATGGCTTCGCTGCCGGCTTTGCAGGCAAATTCCCAGTCCCCCGCCGAGATGCTGGCCGAGGCGCCAATGGCTTCCGCCACCACCGTGCCAGAAGGCTTGACCGCGTACGGGTGCGATTCGGAGCCCACCCACACCGCGCGCAGTTCCTCAGCGGAGATGCCTGCGCGAGCCAGCGCGTTGCGCGAAGCTTCGATGGACATGGTGATGACGTCTTCATCCAGCCCTGCCACCGCTTTTTCCTTCACCGGCAGGCCAGAAGCTTTGCCGCCTGCCCACACCCGCGCCACCTCAACCGCGGGCAGCCGGTAGCGCGGCACATACGCCCCGTATCCCACCACGCCCACCGGGCGCTCTGTTTTCATCAAGATTTTATCTGGATCCATAATCTATCTCCCGAGAAAGATATCTGCGCGTTCAAGTTGGCAGCGCGCAGCGCCTGAATTGAAAAACCAGCCGGGTCAACACGCGAACCCACCCGCGGCTTCCTCAAAGGTCCTGCCCATTGGAAGCACGCCGGTAAGCTCTGGATGCAACTATACTGATAGATTACTGGCAAAAACTATCAAAATGCGCGCGCCAAAGGTTAAACCCCCTGCCTTCAGCCGCACAGGGTCACTCGCGCAGGCCGTAATCCTCCACCAGGCGCTCGATGATGGCGACATCCTCTTCAGCCACCTGTTCCAGGTGGAAGCCGGTGTTGAAGAAGTTGGGGTCAACATCCGGCGCGGTCCACATGGTTTTCCCCGTCATATCCAGGTGGCGCCTGGGGAACCCGAAGCCATCCGGCAGGTCCATGCGCAGGTCAAACAGGGTATGAACCGGCAGCGCCTGCTCACCGATCAGCATCAGCCCCTCCACCGTCAGGTCTGAGAGGTTGCCGAGCATCTCGCCGGTTTTGCGGTTGAACACCCGCGTGTAGAACATCAGGTACTTTCGTTTAAGTTTGCGCCGTTCTTCCATGATTCTGCCCTCCCGCTCACCACTTTTCCCAGTGAATGACTTCCTCAAGGCGCTTCTTTTCTTTGGCAGGCCATTCCGCCGGCACGCCCAGCGGCACCAGGGTGAGCAGGCGCCGCCCCTGCGGGATACCCAACAGGGCGCGGAACTCCTCCTCGCGCTGCAAGGTGTAGCCTTCCAGCCAGCAGGAGCCGTATCCCAGCGCGGTGGCTGCCAGCAGCATGTTCTCCACCGCCGCCGAGCCGTCCTCCACCCACCAGCGCGAGGCAGGGTCCATCACCACGGCGATGATGGCTCCGGCATGTTCCATCCAGCGCGCCGCCACTTTGAGACGTTCGATCATTGCCGCGTCGGTGATGATGATAAAATCCCACGGCTGCAGGTTGGAGCCGCTGGCTGCCAGCCGCCCGGCTTCCACAATTTTGAGCAGGTCGCCCGGCGGAATGCGCTCGCCGGTGAAATGACGCACGCTGCGGCGTTTTTGGATGGCTTCAAAAAGCTCCATGCAGGCCTCCACGGTTGAATTTACGATAAAATGATTATACAGGTTATCAGGCGGGGTTGTTGCGGTCAATTGCGGGCAAATGCGCGGGAACTAAATCGGCCGGGTGGCGTCTTAGGAAGAGAAAATTCAACTGGAGAAGAAATGAAACCTTTTATCATCCTGATTTTAACGTCCCTTGTTTTGCTCACTGCCTGCCAGGCAGACTACAGATCTTCCGAGGCTCAGTTTAAAAGCCTGGTTGACCAGCAGTTGACCCTCGATAAACTGCTGGTGCAGGGCCAGGAGATTGCCATCCCGGCGGATATCACAGCGCATATCACCTTTGATAAGAACATGAAGATTTCTGGCAGCGGCGGCTGCAACCGCTACTTTGGCGGCTATGAGCTCCCGGCTGCGGGGCAGGTGGGCTTCAGCCAGGTCGGTTCGACCAAGATGTACTGCCAGGGGAAGATGACCGTCGAAGACGGGCTGTTCCAGGTGTTTGATAAAGTGAGCCGCTTTAAATTTGAAGGCGCTCACCTGCTGCTGGTCTCTGATGACGGAAAATACCAGGCGCGGTTTGTTATCCCGGCCAAATAAGCGGATTTTTTGCTGCCCCACCATCAACCTCCAAAGGTTTTTTCGAAACCTTTGGAGGTTTTTTTAGAAAAAGGCCAGGTCTCCTCTGCCTGCAGGTACTCGGGCGGGGAGAGAAGGAGGGGAGCAACCACCTGCGAGTGGCGGGCGGGAGCGGGTCAAAGCACCCTCGCCGAAAAGACCTGTTAGGTTTTTAGAAACCTAACAGGTCTCCTCTATTCGCGGGGATCGCGCAGTACGCGGGCGGGAGCAAAGCAGCAGGCGGCGTTTGCCGGGGGGACAGCCTTACAGAATCGAAAACCGGGCAAAAAAACTTAAGAAAAATTGACAGCCTCAAATTGGACAGGTATACTATTTAAACAGTGTTGTTTGGGGAGGTTTGAATTGGCACGATGTAAATGAAAACCGGCCAGGTTGAGCCAGCGGGGTTCTCTGCAGATTTTTTTGATGCTATCATCCATCGCCCGCGCCCTGGCAGGTTTTTTGCAGAAATTCAACCAAGAATTGCCTATTTTACAGGAGTATAAAAAATGAATTTCAAATTACGCAAGACCAGAACCTTCATTTTTTCTCTGGCATGCCTGGCAGCCCTGCTGGCGCTGAGCGTTGGCACTGTGTTTGCCCTGGCGACCGCCGTCGTGGTAGATCCCACCCATATGAATGGTTGGAGCTTTGCGGTGGAAGGCGCGGCAACGGTGAAGGGCAACCTGATACCGGGTCCGGGCACAGCGCCACTGGGATTGGGCAGCGCTCACCTGGCGGTGACGGATGCCACCGGGGCTGGTGCAGTGGCGCTGAAGAGCGCCCAGTTCAAGGGTACGCTGTTGAACCAGATTGCCAGCATCACCTACTCCACTTACGTCACCAGCGCGGCGGTGGTTGCGCCGATGTTCCAGATGGAGGTGGATTTCAACGGCACGGACACGGGCCGGTTGATTTTTGAGCCGCCGGCGGCTTCTATCCTGCCTGCGCAGTGGCAACAGTGGACGCCGTTGTTCTTCAACTGGTACGGCGACACCACACCCGACGGCACTTGCCTGCAGGCAGCGCCGTGCACCTGGGGAACAATCCTGGGCAAGTGGCCCACCGCTAAAATTGTGGAAAGCGACGGTGAAGTGCTGTTCAAGGCCGGCGGGGCGCTCATCTGGGGCAATTTTGACGGCAATGTGGATAACTTCGCTTTCACCACCGTGGATTTGACCACGACCGCGTTTGATTTTGAGCCGCCTGCCGATGCGTACGTGGATGATGACTGGGCAGCTGTGCCGCCCGGGACAGACCCGAACGCGGATGAGGATGTACTGCCGAACGTGATGGGGTTGGATGCTTTCACCGCCATCCAGGAGGCGATTGACGTGGTGCAAATTGGCGGGAATGTGTACGTTGCCGCGGGCACCTACGCTAACAGCGGGCAAATTATCGTGCACAAGACGCTCTCGCTGGTGGGTGAGAACAGGGATACGACCATCCTCAATCCGCTGACGGATGCAATCGGCGGTGGGGATGCCGGGGCGTGGATTGTTGTTAATGAAAGCGCAACGTTCAACCTGAGCGGGGTGACGCTGGATGGCAGCGGCAGGCAGCTCGTTTCGGGGCTGCGCTTCAACGGCGGTGGTGTGGTGGATGATGTTATCATCCAGCACATCAAGGCCGACGGCTACATGGGGTTTGCCATCGTTGAGGGGTACACCAACACAGCGCCTCGCACGCTGACGGTGAGCAACAGCACCATCACGGACTTTGGACGGGTGGGCATCCAGGCGGATGAAGGCCTCGGTGGCAGCACCACCACCATCACCAACAACATCATCACCGGCAAAGGCACTGGCGACCACCTGGATTATGGCGTCACCGTGGAAGGCGGCGCTGAGGCGATCATCACCGGCAACACCATTACCAACTGCCGCGGGGTTGCCTCGGTGGACGGCTCAACTTCGGGCGCGATTATGGCAACCACCTACTTTGCGGAAGGAACCACGGCGACCATCACCGGAAACACGTTGATGGATAACTCCTATGGAATCCTGGTGGGCTATGACGAACTGGATAAAAGCTCGGTGACGGCCAGCTTTAACCGCATTGTGAAGAATGATTTTGGCCTGGCTTCTTCAGCGCCGGTAGTCAAAGCGGAAAACAACTGGTGGGGCTGCAACGAGGGCCCGGCTGGTGACGACTGCGACCCGCTTGAGGAGAAGGAAGACGCTGACGCCGATCCCTGGCTGGTGATGGCGATATCGGAACTGCCCTCACCGTTGATCCCGGGCACCAATTTCACCTTCACCGCTGACCTGACCAAAAACTCGAACGGCGCGGATACTTCCACGCTGGGATACCTGCCAGACGGGACGACGGTGGCTTTTACCCCGATCGAAAGGGTGAATCCGGATGAAGCCGGGCTGGCCAGCGGCACCGCCTCTACCACCGCCAGCCTGCCGGTGACGCAGGTCAGCTTTAACCTGTGCGCCCGGCTGGATGCTGAGCAGTTGTGCCGGTCGGTGGTGATTACGCAGCCGGTTATCACCTGGGCGGATGACGCCTGGGTGGGAATGCCCGTTGGCACGGTGGTGAACTGGGGCAGCGGGGATCACATCATCGGTTACGATGCGTTTGCCACGGTGCAGGGTGCGGTCACTGCTGTGGCAGTGGATGGGGACGTGATTGTGAGGCCGGGAACTTACCTTGAGCAGGTGAGCGTGACCAAATCGCTGAGCCTGAGCGGGGAAGCGGGTGAGTTGTTGAACACCCTGCTTAAACCCCCGGCGGTGAACCCGGTATCGGAAATTTTGCTCCTGAGCGGGACGGGGGTGAAGGTTGAGATCACCGGCCTGACCATCAGCGGGCCGGGGGCTGGCACCAGCGGCTCGCTGGGCAGTGGCATCTTCGTGCGCGACGGCGCGGATGCGAATATCCACCACAACCGGATTGTTGAAATCCGCGATTCCACGCTCAGCAGCGCGCAGACGGGTATTGCCATCCAGGTGGGCAGTCAGACGCTGGCGACCACCGGCAGCGCCACGATTGACCAGAACACCATCAGCGGTTATCAGAAGACCGGCATTGCTGTCAGCCAGAGCGGCTCAACTGCCACCATCACCGCCAACACCATCACCGGCGCCGGACCCATCAGCGTGATTGCCCAGCGGGGCATCCTGGTCAGCTACGGGGCCACTGCCAATATCACGGGCAACGCGGTGAATGCGCACGCCTACCTGGGCGCGGGGTCTACGGCGATTGGCATCCTCATCTACGGCGCCAACGCCAACACATCTGCCAACACGCTGAGCGAGAACTTCTACGGCATCTATCACATGGGTGGTTCCGGCACGCACGATAGCAACGTGCTTAACACCACCGCCGCAGGGGTGGGAGCCTCTCTCTACTACGGTATCAGCATTTCAAACGCGCTGGCTGCCGCGCCGATGACCGTGACGGTGAGCAACAACGACCTGAACGGTAATCTTGCGGGGTATGCAGGTATCTCGGTGTTTGGCAGCATCACCACAAGCAACATCACCCTGACGGCGCGCAATAACTATGTGCGCAACTGGCAGCAGGGCATCGTCTCCAGATGCGAGAATGATTGCACCGTCAGCGGTTACCCGAGCGTTGTGGCAGAAAAGAACAGCATCACCGGCAGCAGCACTTACGCGCTGGCAGTCTATACCGCACCGGTGGTGGATGGGCGGTTAAACTGGTGGGGCAGCCAGACCGGCCCCGCGCACCTTTCCAACGCGGGCGGGGTGGGTGGCACCATCACCGATGGGGTGACGTACAGCCCGTGGCTGTGCTCGAGCACGGATACGGCTCCGGCGACGGGCTTCCAGCCTGACCTCACCGTGAAGTGCGGCCTGCCGGCTAAATTGGTTTTCAGCACGCAGCCGGGCGGGGCGCTGGTGAACCAGGCGCTGAGCCCGCAGCCGGTGATCGCCGCGCAGGATGTTGACGGCAACCCGGCCATCAACTTCAGCGGCAACGTGACCATGGCTATCGGGATCAACCCGAACACGGGCACGCTGGCGGGCGGAACGGTGAAGGCGGCGGTTGGCGGCATTGCCACATTTACGGATCTTGCGATTGACCGGGCGGGGATCGGGTATGCGCTGGCAGCCTCAGCCACCGGCCTGACCGCCACGGGGAACAGCACCCTGTTCACCATCAACAACCCGGTGCCGGTGTTGTCTTCGCTCAGTCCAAGCTGGGCACGCCGCGGCAGTGAATTTGCGGTGGTGACGCTGAACGGAACCGGATTT
>CAYVOX010000079.1:0-14563 GCA_964453035.1 uncultured Anaerolineaceae bacterium
AACCAGGGGTCAACGCTGATGCAGTGCCCGCCCACGCCCGGACCCGGGTTGAGGATGCGCACGCGCGGGTGGCGGTTAGCCAGGCTGATGGCTTCCCAGATATCCACGCCAAAGCGCTCAGCCAGGCGGGAAAATTCCATGGCAATGGCGATATTGACGTCGCGGTAGGTGTTTTCCATCAGTTTCACCATCTCGGCGGTGGTGGCGGTGGTGAGGATGATTTCGCCGCGCGCGAAGATGGCGTACAGGTCGCGCCCGGCTTCGGCTGAGGCGCGGTCAATGCCGCCGATGACGCGCGTATTTTCAATCAGTTCGCGCAGAATTTGCCCCGGCAGAACGCGTTCCGCTGAGTACACCAGGTGAAAATCCTCCCCGGCGGTGAGGCCGGATTGCTCAAGGATGGGACGCACCAGGTTGGTGGTCGTCTGAGGGGGCGAGGTGGATTCCAGAACCACCAGGTTGCCCCGGCGCAGGTGCGGAACGATGGATTGAGCAGCGCTGGTCACGGCGCGCATATCGGCGCGCTTATCTTCGTAGAAGGGGGTTGGCACAGCTATAATGAAGGCGTCGGCTGGTTCTGGCGCGGCGGAAACGGTGAGACGGCCTGAACTTATGGCCGCCTGCACCAGCGTGCGCAGGCCGGGCTCGTAAATGTGCACCTGGCCGTTTTGCAGGCTGTTGATGACCTGCGGATTGGTATCCACGCCAACCACCTGCAGCCCGTGTGTGGCAAACGTGCTGGAGGTTGGCAGGCCGATATACCCCAAGCCGAGTACGCAAATTTTTTTGAAATCCATAATAACTCCTTTGTTCCGTCCGGCGCCCTGTGGTAATGAAGGCGGGGAGGGGGACACGCTGCGTGCACTTCGAAATTATCGCATATTTTACAGGGATTGGGTGGGCGCGCTGAGGGGTGGGGACTGGCGGCGCTTTGCAAAGCGCTGCAGGAGGATAAAACCGAACACGCTGAGCAGGCCAATCATGCCGCCGCCGTACCAGATGGATTGCGGACCAAAGCGCTGGTTGAGGAAGCCGCCAAAGGGGGTTCCCACGCCGCTGGCGACATTCCAGCTCAGGCCGAACAGGCTCATGTAGCGCCCGCGCATCTCCGCGGGAGCCATGTTGGCTACGTAGGTGGTGGAGGTGGGCATGAAGATCAATTCGCCCAGCGTCATCACCACCATGCTCGTCCAGAAGCCCCAGAAACCGGTTGCCAGGGCCACGCTGCCTGCGCCGATGGTGTAGAAAACCGCGCCGGTAGTGATAACCTTGAGGGGGTTAAAGCGTTTGGAGCGGTTGGTGACCCACACCTGGAAGAAAACGACCATCAGGGCGTTGGTGGTGGCAATCCAGCCGTACTGGCTCTCAGGGATCTGGAAGTTGTTCTTGGCGTAGTAGCCCATCAACACCCAGATGAGCGTGGCGCAGATTGAGGTGAAGGTGAACGCCAGGGTGAAGAGCAGGAAGGGAGTATCCCTCAGCACCGGGCCGTAACCGTGATTGGTTTGAGCGGGTTGCACAGCCTGGCTGGTTTTTGAGGGCAGCGTCTCGCGTGCCAGGAAGGTCATCATCAGGCCGTAGGTGACCATACCGGCAGCCGCCAGCAGGAACGCCACCGTGTAGGATTGGGTGGCAATGAACCCGCCAACCGCCGGACCGATGGCCACGCCCAGGTTGTTGCTCATGCGCAGCAGGGAGTAGGCATCCACCCGGTCCTTGGGGGGCACCAGGTCGGCCATCATCGCGTCTGACGCGCTGCGGTAGAGCGGGTTAAAGGAGCCCACCATGGCCAGCAGCACGCCAAATTGCCACAGGGTGGTGGCCTGGCTGAGTAGAACAAAGGTCAGCCCGTGCATCACCAGGGCGAAAATCATCACGCCTTTGCGCCCGGTGCGGTCAATGATGGGGCCGGCGATGAAACTGGAGGTGATCCCGGCGAGGGATTGGAACGGTACCAGCATGGTGACGACAGCCAGCTCAACATTCAGTTTTTCGGTGATGTAAATCATCTGGAACGGCCAGATCATGCTGGAGCCGGTGGTGCTAATCAGCATGCCAAAGAACATCAGCCAGAACTGGCGGGGGTATCGCGCAAAAATGTGCCTGAGCCTGGCGGCCAGGGAAGAGGGTTCAGACAAATGGGGCTCCAATGAAAAGATTAACGGGTCAGCCAACCACCATCAACCGGAATAATAGCGCCGTTCAGGTAGCTGGCGGCATCTGAGCACAGGAAAACCACCGCGCCCTGCAAATCAGCGGGCAGGCCCCACCTTGCGGCCGGGATGCGGCTGAGGATGCTCTGGCTGCGGTCGGGGTCGGCGCGCAGGGGGGCGGTGTTATCGGTGGCCATGTAGCCGGGGGCAATGGCGTTGACGTTGAGGCCCTTGCTGGCCCATTCGTTGGCCAGCAGGCGGGTGATGCCGGCAATGCCGGATTTTGACGCGGTGTAAGAGGGGATGAGAATCCCGCCCTGGAAGGAGAGCATGGAGGCGATATTGATGATTTTGCCGCTGCCCTGGCGCAGCATCACACGCCCGGCAGCCTGGGAGAGGAAGAAGGCCGCTTTGAGGTTGATTTGCATCACGTCGTCCCAGTCGGCTTCGGAGAAATCGACGGCGGGGGCGCGGCGAATGATGCCTGCGTTGTTCACCAGGATATCCAGTCTGCCCATGGTTGTGACGATTTCTTCGACAATTTGCCCCAGCTGGGCCACGCTGGCAACGCGCAGGTCGCACTGGATGAAGTGATAGCGCCGGCCCAGGGACTCAACAGCGGCTTTGACATCCGCGAAAGCGGCGGAGTAATCCAACCCGACGATATCCGCGCCGGCTTCAGCCAGGCCGACCGCCATGGCCATACCCAGCCCGCGGTTGGAGCCCGTCACAAGCGCAACTTTGCCATCCAGTCGGAAGGAATCTAAGATACCCATGCTTGCTCTCCTTGGTGATTTGCTGAAGTTTATCTTAACCGATTCTATCATGCTTGCGAAGGTATGAACGGGAGATGTGCTGCCCTACAGCGGCATTGTTTTTCCGTCCTGTGCTATAAATTAAGCATATCAAGATTGGAGGTTGCGATGCACTACCGACGATTGGGGCGTTCTGGTCTAAAAGTGAGCGAAATCTCGCTCGGTTCGTGGGTCACGTTTGGCAACCAGCTGGATGAGCAGCGCGCAGCGGATATTTTGCACGCTGCCTATGACCAGGGGGTGAACTTCTTCGATAACGCGGATGCCTACGCCAACGGCGTGGCCGAAACGGCGATGGGCAAGGCCATCAAAGACCTGCCGCGCGAGGCGCTGGTGATTTCTTCCAAGGTGTTTTGGCCCACCATGCCGGGCATCAACGGGCGCGGGCTCTCACGAAAGCACGTGACCGAATCGGTCCACGCCTCGCTCAAGCGTCTGCAGTTGGATTACGTTGATCTGTACTTCTGCCACCGCTTTGACCCGGATACCCCGGTGGAGGAGGTGGTGTGGACGATGACCAACCTGGTTCAGCAGGGCAAGGTGCTGTACTGGGGCACCTCAGAGTGGACGGCGGCGCAGATTATGCAGGCTATCGCGGTGGCCAGGCAGTACAACCTGATCCCGCCGAGCATGGAGCAACCGCAGTACAACCTGCTGCACCGCAAGCGGGTGGAGGATGAGCTCTCGCCGGTGTGTAAGGAATTTGGCATCGGCCTGACCACCTGGAGCCCGCTTTATTATGGAATTCTCTCCGGTAAGTACAATGCGGGCGTGCCGGAAGGCAGCCGCGCCTCGTTGAGTGATTACGGCTGGATCCGCGACCGGATTACGCCCGAACGGCTGGCTATTGTGCGGCAGCTTACCACGCTGGCGCAGGAACTGGGCATCACCACCGCGCAATTGGCCATCGCCTGGCTGCTGCGCCGCAAGGAGGTGAGCAGCGTGATCACCGGCGCCACGCGGGCCGAGCAGCTGGATGAGAACCTGGCGGCAGCGGAGGCGGTGGATAAATTGACCGACGAGGTGCTGGAGAAGATCGAGGCGATCCTGGGGAATATGCCGGAATAGGACCGGCAGGGTGTATTCAATCCCACAAGGGGGGCGCAAACACGGCGTCGAATGCACCACAATGTCGGTGCGTTCAAATGCGAACGCACCCTACCCGGCTGGGGAATATGCCGGAATAGTAGGGTGCATTCAACCCACAAGGGGGGCGCAACACGGCGTCGAATGCACCACTATGTCGGTGCGTTCAAATGCGAACGCACCCTACCCGGCTGGGGAATATGCCGGAATAGTAGGGTGCATTCAACCCACAAGGGGGGCGCAACACGGCGTCGAATGCACCACTATGTCGGTGCGTTCAAATGCGAACGCACCCTACCGATACCACCCATTTTTTTTGATCAGGGCGGCTACGCCGCATGGAAGGTAGAGCTCGTAAGGGCGGCCCTGGGTGATGCGCTGGCGAATATCGCGCGAGGCAATCTCGAGGCGGGGGGCCTGGATAAAACGGACTTTTTCGGAAAGGCCGGGCAGCACCTGCTCCAGGGCAGCCAGGTCAATCGCATCGCCCAGGCGGCGCATCACGCCAAAGGCAGCCACCTGCTCAATTAAGTCGCGCGGGTGGCGCCAGGTGGGCAGGTCGCGCAGGGAATCGCCGCCGATGAGGTAAATCAACTCGGCGAGGGGGTATTGCTTTTGCAGCAGGCGAATGGTATCCGCGGCGTAATGCGGGGCGGGGCGGTCCAGGTCCACGCGGGAGACTTCAAAACAGGGGTAGGGCGCAATGGCTGCCTGAACCATCGCCACGCGCTGTTCGGGCGGGCTGATGGCCTGTTTTTGCTTGTGCGGGGGGTGGGCGGTAACCACCCACAGCAGGCGGTGCAGGTTGAGGTTATCGCAGGCTTCCACCGCCAGCACCAGGTGACCAAGGTGGGGAGGGTCAAAGGTTCCCCCGTAAATTCCAATGCGTTCGGGGGGCACGCTTAATCCTGCCATTCCAGTTCAAAGTCGCCAATGAAGACGGTATCACCCTCCTGCACGCCGGCTTTGCGCAGGGCTTCTTCAACTCCCAGCAACTCTAATAGTTTTTGGAAGCGGCGCAGCGAACCTTCCTGCTCGAAGAAGGTCATCTTGGCGGCACGCTCGATGGCGGCCCCACGCACCACCCACCCTTCATCGGTTTGCTCGATGGTGAAGGCTTTGGGGTCTTCGGCGGGACGGTAAACCGGCAGCCCGGCAGCGGGTTGTTCCGGTTTGGGCGCGGTTTTAAGCAGCTCAGCGGCCTTCCACAGCAGGTCCGTCAGGTTGAGGTGCGAGGCGGCAGAAATGGCCATTGGCTGGTACCCCAATTTTTCCAGCGCCTGTTTAATCTGCGGCCAGCGTGCCTGCACATCGGGCAGGTCCATCTTGTTGAGCACCACAATCTGAGGTTTGTTGGATAGCTGCGGGTCAAACAGGGCCATTTCGCTGTTAATCTGGCTGAAATCTGCCAGCGGGTCTTCTGAGAGGCCATCCAGCAGGTGGATGAGCACGCGGGTGCGCTGGATGTGGCGCAAAAACTCAAAACCCAGCCCAACGCCCATGTGAGCGCCTTCGATCAGCCCGGGGATATCGGCCAGGATGAGGCTGGTATCCAGGTCAAGCTCAACCACGCCCAGGTTGGGTTCCAACGTGGTGAAGGGGTAATTGGCAATCTTAGGTTTGGCATTGGTGACGGCTGCCAGCAGGCTCGATTTGCCCGCGTTGGGCACGCCGACGATGCCAATATCAGCGATGAGCTTCAGTTCCAGCCGCAGGTTCTTTTCTTCAGCCGGTTCGCCTTTTTCGGCGGTGCGGGGAGCCTGCATGCGCGCGGTGGCAAAATGCTGGTTGCCGCGCCCGCCGCGCCCACCCTTGCACACCACCAGGCGCTGGTAAGGTTCCACCAGGTCGCCGAGCAGCTCGCCGCTATCGGCATCGAAAACCAGGCAGCCGGGGGGAACGGGGATGACCAGATCATCTGCGGAGCGGCCGGTCATGTTATTGGGTCCGCCTTTGCGTCCCTCGCCAGCCAGGTAGCGGGTTTTATGGCGGAAGGCCTGCAGGGTGTTGAGGGTGGGCAGCACTTCCAGCACCACATCCCCGCCGTGCCCGCCGTCACCGCCATCCGGGCCGCCGCGCGGAACGTACTTCTCGCGGTGAAAATGCACCATGCCATCACCGCCGCGGCCTGATGAGACGTAAATTTGGGCTTGATCAATAAACATGCTTACCGGCTTTTCTGCACGAATGCTTTTTCCCTCGCCCCGGGTGAGGAGGCGAGGGATGAGAGACGAAAGGTTTTACTTTCCGAATTTGGCTTTAAGGATTTCTTCCAGCGTGGGCTGGCCAATTTCCTGCAGCTCGTAGCGCACGCGCTGCATGGGCTTGTTGATGCGAATAATACGGTTGAGGTCAATGGGCGTGGCTGAAACCACCATATCCACCTCTGAGCGGTTGATAGTGGCTTCCAGGTCGCGCACCATTTCGTCCCCGTAGCCCATGGCAGGCAGGATGGGGCCGGTTTTGGGGTACTTGCGGTAAGTGGCAGCGATGGAGCCCACGGCATACGGGCGCGGGTCCACAATTTCTGCGGCACCAAAGCGGCGGGCGGCAACCCAGCCGGCGCCGTAGGCCATGTCGCCGTGGGTGAGGGTGGGTCCGTCTTCAATGACCAGAACGCGTTTGCCGCGAATGGTGGCGGGGTCATCCACAAACAGGGGAGAGGCGCCTTCAATCACCAGGGCATTGGGGTTCATCTCGAACAGGCTCTGGCGCACGGCAATGACGTTCTCGGGCAGGGCGGTATCCACCTTGTTAATCACAAACACGTCGGCGGAGCGCACGTTGGTTTCGCCGGGGTGGAAGGATTTTTCATGACCGGCGCGGTGCGGGTCGGCCACGACGATGGCGAGATCGGATTTGTAGAAGGAGAAATCGTTGTTTCCGCCGTCCCACAGGATGATATCCACTTCCTGCTCGGCCTGGCGCAAGATGGCTTCATAATCCACGCCGGCATAGACGATGACGCCGTTATCCAGGTGGGGTTCGTATTCCTCGCGCTCCTCGATGGTGCACTCGTGTTTATCCAGGTCGCTGTAATCAGAGAAGCGCTGCACCTTTTGCTTGACCAGGTCGCCGTAGGGCATGGGGTGGCGAATGGCGGCAACCTTGTAGCCCATGCCGCGCAGAATGAGGGAAACGCGGCGGGTGGTCTGGCTTTTACCGGAACCAGTGCGTACCGCGCAAACCGAGACCACCGGCTTGCTGGAGGCGAGCTGGGTGGAGGCCAGACCCATCATCCGGAAATCCGCCCCGGCTGCCAGCACGGTGGAGGCCTTGTGCATAACGGTCTCGTGCGAGACGTCGCTGTAGGCAAAAACAACCTGGTCCACCTTGAGTTCGTTAATCAAGCGTACCAGGTCGCTTTCGGGAAAAATCGGGATGCCGGAGGGGTAAAGCGATCCAGCCAGGGCGGCGGGGTAGGCTCGCCCTTCGATGTTGGGAATCTGTGTTGCCGTGAAGGCAACGACGGTGTAGTTGGCGTTATCGCGGAAGTAGACGTTGAAGTTGTGGAAGTCTCGTCCGGCAGCGCCCATGATGATGGTTCGAATTGGTGCCATGCTCATCTCCTATGATGTTTTTTGGCAGGGTAATAACCCCCACCGTGGTTTAACTTCACAAAAGTTCGGCGCATGCAGCGCCAATTTATACAGAGTAAATCAATGCCTCGTTCACATCGCGTCTGGCGCGATGATGCCCAGCACCGCCAGGCAGTTGCCAATGGCTACCCGCGAGGCAGCCACCAGGCGCAGGCGCAGGTTGCGAACCGGCTCTTCCGCCTGGAGCACCGGGCACTGGTTGTAAAAATCGTTGAAGGCGCGTGCCAGGTCATAGGCCAGATTGGCCAATCCCAGCGGGCGAAGCTCCTGCGCGGCGCGCTGCACTTCATTGGGCAACCGGGTGAGGGTATCCACCAACTGCACTTCAACCGCTGAAAGCTCGTATTCCGGCTGGAGCGAGCCGGGAATTTGCGAGCCAGCTTTGCGCAGAATACTGCCGGCGCGCACGTAGGCGTACTGGATATAAGGGGCGGCCTGGCCGTCAAAATTGAGCGCGGTTTCCCAGTCAAAAGTGACCAGTTTGGTGTTCTCGCGGGCTACAAATGGGTAGCGGATGGCACCCAGCGCCACGGCTCTGGCAATCGCCTGGTGCTGCGCTTCGGGCAGGTCGGGATTCTTCAGGCGCACCACTTCCAGGGCGCGGTTGGTGGCTTCGCGGATGAGGTCCTCCAGCAGCACCACGGTACCCTCGCGCGACGCCATGGCCACGTTACCGGGCAGGGTGACCAGCTCGTAGGGGATGTGCTGGCAGCGGTTGGCCCAGGGGTAGCCGGCCAGTTCCAGGGTTTTGAACACCTGCTGGAAGTGCAGCGACTGGCGCACGTCCACCACATAGAGCGATTGCGCCAGGTCGGGGTAATCGGTAAATTTGCGGATGGCCAGCGCCAGGTCTTCGGTGGCGTAGAGGGCGGTGTTATCTGAGCGCAGCACCACCAGCACGCGGTATTTTTCACCTTTGGAGCCGAGTAGCTCATCCAGCTTGACAATCACCGGCCCCTCCGGGCGCTCGTCGCGGGCGATTTTCTTCTCGATTAATTCCTGCACCACCTGTTTACCAGGGTGTTCCACCATGCTGTTGAAGTAGTAGGTGTCAAAGCGGATATCGAGCAGGTTGTACATCTCGGTGAAGCCGTCCAGCGACCACTGGCGGGTTTCCTGCCAGAGTTCAACCACCTGCGGGTCGCGTTGGTCCCAGCGGGCGTAAAGGGCGCGCACTTCGGCTTCGTATTCCGGGTTTTCTTCCAGGCGTTTACTGGCTTCGGCATAGACCTGCCCCATCCAGTGGGTCACATCTTTATCCGGGCGTTCACCGGCGTGGAACTTCAGGTAACACCACAGCCATTTGACCACGTGCAGGCCGATATCGCCGGGGTAATTGGCGCGGATGACGTCGTATCCGGCCATTTCCAGGATGCGGGCAATGACATCACCGAGGATGGCGCTGCGCAGATGCCCGACATGAAAGGCCTTGTGCGTGTTCGGCTGGCTGAATTCCACCATCACGCGCTGGCGGCGGGGAGCGCCGCGTCCAAAGGTTTTGCCCTGCTCAAGGATGGTATCCACCACGCGGCGGGTATATTCGGAGGTGGAAAAATAGAGGTTCAGATACCCGCGCACTGCCTCGATCTTGGAAAACCCCTCAGGCTGGCCCAGGTGCGCGGCGACAGCGCTGGCCAACTCCTGCGCGCGCTGGGGCACATTGAGCGGCTTGCCCAGTTTGGCCTCGGCGGCGGCTAACTGAAAAAAGGAAGTGGAAATGCCCCACTGCCCGCTGAACGGAATCCAGGTCCACTGCAGGTTGGGCTCTGGCAAGCCCTGCAGGGCACAGTAAGCGCGAATTTGCTGGAGGATGTGGTGTTGTTCTTGTTCAAACATGGGCCAATTCCCTGTCTATAAAACCAAAAGCGGGAGAATAACTCCCGCTGCCGGTTGCTGTAAAATCTCCCGCGGGGGGAGTGTGCTGCAGTAATCAGGCCAGGGAGGCCAGACGTTTCATTAATCGGCTCTTGCGGCGAGCGGCGTTATTCTTATGGATAACACCCTTTTCGGCGGCTTTATCCAGGGCGCTAATGGCCTGGCGAACCGCTTCAACCGAGGTTTCCTGATCGGTGCCGGCTAAAGCCACGCGGGCTTTCTGAACGAAAGTACGCGCGGTGCCGCGGAAAACACGGTTGTTGACGCGCTTCTTCTCGTTTTGCCGATTTCGTTTGATTTGAGACTTAATATTTGCCAACGCATTCCTCCAATAGAACTATTCGAACGTGCGAACAAGGATTCTACCTGAGAGAGCGCGTTTTGTCCAGATTCAAATCAGATTTCCCCCAAAAACCTCATGTTTTTTTCATATTCTGCCCAAACCTGAGCTGCACGAGAATGGTGCCAGCCCCCACCAGCAGGAGTCCGGCGATTTGCTTGAAAGAAAGCCCCTCGCCCAGGAAAATCCAGGCCAGGATAGCCACCTGCGGCACCATCAGGTTGAGGAGGATGTTGGCTTCAAAGGCGCGCAGGGTGCGCAGCGTGTAATTCCACAGGGTGAAACAAAACGCGGTGTTGACCAACGCCAGCCAGGTGAGGATCAGCCACTGGTTGGTATCCAGCGGGCCGATACCCTGGGTGACCAGGCCTAACGCCAGCATCAGCAGCGAGCCAGCGCCCATGCTGATGAAGGTGATGAGGGTGGCTGAATAATGTGTGCGGCTGTTCACCTGCCTGGAGAGGATGGAGGAGACGGCATTGGCCAGCATGCAGACCACCGCCCAGAACAGGCCAATCCATTGATCGGCGGGGAAATGAGCGGGCAAAAAGTAGAGCAGCATGCCCGCGGTGGCAAGTCCAACCCCGCCCCACTGCCAGCGGGTGGGAACTTCCCGCAGGACGGCGATGCCCATGAAGGCTACCGCGATGCCCGAAAGGTGCAGCACCAGGCTGGTGGAAACTGCCGGGAGATACGCCAGACTGAGGAACTGAGCCCCCTGGGTGATGGTGTAAACCACCACGCCCAGCCCGATTAGGCTCCACCAGGCCTTGTGCGGCAGGGTGCGAAACTCAGCGCGTTGCCGGGAACTGAACAGCACCAGTGGAGAGAGGCTCAGCCAGGCCAGGGTGTAGCGCAGCCCGGCAAAGGTCAGCGCGGGGAGACTCTGGTTCATGCCCCATTTGATGAGCACCCACGAGGTGGACCATAAGAAGGTGATCAGCAGCGCAAACAGGACGGCTGCCAGGTGAGTAGGCGCGCGGCGAGGGGCTGGCTGGGTCATTTACTCGCTGCTTAGCCTGAATTTTGAGCGTTGAACATTCTCCAGAATTCCCCGGTCGCGCTCTGCCAGGGATTGGCGGGTGTATTTTTGGGCGCGGATGGCCTGCGGAATGGAGAAAATGCCCTGCTCAGCCAGCTGTTCGCGCCTTTTGGGGCTGGTTTGCTGCCATGCAGCTTCGCGCTGGTGATACCAGTCTTGCAGTTCTTCCTCGGAGGGGAGATGGTAGCGCTCAAAGTGGACGACGGCTTCCTGCGGCAGGCGGGAGCTCAACTGCGGAGCTTCATCCGGGTAGCCAAACACCGCCATGCCCGCCGGGAAGGTGTGCTCCGGCGCACCGAGGATGTCATAGACGTTCACGCCGAGGATGCCGCCAAAGTAGCAGGTGCCAATCCCCAGGCTTTCGGCTGCAATCACTGCCTGGTGCAGGGTGAGAATGGCATCCCAGAAGCCGATGAAGAAGTGGCTGACGCTGCCGGGATCAACCAATTGATCCTGGCGCGTTTCCAACCAGCGGCGGATGCGGTATTCATCCACCAGGGCGACCACCGCCAGCGGGGCGCCCTCCCAACCGAGGGCTTTGATGGTCTCGGGGTCTTGCACCACCACCAGCGTGTAATGCTGCAGGTTGCTGGCGGAGGGGGCGCGTACGGCTGATTGCAGAATCAGATCAAGATGTTCAGGCGAAAGCGGAAGGTTTTTCCATTTGCGGATGGAACGATGGGCAAGCAGGCTTTGCAGCAGGGCGTTTTGCATTGCAACCTCCGGAAGGTCAGGGTGTGGAGTTCTTGATTTTGGCGAGGTGGGCTGTGTTATTGAGGCTGTGCACCATCTTGAGCCCCCGGCTGGTCAGGCGCAGGTCGGTGATGGAACACGGGTCAAAGTAAAACTGGGTGCGGTCCATCTGTTCGGCAGTCATTTGCAGCCACCACTGTACCGCAGCCGAAAGGACGTTGGCATGCGTCACCAGGACGGCGGTGGCCGGTGTATCCCTGAGACCTTCCAGGAAGGGCAGCAGGCGCGCCAGAAAAACGCGCCATGTTTCAGCGCCGGGGTAAGGCTGCCAGTCCATGCGCGGCTGGGAAAAGGGTTGGAACAAAGCCCTGGCTTCATCCCGCGTGCGGTTGGCTGCCGCACCGTTGGAGATTTCTCGCAGGTTGGCGGTGACCAGCGGCGGAACGCCCAACACCTGCCCGATGAGCTCGGCCGTCTGGCGAGCCCGGAGGAGGTCGCTGGAGAGGATTTGAAAGCTGCCCCCGGGCAGCAGCTCCGCCAGGGCTTTGCCGGTGCGGCGCGCCTGGCGGATGCCCAGCGGGGTGAGGCGCGTATCCGTCCAGCCGCCAGTGATGTTGCCGACCAGGTGCTCAGCTTCACCGTGGCGGATGAGAATCAGGCGTTGCACTGTCATGCCACCCTCAACTCACCGGCAGCACTAAGGAGGGTAAACGGGGGAAGAGCGCGCGCAGCACAGGCTTGACATCCTGGTTTGACCAGCAATCCACAAAAACGTCTTCCAATTCCTCCTGGGTGCGATAACCGAAGAGAACCTGCAAAAAGGAGAGCCCGGTGTAAGTGGCGGAGCCCCATTCTGTGGGCTGCGGCTGCCAGGGTTCGATGGTCTGCAAGCGGCCTTCGTTGAATTCGAGGCGCACGCCGCTGCGGAAGAAGCTCAACTTAAGCTCGCCGATGAAGCCGACGCAAGGTGAATTTGCCAGGCGCTGCTCAAGAACCGGGCGAACCAGGTTGAGGAAGGCAGGGATGTTGGGCAGGCGCAGGTACCAGTTGTAGGGCTTGCGAATGCGCGGCAGGCGTTCTCGCGCCACGTCATTTGCAGGGTGGTTTTCATCGAAGGCAAAACCGAAACAGGTGCGTTCCTTTTCTTCGGCCCTGGCATATTCCTCGCCGGTTTTCCACAGGTAGCGGATGAGCGCGGGGGTCACTTTTAGCCAGGGTGTGCCCTGTTTGAGCTCAAACAGGCGGGAAAATAAGCCGTTTCCCCAGTTGTATCCCGGATGTGCCACAAAGCCGATGCGTTCTCCGGCCAGGGTTTCGATGATGCGATATTCCAGCCGGTTGACGTTTTGCGGATCCTGGCCGGAGATGAAATACCTGAACAGGGCTTCATCCATCTGGCAGGCCAGCAGCTGGCGCTGGCAGCCTTGCTGGTAGAGCGCGGCGATAAAGGCTGCATCCTGGGGTTGAGCCGGGCGGAAGAGGTAGGATTCGCTGGTATCTTTTTCCAACTGGGGTACCTGGGGGGTGTAGCCTGCCCGCCAGCCATCCAGGTGGGTACACATTTCATAGCCAAACTGGCGGTAATAATGGGGAATGCCGGTGATGGCCTGCAGCACTTCGCCGCGTTCCTTACTCCAACGGTGAATTTCATCAAATTGCGCGCGGATTAGCCCCCGGTTGCGGAATTCCGGATCGGTACCCACCAGCTCGGGGCGGCCTACTTTGAAGGGAATACCGGCAAAGCTCCAGGTTTGTGAGATGAGGTTGGTAGCCGAGATGATTTTGCCGGTACTGGTATCCTCGACGATGGTGAAGTCATCCACGCCGAAGGTGGGATGCGTACCGCTCAGCAAGTCGCGCGTCCAGGCAGCCACTTTTTGATCGGGTTGGTCGGTATCGGCGTGGATGCGCGCGTTGAACTCGGCCAAAGGCTCTCGATCTTGCGGGGTGCTGCGCCGCAGGATAAGGGTTTCATCCAGGTAGCGTACGTTGGAAGGGTAATTTTTCATGGGTTACCTTTTTATCCTAATCCCTCCGAAAAAAACGCCCGGGGATTTCCCGGGCATTGAGGCGCTCAGAACTGCAGGCAGTCCCGTCTAAGCATGCAGATGGGTTAATCTTTTTTGGCGTCTGCGGAAGAGGAGGGTTTTTTCTCTTCGGTGGGTTTGGTTTCCGCGGGTTTGGAATCTGATGTGCTGGCAGCCGTTGGGGAGGTATCCTTGAGGCGCGATTGGCCCGAGGGTGAGCGGTGGTCGGTGGCGTAAAAACCAGAACCCTTGAAGACGATGCCCACAGGGGTATAAACCTTACGCAGGGCCTTTTTCTTGCACTCCGGGCACCACGTGAGGGGCAGGTCATCAAATTTTTGCGCCCGTTCAAACTGGACGCCGCAATTTTCGCACCGATAGGTATAAATCGGCATTCAAACACCTCTTGCACAAAGATGGGGCAATTATACGCCTTTTCGCCCCATATTTTAAGAGCAGTTTATTAGAATTGCATAAACAAAGCTCAACCGATTCCCTTCCAACAGCAATGATGCTGGTAGCGGCGGCTTTTAGCCCAGAGCCACATCCAGGATCATCATCACCGTGAAGCCCAGCATGGTGCCGAAGGTGGCAATGTGGGTGTTCTTTTCCAGCTGAGATTCGGGCACCAGCTCTTCCACCACCACGTAAATCATGGCGCCGGCAGCAAACGCCAGCGCATAAGGCAGGATGGAACGCATCACAATCACGGCAAAGGCGCCAATCACGCCAGCGATGGGTTCCACCAGGCCGGAAGCCTGTCCATACAGGAAGCTGTGCAGGCGGCTCATCCCATCACGGCGCAACGGGATGGATACGGCAGCCCCTTCCGGGAAGTTCTGCAGCCCGATGCCCAGCGCCAGCACCACCGCGCCTGCCAGCGAAGCACTGGGCAGCCCGGCAGCAACTGCGCCAAACGCCACGCCGACGGCT
>CAYVOX010000080.1:0-14503 GCA_964453035.1 uncultured Anaerolineaceae bacterium
ATATGCAGAGGCACCCCCTCTTTTTTCTGCTCATCCCAGAGAGCAAGAACGGTATTGGACGTGCCAAAGTCAACAGCCAGTCTGCCAGCCATAAAGGTTAATTGTAATCACTCTTGCAGAAGAATGTCAAATTCGCCGGGTTGAATAACAGGCGCTTCAGAAAGCTGGACGTCGAAGCGAAAACGGCGTTGAAGAAGCAGGTGGAGAAATTCGAGGGCATTTCGGATGGGTTGAGGAACCTCGGGGGCGCTTGATAGGGCAGCGATAACGGGCATCTGGTGGGAGGGGATACCTGAAATGGGTTCGGAAAACAAACTGGGAACATCCAGAATGCGCAGATCCCATAAAACCATGGTAGCTTCACTGCCGCCAGTTGCCATGAAAGCGTCATCCGGGCTGATGTGCAGGGAAGTGAGGTGGTGGGTGGGCATCATCACCGAAGTGCGCGGCTTGCCAGAAGGCCATTCGGTGAAAGCGATTAGGCCATTGGCGCAGGCGGTAACCAGCAAATTTCGCGATGGGAGAAAATTGATCCCTTCAATGGGGGCAGGATGGGTGACCAACAGGCGGCGAAGGGCGCGGTGATGGTTGGATTGGAAAATCTCGCGCACAACCTGGCCGTTAAATTGTCCGATGAGCAATTCGGTATCTCCTGGCGCAAAGGCGGCGCAGCGCGCTATGCCGGGGCGGATTTGACTGGCGCGAGCCGTTGATGAAAAATGCGGCAGTGGCGTGAGATCCGGCAGTGAAACCAGGTTGATACCCGCGTGGAGCAGCACAGCTTTGCTGCGATCGTTTGAAAGAGCTGCCGAGCGAGACCAGAAGGTGTAATGAGTCTGCTGAACGGGACGGCGGGAGGGGATATCCCACAGGATGATTTGTTGGTCACGACCGGTGGAGAGTAACCGGGTTTCGTTCACCGGAAGGAGGGAGGTCACCGAGCCGGTGTGACCTCCAATGAAGGTGGCGGAGCCATCTTTCCAGGCGTAAATGGAGCAGCGTGCCCGGGTGTTGCCGCGCTGACCGCAAAAAAGGGTGCCTTCTGGACTGAACACCACCGGGTTGAGGGAATGGTCAAAGCCATCAATGGCGTGGGTTACGCGAGCCTGTTGAAAATCCCACAAAACCAGGCGAGGATGGCTGGTGCCAAGAGCCAGCAGCGGCGCTGAAGGGTGAAAATTGACATCGTTGATGCGTCCGTTTACCTTGACAGTGGAGCGCCTGACGGCAGGAGGCAGCGATTGAAGCAGGGTCGCACCACCGGTGAGCATCTTCTGGGCAGCCAACTGGGAGAGACGATCGAAATCCTGTCGGTCGTGGGCGGGTTTCCAGCCGGACCTGGCGAGCGCGCGGAGAACTTCAACCGAGGTGGGAAGGTCAACCCAGCCGAGCAAGCGCCAGAGTTTATCCCATTCCTGGTTGGCAGTGAGGATACGAAATAGAACCTGGGCATCCTCGGGCGAGGCGGACACCTGATGCACATCCAGGTCAGACAGGATGTTAAGGTAATCGGTGCGGCCTATCTGTTGAACGAGCGAGGAGATGCGCTGGCGCAAGGCAGGCGGGGCAGCGGCATAAACCAGGCGTAAATGGCGGCGGTCGAAGTCAAAGCTGTCATAAGCCTGCCATTGGCGGGTGAGGAAAAGAAACAGGGCGCGTTTATCCAATTCAGGCGGCGTATAGGCAGCCTTTATCGCAACTTCACGCAAGAATTCATCTTCTGTATCCAAAACAATCTGGCAAAAGGCAGCCTGCGTTTCCGGATTGGTGAGATTCTCAAGCGCAAGGCGGGCGTTGGTTGCGATTTGTGGGTCAGGGTCCTTGAGCAAGGCGAGGAGTATGCCTAGTTGCGCTGACGCGATGCCGCCTGAGATATCAAGCCGATTGGATTTTAATGCGGTCAATAAACGCAGGGGAAAGGGTCTGGCAGCCAGGTAACGGGCGCTTACGAGAACCTGACCCAGAAAGGGATTGCGGGAGGAAGCCCAGATTTCACATAA
The DNA here is from genome assembly GCA_964453035.1 of uncultured Anaerolineaceae bacterium. Taxonomy (GTDB): domain Bacteria; phylum Chloroflexota; class Anaerolineae; order Anaerolineales; family Anaerolineaceae; genus CAYVOX01. The sequence goes on from CAYVOX010000080.1 coordinate 2,001, forward strand.
TGCGGTGATGCTTTCCGCGTTTTGCAGCGTGTGAAGGCCTTTTTGAGCGCGAAGGGCAATCTCTGGGTCCAGATCCTGACAGGCCTGGAGGAGCGGTTCAACCTGGTCGGCTGCGGCTTGTAGAATCACTTGCGGGTGGTTGAACTTGAGGGCGATCAGTATGCTGAGGTGTGGGGGCTCGGAAGGCTGGTAACCTGCCTGAGCGATAACAGCTGCCAACCCGGGCGACCTGGAACGCAGCCATTCACGGCAAAGCTCCTGGATGCTATCTTCGCGTCCCAGGGATGCGAGGGCACGCTGTGCTTTGACTTGCAGGGAGGTATCTGGGTCATGGAGAAGTTGAATCAGGGGGTGAACCTGCGTGTGTTTGAGGTTTTTAAGCGCCTCAAATTGCTCCAACACCAGCAGGCTGAGGATGTGGGCGGGGGACGCGGGCGAGGCGGATTTCTTCTGGCGGCTGGCACATTCAAGGAGAAAGGACTGGCGGGTGGTAGCCCAAAATTCCCAGAAGGCATCGGTTGTCGAGGGATGGGCAAGCTGCGAGAGCCTGGCTGAAAGCTCCGCGGACCAGGAAGGTTCATCTGCATGAAGCCAGGCCCGGATGAGGGTTCGGGCGGCATCAACGTCACCGGCGAGGGCAGCAGTCTGAAGGGATTGGAGCAGCGCGCGGCGAAGCGGCTTGCCAATGATGGGGAGAGAATGACCAAGCACCCAGGATTTGAGGCGGTTAAGGGGCTTGGCGGAGTCCTGAACGGTTAAACCAGGCATGCTTGACGGTGTCAGGGCTTCTGGCGGATATCCAGTTGAATCTGAACGAAACTATTGGCGGCTTCTTCGATCTCTCGATATGAGGCGGATTGAGCGCGGCCTTCGCGCAACCAGTTTCGAAGGGTCTGGATCGTTTCACGCTGGGAAACAGAAAGAGGAACCTGTTTTTGAACCGCGCTGAGGATATCCTGGGTGGTGAATTCGCGCTGACCATCGTTAAAGCCGAGGTACATGGCGTCGATGATGGCCTGCTCGATCTCTGATCCGACGTAGCCCTGCGAGGCTTTTGAGAGTTCGTCGAGAGCGTAATCCTGGGGGATGCGGCGGCGCTTGCGGAGGTGGACGCTGAAAATTTCTTTGCGCTCCTCTTCGGAGGGCAGGTCGAGGAAGAAAATTTCGTCAAAACGGCCCTTGCGGAGCAGTTCGGGTGGGAGGCTGGCGATATCGTTGGCAGTCGCCACCACAAAGACCGGGGCTGATTTTTCCTGCATCCAGGTAAGGATGGTGCCAAAGACGCGCGTGCTGGTGCCGGAATCCAGACCGCCGTGGGCAAGGGCTTTTTCCATTTCGTCAATCCAGAGGATGCAGGGGGCAACGGTCTCTGCCAGGCGCAGGGCGCGGCGAGCCCGTTCTTCAGATTCGCCGACCAGGCTACCAAAGAGAGCGCCGACATCCAGGCGCAGCAAGGGGATACGCCACAGACCACCAATCATCTTGGCGGTGAGGGATTTACCGGTGCCGGGAATGCCGATAAGGGCGATGCCTTTTGGCGCGGGCAGGCCATAATTGCGGGCATCCTGCGTGAAGGCTCGCTCGCGCAATCTGAGCCATTCCTTGAGCACGCCGAGACCGCCAACATCATCGGGGGTTTCGGTGACGGAGAAGAATTCCAACGCCTCGCTTTCGCGGATAATTTGCTTCTTTTCCTCGGTGACCAGGTCAATATCGCGGTCGTCTAGGACGCCATCGGTGACGATGGCTTTGGCAAAAACGCGCTGAGCCTGGGAAGCGGTGAGTCCGAGGGTGGCCTGGAGCATTTTTTCCTGGCCGAGCGGGGTGAGCTTGTTTTTGACGCCAGGTGTCTGGGTGAGTTTTTTGAGCACCTCTTCCAGTTCAGCTACCTTGGGCAGGGGATATTCTATGAGGACGGTTTCGTCTTTGAGCTCATCAGGGAGCTTGGATGTGGGCGTGGTGATGAAGATATACTTGCGGGTAAACTTGAGGTGTTGAGAAACGCTGCGAAGCTTACGCTTGATGGTGGGATTGTTCCAGGCGTCGTGGAAGTCCTTCAAAATGAATACAGTATTCGGTGTGGCATATTTATCTATCTGTTCAAGGGCTGTGAGCGGATCCTTTGCCGATGGAGGCGCGGAGTTGTTTTGCGTGAGCCAGATGAAGCCATCGGCAGAATCCCAGCCAAGCAGGGCGCGTTGAGTTCGCTCACAAAGGTTCTTGATTGTGTTGAGGGCGCGTTCTTCTTCCGTGGTGATGAGAATCACCAGGGGGAAGCGCGCGCGCAGATAAACATCCAACTGGTCTTCAAAATTCATGCGGACACCTCAGGCGAACAGCGGTTCATAGGCATGGGCGGTGCCGATCAGTTCTTCTTGTTGGGATTGAGTCATAGGGGAGAACTTTTCACAAGCTTCAAAGACGAGAGGGAAGAGACGGTAATCGCCGACGGTGCAAATGCCAGTGACAGGCTGGGAGAGGGCGAAATTGACAGCTTTTTGAATCATCTCTGGTTCGTCAAAAGGCTCGTACCAGGGATGGTAGGTGCGTTCGCGGTCTCCCCAGGGGCGTTTACAGATGGATTTAATTATCATGGTACCCACATCTTTGGTCTGGCAAACCCGCAATAGCTCTTCACAATTCTGGCGGTACACCGGGTTGGCATATTGGACGAAATTAATCGGGAAGAGAACGGTATCAAAATCGAAGCGGCGCAGCGCCTCTGAAAGCACCAGGGGCGCATCAATGCCGTGGGTGGTGATGCCAATAAAGCGCGTTAGGCCTTCATCGCGGGCGGCGATGGCAGCTTCAAGGGCGCCGCCTTTGGCGGTTGTCTGATCCAGTTCCTCAAACGTTTTGACCGCATGCAGCTGGTAGAGGTCAAAATGGTCAGTTTGCAGGTATTGAAGGGAACGGCGCAGTTCAGCGGCGGTGCCGGTGCTGGAGCGCTCGGTGGTTTTGCAGCCCAGGAAGAAGCGATTGCGGTAATGCGGCATCCAGGGACCCATGCGAAGCTCGGCTTCGCCGTAAGATGGGGCAATATCAATGTGGGTGATGCCGGCATCCAGCACTTTTTGCATTGCCCGATCCGCCTCAGCCTGGTCGAGCCTGCCAAGGGCGACAGCGCCAAAAATGGCGAGGGTGCTCATGTGATTGGTGCGTCCAAAACGTCGCGTGCGCATTTATAACCTCCCGGAAGCAAGTTTGTTTCTATTATACAGATTTCACGGTTGTTGGAGCGCCTGAATCGCTGCTGAGGCAACCACTGCGGAGGCAATGGGCAGGGCAGCTTCGTCAAAATCGAAGCGCGGGTGGTGGTGGCCAAAAGCGAGTCCCCTGGCGGGATTGGCAGAGCCAATCATAAAGAAGACTCCGGGAACTTTCTGGAGGTAATAGGCCATATCCTCAGAGACCATTGATTTGAACGTCGTTTCAATCTTAAGATCGGGTAAATCAACGGCCAGGGCTGCAGCGGCTTTGAGAGCGACGACCGGATCGTTGATGACTGCCGGGGTGAGGGCTTGCATCTCGATGGAAGCCTGGCATCCCGTGCTGGCGGCGATGCCGTTGACCACCTCGTGAAAGCGAGCAATCACCTTTTCGCGCACTTCGGGTTCAAATGTGCGAATGGTGCCGCGTAATTCGGCGGTATGCGGGATGATGTTAAAGGCATCACCTGCTTTAACTACAGCAACCGTAACAACCGCAGCCTGGAGGGGCGAAATGTTTCGCGAGACGATACTCTGCAGGGCTGAGATGATTTGAGCGCTTGCCAGGACGGGATCAATGGTGGTGTGGGGCAGGGCACCGTGACCACCGCGACCGGTAAGGTGAATGGTGAAGATTTCAGACCCGGCCATGAAGGGACCAGATGAGACAGCGGCCCACCCGAGGGGGCGCTCATTCCAGACATGAACACCAAAGCAGACCTCGGGTTTAGGATTTTCGAGGACATCGTCGGCAATCATACTCTCAGCGCCGCCCATGCCCTCTTCTGCAGGCTGGAAGATGAACTTGACGGTTCCTTTGAATTGGTGGCGGCGCTGGTGGAGCAGGCGGGCTACCGTGAGGCCGATGGCAACGTGCCCATCATGTCCGCAGGCATGCATAACACCGGCATTCTGAGAGGCATACTCGGCGCTGGTTTGTTCCTGGATGGGGAGGGCGTCCATATCAAAACGAAGCATGACGACCGGACCGGGACCAGTACCTTTGAGGATAGCCACGACACCGGTTTTTCCAACACCGGTGGTGACCTCCAGGCCAAGCTGGCGCAACTCTGCGGCCACAATTCCCGCGGTGCGCACTTCCTGGAACCCCAACTCTGGGTGGAGGTGAAAATCGCGGCGCAGACGGCGGGAGTATTCCAACAAATCTTGCGCTTCGGAAAAAATGCTTGACATAGGTTACCTCATGAAGATGAAGCGGCGAAATTTTTCCTCGTAACGCGGAGCTTCGAGGGTGGAATCGGGGGTGTGGCGTGCGCGAATACGCTCCTCAAGTTTGGCCGGGTCGCCAATCTGGCTGATGTGGTGTTTGAGGGCTCTGATTTTAAGATCCCAGAAGGCGGTGACATCAATGGTGGTGTTGGGGACGGAGGTAACGGTGAGCCAGATTTCCTTGACGGAATGCGGTTCTAATCCTTCGGTGAGCAATTCGGGAAAGTAGTGAACATTGCCTGCAGCAGGAAAATAGCCATCAACGACCACCTGACCGGCTGCGCGGTGGTCGGGATGGTTGATGCCGGTTTCGTTGGGGAAGTAATTGGTAGGGTCGCAGGAGATGAGGATATCGGGACGAACCTGGCGGACAGCGCGGGCTACCGATTTGCGTAGTTCCATAGAAGGGATGAGGCAGCCATCCAGGTAATTCAGAAACTGGATTGTCTGGACGCCAAGAACGCTGGCAGCTGCGGCCTGCTCGCGTTCGCGAAGAGCAGCCAGATCCTGGGGATTAACCGAACGATCGTTGGAGCCTTTGTCGCCGCGGGTGAGAAGGCAGTAGGTCACCTGGTGTCCCAGGCTTGTCCAGCGGGCGATGGTAGCGCCCATAAAAAATTCAGGGTCATCCGGGTGAGCCAGGATGACCAGGATGTGTTGAGGCGTTTTCCAGCCCTCATCAAAACTGACCATGTACGTTTGTTTCTCCTCTACCCTTGACGGAAAAAGTTATGCGGCAAGTTCACTCCGGATTTGACATTGGTTGGAAACCTTGAAGCGCCTAAGGGTCGCTAGCCGTTTTTGGATCTATCCGGGCAGTCTTCACCCCCGGGACAGGGATTTTGAGCTTTCTTCTGGAGAGCTTCCAACTCGTCCGCTGGCTGGATTTCATCTTTTGCGTATTCACGAACACCCAATTCGGGGATTTCTACAGCGACGGCCTGGCGGAGTGGGAAAACCTCAACCACCTTTCCTTCACCTTTGGGGGTGATGACGCGCTTGTTGCGCTTGGGTAATTCAGCGCGGGCCGCTACGTAGTGTTCGTATTCATAGATGAGGCAGCAGCGCAACCGGCCGCAGATGCCGGTGATCTCGGTCGGGGTGAGCGAGATGCCCTGTTCTTTGGCCATCTTAATTGATATGGAACTGAATTCGGTGAGGAATTGAGCGCAGCAGCGCATCTCAAGGCCGCAGGCGCCCATGCCGCCGAGCAGCTTGGCAACATCGCGGGGGCCAATCTGGCGCAGTTCCACCTGGGATGGCGAGAATTGCCTTTGCATATCCTGGCGGAGTGATTTTAACTCGGCTTTTTCATCGGTCTCGCTGCTGAATAAAATCGAAAGGCGTGAGCCATCGAAGCTGTACTCGGCAGCAATGATTTTAATACCATTTAGACGAATTTCAGTGGCACGGTGCCGGCATGCGGCAATGACCTCTACCTCTTTTTGCTGCCAGGATTGGCGCAACAGCAAATCACGCGGCGTGGCGCGGCGGTCCACGGGTTTCCAGGAGCCTTCAGGGGGCTTTTGCGCCTCAGAGACAAACTGAACCACTTCGCCAATTTGCCATCCTCGGCTGGTTTCTACAATGACAGGGTCGCCAATACGCACCCCCTGGATGCGGCTGGCATCAAAAAAGTAAATTTTGCCAATGCGGGAGAAGCGAATCCCGACAATGACGGGCTGGTCAGTCATGATAATTCCTCAATTTATTACCGAAAACCCGGGTCAGACCTTCACAGGAACGGTCGCCCGGACAGAAGGTTATTTGGTTGATGCGCGTTTGCGAAGGTAAGTGTTTACTTCTCGCAGGGATTGAGTGAATAACTCCAGTAATTCTGCGTCACTACCTTTGAAGCGCCGGATGTTTTGTCTGGCGCACTGCGTGCATCCGCGCATGGCACGAAACGAATCGGCGTTGCAGGCCAGGCAACCGGACATGCGCACCATCATTAATACGAAGGCAATTTGCTCGGAAGAGCTGGCCTGCCCGGTGGTGAACCGGTTGACGAATTTTTGCCATTCATCGGAGCGAAGCGATTCCAGGGTTGGAATCACCCGAACCGGAAAGAGCAATTCAGTGTCCGAATTATACATCACTCATTCCATCTTTGATCAAGGTCTATTCAGCTTTTTTTGCGGCTGCTTTGGCGGCAGCTTTTTCAGCTTTGATGGCTTCCTCTCGGGCGTAGTTGATCGGGCGAATGCGAGCATAGTAGGAGGCAGGCTTGGCGAGCTTTTCGAGGTCGAAGATGTGGTGGGCGAAGCGATCCACGGATGCGATTTCGTAATCATGATCCATTTTAATCGCGTCAAAGGGGCAGTATTCTGCGCACATACCGCAATTCATGCAGATATCAACGTCGATAAAAAACTCTTTGGGTTTTGGAATGGGTTTTCCCGTTACAGGATCGGTTGAACGGGTGATGTAGATGCACTGTGGGGGGCAGGCTTTTGAACAGATACCGCAGGACGTGCAGCGCATGTTTTTCTCGCCGTTGGGACCTTCTTCGTACACCAGGAAGGGGATGTAACGGAACTCTTCCGGTACGGGAAGTTTTTCCTCGGGATACTGGATGGTGAATACGCCGCGTGTTTTGCTGCTGGAGCGGAAGTTGATGCCCTTTTCGGTGCGGTAGCGTTTGCCGCGCCAGCGCAAGTCTTCGAGGTAGGTTTCAAGCAGGTGGGTGAGGGTAACCTTTAAACCGAGTAAGATGCCTAGTCCGTTCATGTTTTCTCCTTTTTACCTGCTAGCGGTCAACTTCACCGAGGACGATATCCATAGAGCCGAGGGCAACAACGGCATCCGCCACTTTTCCACCCCGGCACATTTTTGCCAGGCTGGTGATGTTCACAAAAGATGGGGCGCGAACGTGATAGCGCCAGGGATTGGCTTTACCGTTTGAGATCACGTAGTACCCAAGCTCGCCTTTAGGAGCTTCAACGCGCCCGTAGGATTCGCCGGCGGGAACGCGCACCTGATAGGTATTGTTGCCGGTCATAATGGGTCCCTGGGGGATATCTTCGACTACCTGCTGGAGGATGCGAACGCTCTGACGCATCTCTTCCATGCGGACGAGGTAGCGGTCGTAAACATCGCCCTTGGTGCCGGTGATGACATCAAAATCGAGACGATCGTAAATGCTGTAAGGTTCGACGCGGCGGATATCGTAGGGCACACCGGAGGCGCGCAGCACGGGACCGGAGGTTGAGTAGGCAATCGCATCTTCAGCGGTGAGGACGGCCACGTTTTCACAGCGGGTGCGGACAATTTCGTTATCCGTCAGGTAGAAATCCAACTCTTCGATCTTGCGGGGGAGACGGTCGAAAGAGAGTTCACGCACTTTTTGGAGAACATCCTCGGTGATATCGTGAGCCACACCTCCAAAGCGGAAGTAATTGCACATCATGCGCGAGCCGGAGACGGCTTCAAAGATATCCAGAATTAATTCACGTTCCTCAAGCGCATAAAGGGAGGGTGTGAAATAGGCGCCGAGATCATTGAGCAGGAAGCCGGTGGACATGATGTGGCTGCTGATACGGGTGAGCTCCGCCATCATCACACGCAGGTACTCGGCGCGCTCAGGGGGCTTGACGTTCATCAGCTTTTCGACGGCTAGCGCATAGCCAAAGTTGTTGCTCATGGAAGAAATGTAATCCAGGCGGTCGGTGAAAGGCATGTTCTGGAGGAATGTGTTGCGCTCGCCGATTTTCTCGTGATTACGGTGGAGATAACCCACCACCGGTTTGATTTCCACGACCGTTTCGCCTTCCAGGACTGCCACCATACGAAAGACACCGTGGGTGGAGGGGTGCTGGGGGCCGAGGTTGACGATGATGCGGTCGGTTTTAATGCCTGAACCGGCTTGCCGAACTTTCTCAAGGGTCTGGTAGAGGGAGGCTTCGTGGTCGGCTACCCAGTGTTCGGGGTCAAAGTCATTGGGGTAGGTGACGTTATCATTAAAGGGCAGGCGGTCTTCGATGCGTGAGGCGCGCCCTTCGGGCCAGCGGGATTTGTAGGGCTTGACGTCCTCTTCGTAGTAAGGCTCTTTCCAATCTTTGCGCAGGGGATGACCGTCAAAACCTTCCCACATGAGGATGCGGCGTAAGTCTGGGTGGTTTTCAAAGCGGATGCCCATCAAATCCCAGGCCTCGCGCTCCTGAAATTCAGCGCCCGGATAGAGTGAGACGAGAGAGGGGACCACTGCCTGGTCGCGGTGAACCTGGACTCTGAAAACAAAGGCGGGGCCACCGGTGGTTTTGTAGGCGTGGTAAACCACCTCGAATTTGTTATCGGGCAGGTAATCTACCGCGGTGAGGGAGGAGAGATAGTCATAGCCCAAATCGTCTCGCAAGAATCTTGCTACTTCGAGGAGGTGTTCCGGCAGGATCAGGCAGCCCTGGTAACCGGGGCGCGTTTCGGCCTGGACGGCCTGGGGGAAGCGTTCAATCAGGTTCTGGACGGTATCAGTGGTCAGGGTTTGGTCGCTCATCGGAACGCTCCTTATTCGGCTTTCTGCTCTTCTGAAGATTCGGCGGCGGCGAGCGGCGCTGGCGTGGTGGTTTTGGCTTTAATCTCCGCGTACTTGCGAGGGTCCATCAAATCAGGGCCGAGAACGGGGATGGGAATTTCGGCTCCGGTTTCTTTCTGGTACCAGCGCATTTTCTTAATCTGCTCGCGGTCAATCACCTTCTGGAGGGTGATAAGCCCATTGATGAGGGCCTGGGGGGTGGGCGGGCAACCAGGGATATAGACATCTACGGGGATGAATTTATCCACTCCAGAGACAACGTTGTAGCCCTCTTTGAACGGACCCCCACCGGAGGCGCAGGCGCCCATAGCAACCACATATTTGGGTTCGGCCATCTGGTTGTAGAGGCGGACAATCTGGGGAATCATCTTTTTGGTGACTGTGCCGGAGACAATCATCAGGTCTGCCTGGCGAGGGCTGGGGCGCATAACTTCCATGCCGAAGCGAGAGAAGTCGTAGCGGCTGGCGGCAGTGCAAATCATTTCGATGGCACAGCATGCCAGGCCGGACATGAGCGGCCAAACCGAGTTGCGCCTGCTCCAGTTGTAGATGCGTTCGAGGGTGGTGAGGGTGACTTGCTGCCGTAATTCGGGAGGGATCATGACCCCCGGGGTGTTCACCGAGTCATTGCTCATGCTGAACCGCCTTTCTGGATTGGCTGAGGGATAATCTTCGATGATGGAAAAACTGCGACAACTGTTTAGTTCTTTTTGATTTTAACATGGGCAGAACCTGTGTCAAGTTAATTATTAAGTAAATAAACATTTGATTAAATAGTAATTACAGCTATAATCAAGCTTGGAGGGAAGCATGGTCATTAAGCCTACCGAGGATAGAATTCTGGAATTATTGAAAAAAAACCAACAGGCTACCTGCCTGGAGCTGGCAAGCATCCTGGGGATGACCAAGGCGAATGTGCTGTATCATCTCCAGAAGATGGTTCAACAAAAACTGGTTGAAGCTGCTTCCAGAAAACATTCTGAGGGGAGGGGGAGACCGGTGAAGCTGTACCGTTTGCGGCGCGAGGCGCTGGAAAATGATTACCCCGCACTGTGCGATTTGATTCTGGAAAGCCTGCTGGCTGGGGGAACACCACAGCAGACGAGCGAGCAAAAAATGGCTGTCCTTGGTGAACAGATGGCTAAGAGAGTGGGGGCAACGGGTTCGATGATTCAACGGCTGAACCAACTGGTTCACTTCCTCAACCGACATGGTTACCAGGCCAACTGGGAGGCGCACCAACACGGACCGGTGATATTTTTCAGGAATTGCCCGTATACAGCGCTGCAACAAAAATACCCCTGTCTATGCGTTATGGATGGAGAAATGCTAAGAAGAACTCTCTTGCTGCGGATGAGACCTGACCGAACGGGCGATAACCCGGCGCGAAAACAACCATTTCTGTGCCGGTTTTCTGTTGAATCTGGTACACCAGAAAAATTGACTGGCTAAATTTACTTGATGTTCTATATAATCTAAATATACTTAAATTCTGGTGCGTTTTCCCCATAAGTTCGTATTCGATATACGAGGTACAGTCATGACAGAGATCTCGCGGCGTAATCCAGGGAATCCATCCTGGGGATTTCTCAAAAACGGGTTTCATTTAACGGGTATCCAGAAAAGAGAGACAAAGAAGTTTCTGGTTGCTATGATGTTTTTGTTCCCTTCGCTTTTGATTTTTGCCACCTTCACGTTTATTCCACTCATACGAACCATATCCCTGAGCACTTACCTTACGGACCCGATTGGGCGACCAACGGTGTTTGTCGGGTTGCTGCAATACGAGCGGTTGTTTACTACTTCGACGTTTATCAACAGTCTTTCACGGTCAACCTTATTTGTGTTGTACACTGTGCCCACAACCATCTTCCTGGGGTTGTTGCTGGCGCTGCTGGGAAATTTGCGATTGAAGCGAATTAGCATTTTCAGGGCGTTCTTCTCATCAACAATTGCTGTCTCAGGCGCCACGGCTTCACTTATGTTCCTCTATCTGTTCCACCCGACGATTGGAAACCTGAATTACATCCTGGAATTGTTGGGGGTACAGCCTGTAGAGTGGCTCATTAAGGAATCGTCGGCGCTGCCGTCGGTGGCGATGACCTCGGTGTGGTTACAGTTAGGCCTGAACACGGTTATTATCCTGGCGGCAATGCAGGGTATTCCCGAGGAGCTTTACGAAAGCGCGATGATTGACGGCGCAAATTCCTGGAATAAATTCTTCCACATCACGCTTCCATTTCTTTCCTCAACATTCTTCTTCTTGCTCATTGTTGATATGCTGGCGTCGTTTCAAACCTTTACGCCCATTCACATCATGACAAGCGGTGGGCCAATTGATTCAACGAATTTGCTGGTGTACTCGATTTACCGAGAGTTTTACTTCAACGGGAAATACGGGTTTGCCGCAGCGCAGTCCATCATGCTGTTCTTGATTATGCTGGTGCTCACGGTTTTCCAGTTTGCCTTCGTTGAGAGAAAGGTATTCTACGAATGAAAACGACACTTTTCCGAATTCTAAAGAATATCTTCCTTTATGCAATCCTCATACTGGCAGCGGCGATTATTCTTTTTCCAATCTATTCAACGCTTAACATCAGCTTTCTAAATGATTCTGAGATCGCGTCGTATCCTCCAAAGCTTTTTCCGAGCACGTTTGAATTGACAAATTTCCAACGCGCCCTGGAACAGGCACCGCTGGCGCGCTACCTGTTTAATTCGATCGTCCAATCCTCCCTGGTGATGCTGGGTCAGCTTTTCACCGCGTGCCTTGCGGCTTATGCTTTTTCGTTCATAAATTTTAAGTGGAAGAATTTCTTCTTCCTGGTTTTTCTTTCGACAATGATGATTCCGTGGGAAGCGACCATCATTCCAAATTACCTGACCATCCGCTCGCTGGATTGGACGGATACCTACCTGGGATTGGCCGTTCCATTTTTGGCTACCGGTTTTGGCACCTTTTTACTGCGCCAGTTCTTCCTGAAGATCCCTCATGACCTCTATGACGCCGCATTTATTGACGGATGCAGCCATTTGCGTTTTCTTTCCACTATCGTTCTCCCACTGGCGAGACCGGCTCTGGGTACCCTGGCGGTTTACAGCTTTTTACAAACCTACAATCAATACCTGTGGCCGTTGTTAATCACCAACGACGAGAGCATGCGCACCGTCCAGATTGGGATTGCGTTGTTGCAGGACGAGGAGCGGATGTTGTTCAACAATGTGATGGCAGGTGTCGTTCTAATCCTGCTGCCAACCATGTTCCTGTTTGTCATCAGCAACAAACAACTCATTCGTGGGTTAACCGCAGGGGCTGTCAAAGGATAATCCCCCTGCGTTATAACAAACCAAACCAAGGAGGAAGACATGAAGAATAAGCTGTTCATTGTTGTTACGTTGGTTGTTCTGGCGAGTATGATTTTGACCGCCTGCCAGACGCCGACGGTGGCGCCGACCCAGAAGGTTGAGCCAACCAAACCCGCGGCTGCACCCACAACCGCTCCGGCAACAGCCGCGCCAACTACTGCTGCGGC